>JBDUAQ010000012.1:0-30036 GCA_040004575.1 bacterium
GCTCACCGGCAGCGATGTTTACAATCATCCTTCGCACGCTTGGCTGCTCTTTCACAACTCTTGCGCTCGCCCTTTAGCGGTATGGCTTTGCACACATCCCTCCGAATGCGATAAACATCATTGCAGCGGTCCTTGCAGCGATTGCCTGCCAGAGATGTAGAACTACCGCCCACAAACGTTGCGAGACAAAAAACGAATAGCAAACTCCATCGTAGAATCCTCAATCGCCGTTCAATCCTTGAACTCGAAACCTGAACCCTCATTGTGATGCTCCCTTCCGCAAACAATTGTTCGCGCGCCAAATGTCCGCCAACGAAATGTTCGCATGACCGACATTAAATCTAGTTGATGGTTGGTCGCTGCCGGTCGGGGTGCCCGACAATTCTTGGGAGAGATAGACGCTAGCATACTCTTGAGCCGCGCCGAAGCAAAGTATCTTAGTAGCAGTCAGCAATCAGCAATCATCAGTCAGCAGTCAGGATCAGCAATCCCGGATTGTATTCTGCTTACTGCTTACTGCCTTCTGCCTTTCTTTGCCCCTTCCACCCGTTCCCGGCTAATATCCCGGGTGGATGAAAGATTCAACTGGCAAATCTGGGCGGGTTTCCTGCTCAGCGTGTTTGCATTTCTCAGCTACCCCCTGCTCTTTGTCAGGTTTGCCGCCACTCGTGATTTTCCCTGGGCCAACCTGCTGCTCTTTGCAGTTGCAGTTGCGCTCGTGCTGTTCGGAGTTCGGCGCGCGTGGTCAGGGCAGAAGGCCGAAAGTGAGGGACGGCGCAGGTTTTACGCGGGCAGGATTGTTTCCGCAGTCCTCGCCACCATCAGCGTCGTAATTCTCGGGTTGTTTGTTTTCACATTCTTAATCATGGCGCGCTGGCTGCCCGCTTCTCACGGTGCGCCGCAGGTCGGGCAAAAGGCGCCGGACTTTACACTCGCTGACACGAGTGGCACACAGGTATCGCTTTCCGAACTGCTCTCGGGCAACACTCCGGTCCTCAACCGCGAGGGGCAAGCGCGAATTGTTCCTAAAGGCGTATTGCTGATCTTCTACCGGGGTTATTGGTGACCGTCATGCAACTCCGAGTTGCGGAGCATCGAGCAGAGCCTGGACAAGTTTCGTGAGGCGGGAATTCGTCCGGTTGCGATCAGCGTAGACACTCCCGAAGAGTCTCGCGACCTGAGTAAGCAAGCCGGCTACACATTTACGATTCTTTCCGACCCTAAAGCGGAAGCAATACGCCGCTACAACCTGGTTCACGCTGGCGCCGGCATCAACGGTCACGACGTTGCTCGTCCGGCGGAGTTCCTCTTGGATTCGACGGGTACCGTCCGCTGGGTGAATCTCACTGAGAACTACTGGGTGCGCGCCCGCCCCGAACAGATTCTCGAAGCCGCGAAGCTCCTCAAGTAGGATGCCTGGCGTGAAGAGGATCAAGGAAAAAGGCCAGCCCCTTTTGGGACCGGCCTTCAGTATGCACTCGATCTTGAACAACCTGCTCAAGTCTGCGGTTTCGGTTACTTCATTCCCGCCACTTTGAAAATCCTGGACCGCGTGATGATGGACCTGGCCATATCAGGTTCGGTCAAGCTGGTGAAGAGGTCGGCTATAGCGGTGCGTTCCTCTTCTGAGCGACGCCTTCGATCGGCGCCAATTGCCTGTCCAACCTTTTCAATGCCTGCCAGGTTTGCGGTCCCAAACCAGATGAAGTGAGTGAAATCGCCGTCAGTCTTCACATCCTCTGCGGCCATACCATAGGCCAGGATGACACCGTCGGCTACAAGTTTGTCGTAGACAGGTTTGTTGTACTTCTCCCAGGCGGCGCGATATGCGGCGCCTTTGCCTACTTTCGCTTTCACAAAATTATATCGAGTGAATGGCAGCGACCCGGCGGCCGGGGGCGGGCCATAGTTAGAAACGAGATCGCGCGTCAGCCAATCGCGCGTTTTGCTCATGTCAAAAACCTCCCGAGTGCGCTCTGCTGTGGTCATCGCCGGCTGCTGCCGCTTGGCGCGCGGGGCGTCAGCGGCTTTGGCCTCATCTGCAGCAAGCTTTGCGAGCTGCGCTTCCATGGCGCTCAGAACTTTCTCAACACCATCGTAGTTCGCAACGCTAAACCAGATAAGGTGTGTCGTCCCGGCGGGGTAGCGCAGGATGGGAGTCTCAATGCCCCAGGCCTGGATGACGCCGTCTGCCAGTAACTTGTCGCGGACTGGCGCGCCTACGGTCTGGACCAGTTTCATAAACTCCTCTTCCTTGCCAGGATTCACCCTGTAGTCGTAGTAGAAAGTTAGTGGCTGGGGTGTTGGTTGTGGCTGTTGGGCTTGTAGGTTCCTGGGTGCGGCGCAACAGAACAATAGGATCGTTAGGGAGACGAGAACTAGTTTACGCATTTTTGTTTCTCCTGTGAGCCGGAATACTCCGGCCTGGTTTTAGTGGATGGAAGAACTGGGTCAGACCTCTGGGCGAACTGTTCGCGGTCCGACCTGGAGAGCCGTCGACCGAAGCTTCAATTCGTCAAACTCAAGACTGGTTGGAACTCTTTGCGACTGGCTGGAAATCTATTCGCGGGTAATCGAGGTAGTTGTAGTTCATTCGCGGTTTGCAGGTCAAGTCTTGCAATGATTGAACAGTTGGAATTAGTTCGTCAGCAATCAGCGTCGTGGGTAAAATGATTAGGTGGGGTCTCTTATGAATATTAAGGTTGACGATCCAAGCGGTTCCGAGATACGCGAACTTTTGCAGGAACATATTCAGAGTGCGCTGCAACACTCGCCGCCCGAGAGCGTGCATGCTCTCGATGTTGAGGGACTGCGCAAACCGGAAATTACCTTTTGGACCGCGCGGGAAAATGGCGAGTTGCTTGGTTGTGGCGCCCTGAAAGAACTCGACTCGCAACACGGCGAAATCAAATCCATGCGGACTGCGTCGCTGCATCTTCGGAAAGGAGTGGCAAGAAATCTTCTTAATCACATTATTGAAGAAGCCCAGCGCCGTGGTTACCGCCGGTTAAGTTTAGAAACGGGATCAATGGAAGCCTTCGCGCCTGCTCGTAAGCTATATGCTGGTTTTGGTTTTACTTATTGCGGACCGTTTGCGGCTTACGTCGCAGATCCGTATAGCGTGTTCATGACAAGAGAGCTTTGAGTCGTTAGCAGCTGATGTCTGGCGGCTGCCCCGATTGCGAAGTTTGACTTAAAGTGTCAGGCTGTATCAGACGTCCACCTTATGTAAGGATGAGAGATGAGACAAACGACAACATGTCTTGGGCTTCAGATCTTGCTGGCAATCCTGCTCTTATGTTTTGGCGGTGTTGCGCAGCAGCGACCAGGTAGAACAGCAAACCCGGCACTTGACCTGGAGGTCAACACGGGTGCCGATAGACCGTGGGAGATACCTGCATTCGATGGCGGGGGCGGTGAAGGGAGTAACTTCAGGCGTATCAAGTCATGGAAACCTTCGAGCGGGGAAATACCGGTCGTTAGCATTGTTTTCAAGATTGCTCGCGAAGCCGAGATTGTTATCGCTCATCTGTCAGTGAGATTGGAAAATGACAAGGAGGTTCTGGTCAACACCTATCGCCTAAGCGAAGACGAGACGGTCAAGACTGAAGAGTTGACGAAGTTTGGCCTGGAGTGCCTGGTGCTGAGAGTAGTGAAAGCTAAGCCGCGTTTCGAAGATCCGTCACCTCCGATAATGCCGAAGGTGGAGAACAAAACCAAAGCCATTGAAGTTGTTGGTTTTTATCAGGCAGCACCACTATCTGACAGTTTTCAGCTCTCACTTCGAAATGTCTCCAACAAAAAGATTATCGCGCTTGACCTTTTCATACCCGCAGCCGATGGTAACGGTGGAAGCGGCCTGCGATCGCAAGGAGGTGACAAGGAACACCCGGTCATGCTCCCCGGGAGTATCTCCGTCGAACATATTGGCATTTCGCGTGGCGGCAGGATGACTCCAAACGGCTTTGTCCCAGACGTTGCGCTCCAGCAAACGCTCATTATTAGAACTGTGGTGTTCGACGACGGCACTTATGATGGTCTAGTTGAGCCCGCTGCCGAAATAGAAGCACAACGCAGAGGTCTGGACATCCAGCGTAGACGAATTCTTCTTCTGCTCCAGGAACCAAAAAAGACAATCGATGGCGATGTGACCACAACATTAGACGAATTGAAAGAACAGGCTTATGCACTAAGCAAGACCACGGATGGATCAGTCGTGCTCGAACTGATCGCGCTCTTCCCGTCTCTCGACGACAAGTCAAAAGGCTCGTTGCTCCAAATAGTTGAAGGCGGCTTGAGGGATGGGAAACTAGAGTTGCTTCGATACATCAATGAGTTTGAGGAGATGCAGAAGCGGCCAGGGGAACACTCCACCTTTAGGGAATGGCTCAAAGAAACCAAAGCAAATTACGAAAAACTGACGACTACACTCTGAGGATACGCAACGGCGACCCGGACTTTGAGCATTGAGCAATCAGCATCCCGCAATGAGTCTTACTCATAGCCGATGGCTTCAACCACCGGCAGTCGCAGCGCGCGCTGGGCGGTCCACCAGGCAGCGGCAAGTGCGACCAGGAGCACTACCGGCAACGTCGCCAGCACCACGCTCAGCGGAAATTCGAAACGCAGGTTAAAGCCCGCAATGATTCGCGCCGCGGTCCGCACCAAAAAGTAAGCATTGAACACGCCGGCTATTATGCCCGTGGCAAAGCCGAGCAGTGCGATTGAGCCGGCCTCGAGCAAAACTATCTTGCGCACTTGACCGCGCAGTCCGCCGATGGCGCGCAGGATACCCATCTCGCGTTGCCGTTCTGAAACCGAAATCACCAGCATGTTGATCAAGCCCATGGCGGCTACGAAGATGGCGATCAGCATCTCCAGGTAAGTCAGCGTGAAAAACTGATCGGTCATACGCGAGCTCCACGCTTTGTATTCATCACTCGTGTAGATGAACGCGCGCTGCTCGCCGGCCATGACCTTGTTTATTTCCACTTTGAATGCTGACCGATCAATACCCGGCTCAAGATTGAGCAGCATGAGGTCTACCGCGTTATCGCCCCAATACTTCTTGTAGAGTTCGCGGTCCATGAACACCGTCCCTTTTTCCACGTAGTAAAATTCGAGGATGCCAACCACCGGCCGAACGAGTGGCCCCGCCGGCGTCTCCAAACGCAACTGATCGCCGAGCCCGAGGCCACTGCGCACCGCTTGATTCTGCGAGATCACGAATCCTTCGCCGCGACTGGTCAACTCGCGCGCTTTGCTTTCATCGCCTTCGTCAAGCAGTCCGGGCGAATTGTCGAACCACAAACCCATGTCGCGGGCAATGACGATCAAATCTTCGGTTCCATAAGTCAAACCCGTCACGCGCAAGCCATCAAGATGTAGCACCCCCGGAAGCGACGCGACGCGCCGTTCCTGTGCATCGCTGAAATGATAAGTGCGCGATCGCAGTTGATCCGAAGTGGCGACCATCAAGTCCGCGTTAACGCAGCGATCAATCATGCGATTGAGCGCGGCCTTATGGCTGTGAATGAAAGCGCCGACGGAGAAAACGAATGAGAGCCCGAGCATCAGCGAGCCCACCGTCGCTGACGTGCGTCGCGGCATGCGCACCGTTGCGTCAAGTGCTATTACGCCCACCGCGCCGAAGAACCGGCCCATCAACGGTCGCAAGAGATGCGAACCCCAGACAACCAATTTCGGCAACAGCAGCACCATGCCAAACTGCACCATGATCGAGTAAGTGAAATGAATCATCAGGCCAACGCGCGGCGGTGAAAAGAACGTCAGCCCGAGGCCGGCGAAGATGAACAAGAGGCCGAGCGCAAAACGTGACCAGCCGAGCACTCCTTCGCGGCGTTGCAGTTCAATATTGCGCAAGGCCATCACCGGATGGAGACGCGAAGCTGCGCGCGCCGGCAACCACGTGGCCAGCAGGGAAGCGAAGGCGCCGATAGCGAAAGCAGTTATCGCGTAGTCCCAATGAAAGGTGGGCGGTTCGGGTGTGGAAACCAGACCGTACATCGAGGTCACAACCGCGCTCATTATTCTCGTCGCACCGCGCGCCATTACAAAACCGATGCCGACGCCGAGCGCCGAGCCGACCAGTCCCATCAGTGTCGCTTCGATCAGGAACATCTGTTGGATATGAGAACCTTCAACTCCAATCGCGCGCAGGACGCCGATCTCTTTCCAACGTTGATTCACGCTAACGCTCAGCGAGTTGAAAATAATAAAAACGCCAACCATCAAGGCCAGCAGGCTCATAATAAAAAGACCGAGGCGCATGGCTGAGACGGCCTTCTCGAGACCTTGTCCGCGACGATCGGGCGGGACGACTTCCAAACCCGGGGGGAGACGCCCTTGCAAGTTCTGCTGGACCGCGGCAACCGCAGTGCCCGGATCAGTCATGATGTCGATGCGATCAATCTTGTCTTTTTGATCAAACGCTGTCTGAGCCGCGGCGAGGTCCATCAAGGCAATGTTGCCGCCAAACACAACGCTCGCGCCTGTCGTCCTGAAGAAACCGCGCACGGTGAAATCCTGCCGCCCACGCTGCGTAAATATTGGCAGGCGATCTCCGTCTTTAAGTCCGTAGCGCTCGGCAAAAGGGCGGGAGATGGCGATGGAATCGGGCCGTTCGGTAAAAGCCAAAGGATTACTGATTTCCAGACCCGCCTCATCAAACTCACCTTCGTAAAGTTTTAGATTGCTACCCGTGTCCATACCCAACACGAGCAAGTTGCTCGAGTCCGGCAAGGCGGTCTGCACGACCCTTTCAATTACCGGTTCTGAGAGTTTCACCCCCGGCGTGGTGCGCACCGTGCGAAGTACGTCCGCGGGGAAGCTGGCCTCACCGGCTGACACCTGGAGCGTGGCCTGGCCCGCCAGCTTTTCAACGGTCGTGGCTAACGATCCAACCAGCGTCGTATTTGCAGTGCGGACTGCGAAGAAGACGGCGACGCCGAGCGCGATGCCGCCGAGCGTCAGCGCAAAACGCAGCTTGTGCAGACCCCACTGACGAATGGTGACCAGAGTCAACGCGCCCCACATCTCACGCGCCCTCCGTCAACTGGTTGTTGCTGATAGAGGCGTGGTCTTCCGCCACGCGGCCGTCGCGCAAAATCAACATGCGTTCACAGGTTGCTGCTGTATGTTCATCGTGAGTTACCAGGAGGATGGTGGAGTTCAGTTCGCGATGCAGTTCCTCGAGCAGTTTTAGAATTTCCTCACCGCTTGCAGAGTCGAGATTGCCCGTGGGCTCATCTGCCAGTAGTAACGGCGGATCAAAAATCAGCGCGCGCGCGATGGCCACGCGCTGGCATTCCCCGCCGGACATCTGATCGGGGCGATGCGTCGCCTGCCGGTGCAGGCCTACACGTTCGAGCAGCGCGAGCGCGCGCTTTTCTGCCTCGCGGCGCGACCGATCTCGCAGGCGTAAAGGCAGCGAGACATTCTCGATAGCAGAAAGGGTCGGCAAAAGGTTGAACGACTGAAAGATCATCCCGATTTTTTCTCGTCGCAGTCGCGTGCGTTCGTCATCGCTAAGTTGGGACAATTCGATGCCGCTGACCCAGACCCGCCCCGAAGTCGGAACATCGAGGCCGCAGATCAGGTTCAGCATGGTTGACTTGCCTGACCCCGAAGGCCCCATGATCGCGACACGCTCGCCGCGATTAACCACCACGTCGATTTCATTAAGCGCGTAAAATATTTGGCCGTCGGTGTAGGCCTTGGAGACTTTTTCCAGGCGCACCACGCTCTCTGCTTCAGTCATTTCATTCTTGGTCCGGTTTTGACGTTATGCTTTTCCAGATTTACTTGCGCGACAATTGTTTCAAACGCTCCCGCGTGAACATTGTCTCGTCCGACTTTTCAGGGAAGTCGAGGCTCAGCGTTTCAATGGTGACTTTCGTTGGACGTACATGATTCTCGATCTCCGTAAGCCAGACCGCTTCTCGTCCCGCAACGCTCCGGTATTTCTTTACATAAAAAGTCCGTAGCTCCTGACCGCCGGAACCAAACAGGTGCATCTCGGCCGGAAGGTAATTGTCCGCACGAAAGAGCGTGCGCGTTTTCGCGATTACCGACTCGGCCGCAGGTTTGAGCGTGCCTTCGACTTCGTAAGCTTTGACGCCGCCTAACTCCTTCTCAGCCAGCAGACTGTAATCATACTTTTCCCATTCGCCGAGGAGTTCCTGCGCGGTCAAGCCGCCGAAGAACATTTTGTTGGTTCCTGTTTCGCGAAACTGATCCGTTGATGAGACGTAGGTGACGTTGATTGTTGGTTCGTTCTTCCGTTCAATGCTGAGTGCTGCCAGGTCGCTTTCGTCGGCAGGCTGAATGACGTGCGTCAGCGTGAGCGTTTCGGCTTCAGTCTGCTTGCGCCAGATCTCCAACTCGTAAATTTTCAGCGGTCCGGACGCTGACGACGAACTGAGCGGGGGGAGCTTGGCGTCAAGATCCTGGATAGTTAAGCGGACGCGGATTTTGCGAAAAGGCGACGCGTCGCGCTTGAGATACTCCGTCACCACCTGCGTGCCGCGCTCGTGGCTATCAGCCGCATAGTTAGTCCCGCCAGGCGTCTCACGCCTGCATCCAGTGAATACACTAAGGCCGAGTATTACCGGGAGCGCGCAAATGGCGAACGTTGAAACTAAACGATGAATACGAGGCATTCTTGGGTTCTATTCATGCACTGCAGAGCATAAGAAACGCGGTAACCGAGCTTCCTACGCGCGAGTTCAAACGGCTAGATTGAAAAACAAGAGCGGAGATCTAATAGATTTCGGACATTAATCCGTGGCGCAACGACCCTTCTGAAACCATGAAGCCTACCCGTCGTACCCCAGAGCGCGACTAATGGGAGGTCAAGGTATCATTGATTGCCAATTCGGTAAATTGAGATCGTACAACTTTTGCGCAATAACCAAATTCGCCGAGTCCGCGCAGCGGACGGCCGAAAATAGCCCAGCAGTTCACTGCTGGGAAACAGAACCGAGAATTACCATTGAGTCCGTGAAGCGGACGACTGTGGGTGCCCAAGCAGCGTTCAGTCGTCCGCTTCACGGACTTCAGATACTGAGGTCGCATCTAAGCCCAGCAGTGAACTGCTGGGCTACTTTCATTCGTCCACTACGCGGACTGACGCGACGTACCATTTGATTCGAACCATCATTGGTTTGCAGGCGTTGACCCACTCAATGCTTGCGGCATATCGGCGACGGTGTAAGCCATGACGGCCATCGCAGCGACGCACTGGGCAAGCTCCTGCGGATTGACTTTGTCGAGCGTGTCAGCCTGCGTGTGGTGAATGTCGAAGTAGTGTGTACCGTCTACGTTGAGACTCGCGCCGACGACACCCTCTTTCATCATCGGGCCAATGTCTGTGCCACCGCCGTTGGCGGCAATGTGATCGGCATGAATGCCGGCCAGGAGTTTGGCGATCTCTATGAAGTTGGCGCGCGCTTGCGGCGGCGCGGCGGTCGCGAGGCCGAAACCCTCCGGCCGGTAGCAACCGGAATCAGACTCAACAACCAGAATGTGCTTCGCAACTTCGGCGAGATGTGCGTCGCGATACCCACTGGCGCCGCGTGCTCCGTTCTCTTCGTTAGTGAAGGCCACTACCCGAATCGTCCGGCGCGGTCTCAGCCCGAGTTCTTTGAGCAGTCTCACCGCTTCCCAGGCGATGATGACGCCGCCCCCATCATCCTGTGCACCCTGGCCCACGTCCCACGAATCGAGGTGCCCGCCAAGCAGAATAACTTCGTCTGGTTTCTCCGAACCTTTGAGCTCGGCAACGACGTTGGCCGACTCAGCATCCGGCAGAAACTTCGCTTCCATCTTGAGCCGGAGCATCGGGTGCTCGCCGCGATCATTCATTCGCTGCAACAACTCCGCGCCTTCGATAGTGATTGCGGCGGTGGGAATCTTTGGTTGCTTCTCGTCATAATTCATCGCGCCCGTGTGCGGCGTCTGCAAACTCACGGGCGTGATCGAACGTACGAGTGCCGCCACCGCACCATAGGGAGCCGCGCGTGACGCGCCTGACCCGCGATACCTAACCGTTTCGCCGTAACTGACAAACGGCGCGTTATAGACGACGATCTTTCCGCGTACGCGCTCGCCCAGCGCTTCGAGTTCGTCGAAATTGCGCACCACGATCGCTTCTGCCGTGATTCCCTCAGGCGGCGTGCTGACGCTATTGCCCAAACCCAACATGGACAATTTGCGCGGCTCAGGACTGATCATCTCAAGGCTCTCTTCGCCTCGCACCCAGTGTGGCACCATCACCTTTTCCGCTCGCACATTGTCCAGGCCATCGCTCTTCATCTCGCCGACGGCCCAGGCAATCGCGCGTTCTAAATTGTTTGAGCCACTGAGACGATTGCCGATGTGGTCGGTCAAATACGCGAGCCGCGTGTAAGCGTGGTCACTTGTTAGAGCTGCGCCGATGATGCGTCCGGCGGGCGCGCGGTAGTCGTCAATCTTGACGGTTGGTGGCGGCAACGGCACGGGCGTCGGCGACGGAGAAGGCGAAGGTTGGGGCGATGGCGATGACTGTGGTGCAGAGGCCGGACGCGTCTCTTGCTTCGCGGCCGATCCTACTGGAGTTTGTAGCGCGAGAACCGGGATGGAAATCAACGCAGCGATGAGTGCGAGCGATCGTAATAGGCGCAAGTTCAGAGTGCCCTCCATAACTGGCTTCGGAAATCGTGATTGCAGATGACGTTGAGAACACATGCAGTTTAGCCGATTAAAGAACAAATGCGCACATCGCCGCTGCTCAAGCTCATCACTGGGACCGCGGGCGTCCCGCCCGCCACGAGCGCGGAAGCGCGAGCCGACGGTAGACTTAGGTCCCTTAAGCTCCGAGCGCCCTGCCCGATGCGGGCGGGACGCCCGCGGTCCCAGTGATGAGCTTGAATCATTGACTCCAGGCCGGGTGATGGTGGTTCAGGCTTCCTGTCCCTCAGTGGAGGCTGCCGGTTCAACCTCCACCGGAAGCGGCGGCCTCGCATACTGATCCAACCCAAAGCCCAGAAAGATCGTTGCCATTATGAATGCGGCGGAGAAGAAGTAGGGTGACGACACGCCGAGCCTGTCGAACGACCAGCCGAAGAAGAGCGGCGCGATGATGCGCGCGACGCCGCCATAGGTCTGTTGCATTCCCATGTAGAGGCCACGCTCTCTTTGGCTGATGACCCGCGAGAGCAGTGCGGTCACGCAGGGAAAAGTGAAGGCCGTGCCTAAGGGTATCAACGCTACCGCAATTGCGAGCATCCACAGGTTTCGCGACAGCGGCATTCCGACAACTCCCGTAGCCAAGAGAATGAGACCGAGGCGCGAAAGATTGGCTTCACCCAGCCAATCGACCATGCGCCCCAACAACAGTACCCGCGTGAAGACCGAGATTGATCCGATGTACGTGAAAAAATAACCGATGGTTTGTGCAGTCACTTGGAATCGCACGTTCAGGAAAAGCGCGAGCACAGCAAAGGTTCCCTGAAAAGCCCCAATCGAGATCGCATAGATCCAGATCAAACGCGACGCTGGTTCGCCCGGATGAGTGATCACGCGCCAAGTTGTCTGCCGCGAGGTTCGTATTACCTCTCCTTCCGGCGGCGGCTCGCTCGGCACGCGTGATTCCGTTAGATAGCGCGCGGCGAAGGCCATGTTAAGGACGCAGAGCGCCGCCGCAAGAATTCCCGGAGCTGCCTGGCCAAGATGCAGTGTCGACGGTCCCGGCAGCAGATCGTAGCTACCCAGCGTGAGCGCAAAGGAACCGAGAACTGGCCCGACTGCCACGCCAAGATTGGTTGTAGCGGAGAGCCAGCCGAGCGCACGGGCGCGATCCTTCGGGTCGGTCGAATCAGCGACGTACGCTTGAATGACACCGACGGTGCCACCACCGGCACCCTGTACGAGGCGCGAGAGAAACAACAAGAACAACGAGGTGGCGAAGCCGAAAATTAAGTACGCTATTGCCGATGCTCCCAGGGCGATAAGCAGCGTCGGCCGTCGTCCCACTCGATCGGAAAACCGCCCCCACATAGGCGCACTCAAGGCTTGCGCGAGAGTGAAGGAAGTGACCATGAAAGCCATGATGGTTCCGATTCCAAAGTGCATCCCCAGAAGGTCGATCCCCGACGGTCTCAACGCCTTCACATAAAACGGCAAGAGCGGAATGATCATCAAGAGACCCAGCATGTCGACGAACGCCGTGGCCATCAGCGTGAAAAGCTTCGCCGGAATCTTACGCACCTCGCGCCAAAGGACGTAGAGAAGTCCAGCGGCGATCGCGACGAGCAAGATGATCACGATCGGCGAATGGAACGACTGGGCGATGTTCTGTTGGATTAGCATTGGTATGCGTCCCACCTATCTGGCAACCGTGAGGTCAGACAAATACAGAACCGGCGGTAGCGACCGGGTCTTTCAGCGTTTAAAATTGCGGAGAATCCGCTCAGGGTTTTCATCCAGCGAAACGCTAATGTGAGTTTGACCCGGTCGCTACCACCACCCCACGCGGGCTGCCCGCGCGGGGACCCCGGTCCGCTCCCGGTTCTGTATTTGTCTTTCAATCTCGAACCTTTACTCGAACGCGAAGATGAATTGTATCACCGGGTGAGGTCGCAAATCTTCACCAACGGAATTGCGGAATCAAAACCAATCATCTCGCACTGCACGCGGGACCAGCCGGCACCGGCACCATCGGCAGTGGGGCAAGGCCATGGCGTTCGAGAAGCTTGTTTAAGGCTGGCAAAGTCTCAGCAGCCATTTTCGACCAGCGCGTGATATTTTTCCCCAACGCCTCACACGCCGTCAGGGTGTTTTGGCGTGCCGATTGGGCCGGACGGATGTCGCCGCCCTCAATCATTGTCAGATAACGGGCGAGGTCCCGGTTAACGTTACCGAAACCAGGAGAATCGTTTGTTCCATCCTGAAGCTCCGTGAGCTCCTTAGTCAGTGCATTGATAGCGTCAGTCACTTCTTTGACGTCAGATTTTCCCGCAAGCTTCTTCTGCCGCTCACTCACGGCCAACAGTAAAGATGCAATGTCATTATAGGACCTATGACTTGCAGCCATTCCGTCCGTGACCTGCAGTTCCAGATCGAGTTGTGATTGTAGATCAGCCTGCGAAGAGTGAACTCGCGGGTCGAGTCTGACAAGCAGTGGTTCACGATATGTTTGACTACCAACACTGAGCACCACTTCGTAACGTCCCGGTACCACGTATGGACCTGGGGGTTGACGACGCGGTGTCTGTCCGGCGACCGCGTGATCGGGAAGCGTGTATTCAATGTAATCAAGCAGCCTGCCATAAAAACCAAATGGCAGCGTCGCCGGGTCGTCCCATCGCAAGTTCCAAATGAACCGGTGCAAACCGTCCTTTCTGGAAAGCACCGGCGGCGGAGCAAACCAGTATTCGGGCGCATTAGCGGGAAGCTTTTCCGCTGCCGCTGGCGTGCTGGAGTAACGACGCACCGTGCGTCCGTGCTCATCGTGAATCTCGAGTGTCACCTCTTCTGTAGTGTCAGACTGCAAATAGTAATCGATGACTGCGCCATCGGCTGGATTTTGTCCCGCGGCGGTGTCGGCAGGAAGAGGTGTGTCCGGCCAGGTGTCCCAGCGTACCCGCGTCGCTGCTTCGGGTGGAAACAGATAAACCTTGGCCTCGGCTGGTTTGTTATCGAATTTTCTCAGTGGTGAAAGATTATCCAAGACCCAGAGGCCACGCCCGTAGGTAGCCGCGACCAAATCATTGCCGTGTACCTGAAGGTCGCGAACGGAAACTGTTGGAAGGTTCAACTGCAACGGTTGCCAATGATCGCCGCCGTCAAGAGATACATGCGCGCCGGTTTCCGTACCGCCATAGATCAAACCCTTGCGGGCCGGATCTTCACGCACCACGCGCGCTACCCCTTTTTCAGGGAGCCCGTTGATAATGCTTTGCCAGGTCTTGCCGCTGTCGCGCGTACGGTAAATGTAAGGATGTGAACCCGGCCACGCGTTGGCGATTACATACGCCGTGCCCGCTTCCAGCGGTGACGCTTCAATGAGGATGATAGGGCTGTGTTCCGGAAGCGCGGTGGGAGTCACGTCTTGCCACGTTTTGCCGCCGTTCTCAGTTACTTGTACTAATCCGTTGCTGGTGCCCACCCAAATGATTCCGGATTTGGCCGCCGAGGGCGCGATCGTTTGAATAACTCCGTTAGCCGGCGCTTGCGGTTTGTCCTCTTCGTCGAGCTCGGCGTGGTGCTTTTGTTTGGTGGGCTTCTCAGTGAGATCTGGACTGATTGCACTCCAGGTCACAGCGCCGTCGTTAGTTTTCAGGACGTGTTGCATCCCGACGTACAAAGTCTTCGGATCAGTCGGCGCGAAAACCAGTGGCGTCTCCCACGTGTAGCGATCTTTTGAACCCGGCACAAAAACTGTCGAAATCTGATTGTTAGTTCGATCCAATCTGAGTACGGTCCCAAACCAGCCAATCGAATAAATGAAATTCTGGTTGAGTGGATCAGGAGCTATGTAGCCACTCTCAAATGCGCCTGAGGGAAACCAGTCGCGAAGAGTTATCTGGCCCGCGTCGCTGCGACTAGGCACCACGACTGAACCTGTATCCTGCTGGGAGGCGTAGAGCCGATAAGGGAAAGCGTCGTCGGTAATCACGTGATACATCTCGCCGGTCGGTTGGTTAAACCACTCAGTCCAGGTTTGCGCATTGTCAACTGAGATCACCGCGCCCTGGTCCGTGCCCATGATCATTCTTTCGGGATCGTCGGGAGCGATCCACATCACGTGATCGTCTTCGCCGCTCGGCTCGCCTTTAAAAGCGGCGAAGGTTTTTCCCCCATCAAGCGAGCGATAGGCGGCGGTTTGCATCACATAGACCACGTCCGCATTCTTTGGATTCACGAAAACACGACTGAAATAACCGCTGCCAATTACCCTGGGATCGTTGGTGATTTTCTGCCAGGTTTCGCCGGCATCGTCGGAACGGAAAAATCCCAGGTTCATGATCGCGTAGAGCCGTTTGCCGGACGTGCCCGGCGCCACTGCGATTCCCACTCGACCGCGATACTGCTCGGGCAGACCGGCGCCCCGAACCGGTTGCCACGTCGATCCCTCGTCCGCAGATTTTATGATCTCCGAACCTGGTCCCTGGGGACGTGGCTCGTTCTGATTGAATCGGATTGCCGAGGTAGCTGCGTAAACAATGCGGCTATCATCGGGATCGGCGCACATATCAAAAATCGCGGTCTTCCCATCTTTGAAAAAAGCCTTTTTCCAGGTCTGGCCGCCATCTGTTGTCTTGAACACACCACGTTCGTTGCTGGGAACAAAAGGACCGATGGCGCACACCAGAACAATATTAGGATCGTGTGGATCGACAATCAGAGATGAGATGGAGTTGGTCTCGCGGAGGCCGATGTTGGTCCAGCTGCTGCCGCCGTCAGTGGATTTGTAAACGCCATTCCCCTGAACTTGTTCGCCGGTGCCGACATAGATGATGTTCGGATTTGAGGGCGCAAGCGCCAACGCGCCAATCGCAGCTTGATGAGTATCGTCAAAAATCGGCTGCCACACGCGGCCGCCGCTGGTTGTTTTCCAAAGTCCTCCGCCCGGAGTTCCAAAATAATAGATCGCCGGCTGCCCCGGAATTCCCGCCACCGCCGTCACGCGGCCCGCTCGATGCGGACCGATCAGACGCCACTGCATCCCTGAATAGACTGCGCCGGCATCCCGCACCGCTGTTTGCTGCGCAACCGCCGCGACGATCAATTCCAGGATAACCACCGCCGAGACAAAGAACATGAATGCCAATTTCAGTCTGCTTGTTGATTATGTTTTAGTTGGCCCGGCACACGGGATTCTCATCAGAGGTTCTCCTTAGGATTCAAATTGTTCCCGTTAGTTTGAAATGCATACGTTTGAGGGACTCGGAGGTTTCAATAAGGATCGTCGGTAATATCCGCTGCGTTCTTCGCAAGTTGATCCGCGTACCTGCGTGAGACCTCCGCGTACATGCGCGAAACCTCCCGGCTTCGGTTAGAGGGGGCCCGCCACTGCCACTCAATCTCGCAGCGCGGCTTTGCCGCCGCACAGGCGGAAAGGCTTCGCCTTTCCGTCCGGCACCCTATTTTTTCTTTCTGAGGCTCTGCCTCAGAAGAGGGAGGCGGAGCCTCCCAACTAATTAACTAGCTACACGGTAAGGCGGAGCCTTACCGCACTGTGCGGCGGCAAAGCCGCTGGCTCAGATTGAGTAATACAAGCTTACAGCCCACTGCCCACTGCTTACTGTCTACTGCTGCTGCCAGGCTGAATCTCCACGGAAAGTTCGCGCACTAACGGCGGCGGCAAGCGCGACAACTGCGGTCTTCCGGTCGCAGTTGCTCGCAACTGTGCCGGACCCTCTTGAAAATGCGCGAGGGTTTCGGATGGGAGGATGAAGGTTTGCGAGGCCTGCTGCGGACGCGGATCAAAGAAGGCCCATTCGTTATCATGCACGCCGCGCGTTGAAAGCACTTCAGAGTGCGACCCTTGAATCAATTCGAGTTTGACCGTCACCGGCGTGCGCGCGTAACTCACCACCCTTGTGCTTATCTCGGAACCGTTGTGCAAAGTGCGCTCGGTCGCGTGGAGATCCAGACTGTGCACTTGATACCAGGCGCGGTAACCGGCGATTAATCCGATTACGAGATAAGCCCCGACAGCGACCTGAAATGTTCTCTTCATAAACGCGACTGGTCGCGCGTCTCGAATCGTTAGACTGTCGAACATTGTGTTTCCTCAGTGACCGCTTGAGGCCCGAAGGTCCGGTATTCAATAGCCATGTCCGTCAGGGCGTGGTCAAGATAGTAGTGATAGTCTTAGAGGCCCGCAGGGCCGGCACATCCTCCCAATCGTCGTTTTCGTCATCTCGTTTGTGTCGCGCCTTCGGCGCTGGTGGATTTGCGCAGTTCGTAGTCCACGCCCTTACGGGCGCGGCTACTAACTATCGGCCCTTCGGGCCTGGATTCACTCACCCACGTGCCAACACACGCCGGCCAGATCAATGAAGTTAACTTCTCGTCCCCAGGGAAAATCAGCGGGTGGGTTGATACGCAATCCCGAATACTTCGTTGCCAATTGCTTCTGCGAGACGGCCATCCACCAGGCGTCGAGATTTTCCACGTTGATGCGCACCATAAAATTGCTGGCAAACTTCTCGTCGTCAAACTTCTGGAGGATGAACTGTGCGTTGCCGTTACGAAATCCCGCGTAGCCATTGTTCTCCCAAACTTCTTCAAAACCGAGATCGGCAAACAGACGCCGGCTCGCTTCGTAGTCGCGGCCGCTCGGCACGAAGGGCAAGAGCGCTAATGCGTTCAACTCACTCATTGATCAGTCCTCCAAATTAAACAAAGTGACAGTGCCGCTACGCGTCGGAAGATGATCTACTTCACGAAAT
Organism: bacterium; assembly: GCA_040004575.1. GTDB lineage: Bacteria > Acidobacteriota > Blastocatellia > Pyrinomonadales > Pyrinomonadaceae > PSRF01. Next base: position 17,460 of record JBDUAQ010000012.1, read on the forward strand.
AGACGGGGTTGGGAAGCTTGAACGTACGCTCCGCAAAGCCGCCTTTTAGATCGCTCTCCTGATCCCCGAGGTTGAGGATAATCGTGTAGTCCTGTTCTGCGATCTTTCGTCTTTCAGGAGCCTTGAAGTCCACCACGCTCGCAAAATTTGCATCATCGGGTTTGAGTATCACACGAGTCCAGTCAAATCCTTGTTCCTTGAGATTGCGGTCTGTCGGTTCGAGCAACCGCGCCGGCCGGCCGGAAATAAAGAATATTGCTACTCCAAGCTCGTGCGCGCGCCGTGCCAGCAAGAGCGTAGGCGCGATGGCTTTAGATTGAGCCATCGCCTGCCAGGCGCGGACACCGCACGGGCCCTTTTGCAAGTCGCAGGGACCGTCGGTAATGCGAACCCAGCCATTGATGCGCATTGCCGGCCAGTTTGAAAGCGAGGTCTCATCGATGTCGAGCACAATTGCGGGCTTCGTGGCGGTCCTGGCGCGCTTGTCCAACCAGGCGCGGGCTGCTGCTACAACTTTCGCGACATCACGATCATAACGCCCCGAGTCGATATATTTTTCGACTTGCCGTTGGGCGTCATAAATATTGGGTACGCGCCGGCCGCGAACAGTTTGACCCCGGAGCGAGGGCAAGGTTCCAAAGCTCGCGCAGTAGATGCCGGTGCAAGCTACGACTAACAGAACAATGGGAGTTCGCACTCGTGAATATGAGAAATACATTGATTTCCATCAAGTTGTGCGCGTGGGATATCTGCTCGAGCGAACAACCCACGGCGTCACGCAATAGTTTCAATATTCTTATAGATGAGTTTAGAAGAACCGAGGCGCGTTCTCAACCTAGAAAGCCTGCAACATTGGTACTGTCTTAGTTTGAAATTCTCTGTGCCACCTCTGTGCCCTCTATGACTCTGTGGTGAGTATTTGGCCAGGGAATCATCCACCACAGAGGCACAAAGCACACAGAGATTACACAGAGGAAACTGAAATCAAGACGCTACTGAAACATTCGAACTTGATTTATCGTGGTAGATTTCGTGGTAAACTACCTTGCTTTTCCTTTTCCCCCAAAGTTTATTCTGATCGCAGCAACGCTGCTTGACGCTTGAATCTGATTCTTGCGACCCGACAGCTATGGATGGGATGCCACAAGCGAGAAGCCGCATGATCGATCTAAGCGCTGGGGCAACTTCTGCCTCCCGCATCCTAGAGAAACCTACTCCCTATCCCTTGCTGGCGGTTCAAATTCTCGCAGTGGCCGCGGTCTACTTTGTCGCAGCAAAAGTTGGTCTCTCTTTCGCTTTCGTAAATGCGAGCGTTTCGCCCGTCTGGCCGCCGACGGGCGTGGCCATCGCCGCCGTTTTACTATGGGGCTACCGCATCTGGCCCGGAATTTTCCTGGGCGCGTTCCTCGTTAACCTCATGACTCCCCTGCCGATGGCGACAGCGGTGGCGATCGCAATAGGCAATACCGGTGAAAGCCTCAGTGCATTCTTCCTGCTTCGTGCCCTTGGATTTCATTTACGTTTTGATCGCGCCAGAGATGTGTTCAAGTTTGTGATTGCCGCCGTGCTATGCACGGCAGTCAGTTCCACGGTCGGCAACATTAGTCTTTGCCTGGCTCGCCTGGCACGTTGGGAAGGTTTTGCACTTCTCTGGCGAACTTGGTGGCTCGGAGATTTGGCGGGCGCGCTCATCGTAGCCCCGCTCCTGCTAACCTGGCTCGGCCGATCTCGAAAGTGGTGGCGCCCGCAACGTTCTTTCGAAACGATCCTGCTTCTGGTTTTGCTTTCGTGCGCTGCGATAGCGACCTTCGGCTATTCGATGTCCGCATCGATCCGCTACTACCTGCTGACTTGTTTAATTGTGCCCTTCCTGCTTTGGGCCGCGTTCAGACTGGGCCACCGCGGAGTGACCCTGGCTATCGCTGCGCTGTCAGCTTTTGCTGTTTGGGGAACACTACGTGGCCTGGGTCCTTTTATTGGCGGCACTGCGAATGAGTCGCTGATGATTCTGCAACTTTTCGTCGCTTCCAACGCGGTCACGTTCCTCTTTCTCGTAGCGGTAGTGGAGGAACGGCGCGTAGCGGAAGAAAGCCGGCTGGAAAATGAAACGCGCGTAGCGGCAAACCTGGCCATTACCCAAATCCTTGCTGAATCGCCGGCGCTGAGCGATGCGACGCCGCGCATCCTGAAAACAATCTGCACTACGCTCGGCTGGCAGGCCGGCGCTATGTGGTCGCTGGATCCGAGTGCCGCACTACTACGTTGTCTCAGCTTCTGGAGCACAGACGGGGCGAGGCTGAAGAATTTCGAAATGGTTAGCGGCGAACGGACTTTCACTGTGGGCGTCGGTTTGCCGGGACGCGTTTGGCAGCGTATGGAGCCCTGTTGGATTCCCGAACTGGCTAAGGATGACAACTTCCCGCGCGCCATCGTGGCGCTTCGGGAAGATTTACGCGCTGCCTTCGCTTTCCCGATCGTTGCCGGAGAAGAGTTTGTCGGCGTCATGGAATTTTTCAGCAATGAAATTCGTCAGCCTGATGGCGCTTTACTGGCAATGTTCCGGAGCATTGGCAGTCAAATCGGCCAGTTCATGGAACGGCGGCGGGCCGAAGACGCATTGCGATCGTTCGCCGCCATTGTCGAATCCACCGACGACGCGATTATTGGAATGGATTTAAATGGGGTAATTACCAGTTGGAATTACTCGGCAAGCGAATTGTATGGTTATTCGGCCGAAGAAATAGTCGGCGAGCACGTTTCTGTGCTGGTACCTGTCGAACATTTTCAGGATGAGAGTCAAATCCTGGCAAAGCTGCGTAATGGCGAACGTGTTGTTCACTATGAAACTGTGAGGATGGCGAAAAACGGAACGCGAATCGACGTTTCACTCACTGTTTCTCCAATTCAAGATGCTTCAGGCGCGGTGATTGGCGCGTCGAAAATCGCGCGTGACATTACCGAACGCCGGCGAGTGGAAGAGGAGCGCGAAGAGTTGCTCAGGCGCGAACATGATGCCCGGGCGGAAGCGGAGGTCGCGAACCGGTTAAAGGACGAGTTCCTGGCCAATCTTTCTCATGAACTCCGGACGCCATTAAACGCGATCGTCGGTTGGGCCGGCATGCTGCGCAACAACAAGCTCGAGCCGGACGAAACCGAGCGCGCGATTGAAATAATCGATCGCAATGCAAAAGCCCAAACTCAACTAATTGAGAGCGTGTTGGATGTCTCGCGAATCGTTTCCGGAAAGCTGCAGTTTGATGTGCGGCCGGTGGAAGTGGAAAAAGTGATCGAGGCCGCGATCGATTCAATGAGGCTTGCGGCCGCCGCGAAAAACATGAGCTTTCGAGTGCGAGTGGATTCAAGCATCCCGCCTGTCTCCGGCGACTTCAATCGCCTGCAACAGGTTGTTTGGAACCTGCTCTCAAATGCAGTCAAGTTTAGTCCTAACGGCACGCAGATAGACGTGCAACTCAAGACTGTCGCTGCCCAGGTGCAGATCGTGGTCAGGGACAACGGCCAGGGTATTAGCGCAGAGTTTCTGCCACACGTCTTCGAGCGTTTTCGTCAGGGCGATGCCAGCACGACCAAGAGGTTTGGCGGCCTCGGTTTAGGCCTCGCGATCGTTCGCCACCTGGTGGAGATGCATGGAGGCTCAGTCACAGTCGAAAGTGATGGAGAAGGGAAGGGTACAACTTTCACTGTTAACCTGCCGACAATGAGCAGCGGCCCGGAGGTTTCTCGCGCAGAGTCTGTTGTGGCGGACCAGGAAAACACGGATGCGACACCATTGTTGCGTGGTCTGAAAATCCTGCTGGTTGAAGACGAACTCGATACGCGCGACTTGCTCGTGCAAATGTTGACAACCCGCGAGGCAGAGGTGATGGCCGTGGACTCGGCGGCAGCAGCCTTAACTCTACTTACGAAGTGGCCGCCGGACGTTTTGATCTCTGATATTTCGATGCCCGATGTCGATGGTTATTCTTTCATCCAGCAAGTGAGGAGTGGCACTCATCATCCCACTGTTCCCGCCATCGCGCTGACAGCCCACGCACGAGCTGAAGATCGCCGGCTAGCAGTGACGGCGGGATTTCAGGAGCATCTGCCCAAACCAGTTAGCCTTGCAGAGTTGGCCCAGTTGATCGCGAAGTTAGTGAGGCCCGATAAGACGAAATAGAAGTGGGACAGGCATTCTTGCCTGTCCTACTTTCTCATACCGGGACAGGCAGGAATGCCTGTCCTACAGGAATGCCTGTCCTACTTCACTATGGCCTGGTGTTGTTGGCAGGTGCCGTGTTATTGGTCATACCCCGATTCAGCATCATCTTGACTTCCACGCGCCGGTTCTGCGCTCGTCCTTCTGCTGTGGTGTTGTCAGCCACGGCTTCTGTTTTCCCGTAACCCATCGGCGTCACAAAACGGCGTAGTGGAATCTTATGGGCCACCGCGAGATACTGGACCACCGCTTGCGCACGCTGCTGGCTCAGCCGGAAGTTCTTTGCTTCGCTGCCGGTTGAGTCCGTGTGACCCGCGACTTCGATCTGGTACGCTTTGGCGTTGGCGGCTTTCGCAGCAAACTCGTCAAGCTTCTGTTTCGCTTCTCCGGATAGCACGGCACTGTTCACACGGAAAGATACCGCAGCCGTTTCCCGCACATCGACTTCGTCAAGATTATTGATGCGTTCATTCGCAGCAGCAGCTTCGTTTCTTGCCTCGGCGGCCACGGCGTAAAGCTCGTCCATCTGACCAGCCATACGTTGCTGGTTCTCCTCAACCGGAGTGACGCGCGTATCAGACGTAATCGCGGATCTCATGTCCGACTCATTAAATCTGATCTTGTCGGCCGCGAGTTGGCCCTGCGAATCGCCGCGCCCCTCAACTTCCACAATCAGCCCGCGCAAAATTTCCGTCGCCGGATATTTCTTGCCACTGCGCAGGAAGCCACCGTTAGCCTTAATGCTTGTTCGATCGGTTATTAACACGAGATAGTCGGTACGATTCCGGTCGCGTATCCTGAAGGTATCGGCCTCGCGCGCGATAACGACTCCCTTAAACTTCAGCTTCGCCCCGTTGGGAATAGATTGTATGTTTCTATTCGCCGTAGTTTGGATCGTTTGTGTATTTGAGACTTGGCTAAAAGCGAATGGTGTCATGACCAGGAACAAGGCCACGCCGCAAATTAGTCCAGGTAGTCGAAACTTCGTAGCTGCATTAGAACTCATATTTACTCCTTCAAGATTAGTTGGGGATTGCAAGCAAAACTCCCGGCTCTGCCTATCGCAGTTACCGGACTAACGGGAGAAAGACGAACTCGCGATTGTCCCTGATTGCGGAAGAAGTTTTGTTGCAAATGAACGATGGTTGCGTGGTAAATGAATGAGTGAGGATAAAGCTCGGCGTAAACGCGCGACTTTCACCGTGTTATTGATTCTTTCAAGGAGAACGCCGCGCTCTCCAGTTTCAAAACACTTTTCGCTGTTGCACTTTTCCCTTGGTAGCGAGGGCGAACCTCGCTTCGACTTCAGCATCCCCTGAAACCAACGATGTAACCTGCACTCCAACTGCCGGGCCGTGCTTGAATCCGTGGCCAGAACCGCCACCAACCAACCAGACGTTTTCAAGTCGGGGATGACGATCTATCAAGAAATCGCCGTTCGAAGTATTTTCATACTGGCAAACCCGTGACTCAGTCACCGGCGCGTCCGCGAGCGGCGGAACGCGCCTGGCGAGATACGCGCGCACCGCATTCACACTTTCTGAACAGACAATTCTGTCTCCGGTATCTGGATCAAACTGCGGTCCGTGCTCATCAATCGCGATCTTGAAACCACGGTTGTCGAGATTGGGGATGCAGTAGACGAGTTCATTGATGTCCATCCAGGTCGGCATGTGGGGCGAGTTAAAACGATCGTCGCCGGCGGGAACTCCCAGAAAGATGACCTCCTGCCTGGTGACGTGAATCAACTCACCCAGCAACTCAGGAAAGAGCTTGGGCAACCATGGTCCACAAGCGAAGACGAATTTGCTGGCGACGATCTCGCGACCGGAGGTTGTCGTGATCGACTCAAGTTTGGTGTCACCTGCCTTTGGCGGCTGGATTGCTGCCTCCAGATAAGTGACTCCGGCGGCCCGCACCTTCGCGGCGACCGCTTGCACTGCCTGACGGGCCATCAAGACCCCGCTCTCAGGCTCCAGGATTCCCCACGAAATTGGACCGAGTTCCAACTGTGGATAGCGCCGGCCCAGTTCAGCCTGATCGAGCTTTTCAAACTTCACATTGTTTTGCTCGAAAGTCCTGAGCGTAGCCTCGCAGTAAGAATCGTTTTCTCTGGCCAGCCACAATACGCCAGTCGGTTGGAAGAGTTGAGGTTTGTTAACGTGATCGAACAGTTCCCGCCACATTGTGAAAGCGCGTTGCGCCATGCGCGTATAGATCGCGTCCGGCCCATATCCCATGCGAATAATGCGCGACTCGCCGCCAGAACTTGCCCGACTGTTTCCCGGTCCATAGGCATCCACGAGCAGGACTTCGGCGCCCGCTCGCCTCAGTTGGTAAGCCGTCCATGCACCAAAGACGCCGGCTCCAACTACCGCGACATCGAATGTGTGATCTGTAGTCATTTGAGATTAGGACTTGTCTTGTCTGTCCCGACTCGAAGAGTCTTCGGCCAAATTCAAAAAAGCGAAGGCTGCCGAGGATTGTCATTAAAACGCCGCCCATGCCGTCTTCGACGAAGTTAATGATTTCCGCAAGCTTAAGTATGCCTGATCAACCCGGTCGCTACCGCTCCCGGTTCTGACTTAGTGCACTTAGATAGGCTACCACCGGACCCGGTGAAGTATCTGCAGAGATAAGCGCAATGTAGTTGTCTGGTCGTAACAGCACCTGGAAGGGTTGGTCCGCGCCGAATATTTCTGCGGCCTGCGGGTAAAGCGGCATGACATATTGATCAAGCAGATCAGCATACCTGGCGTCGATGCCGTCCATGGCCTGCTGGTGATTGCCGGCGTAATCGCTGTGCTTACCTGAGAAAGTGAGTAGATGAAATTTTGGCGCGCGCAACTTGTCGTAAACGCTGTGGCCGTCAACCAGGAAATAGGGCAGCCGATCGCCGGCCTTAATCTCAAACTCTCTATCACCATCGTGCATGCTCAACGAACTGTCGCGGTAGTTAATGCCGATTTGCGAAATCAAGCGAAAGAACTTTCTCTTGATCGCGTCGATGCTGAGAATGAACTTTGCCATCGGAGGAAATATGGTCGTGCGGATCACGTTAACAAACCAATCATTGCCCGCGGCGAGATTGAACATGCGGTCAGTGGTTTGCAAGAGCCGTTTGGCGTTGGGCAGGCGCTCTTCGTTGTAAGTCTCCAGAATTCGTGCGGCGGCCGCGCCTTTGAGAACGAGCGCCACTTTCCAGGCGAGATTGTAGACGTCCTGAATGCCGGTGTTCATTCCTTGTCCGCCTGCGGGCGTGTGTATGTGCGCGGCATCGCCGGCGAGAAAACATCTGCCGGAGGAAAACTTTTCGACGTGGCGCGTGTGGACCTTGTAAGTGGAAAACCAATCGACGCGTGTAATGTCGAGATCGAGTTGGGCCTCCGCTTTAATGCGCGCTTCGATTTCTTCGTAAAGGACTTCGCCTTCGTCTTTATCGTGGCCCTCAGGAAAAGCCCCGACAATGCGCCAACGCTTTTCGCCGGGCATTGGAAAGAACGCCAGCACCGAATTCCGCGCGAGACAACCATGCAGCGCGTCATGGCTGAACTTCCAATCGATGTGCACGTCGGCTACATAGAACAAACGCTCGAACGTGCTGCCTTCAAACGACAGGCCGAGCCCGTGTCTGACGAGACTCCTCGGCCCGTCGCAACCGACCAGATATTTTCCTTCAATGAATTGAGATTCGCCGGTCTTATTTCTTACGTGCGCTGTGACGCCGCTCTCGTCGTGCGAAAAAGTTGCGAGCTCGTGTTGCCAGAGAACATCACGCCCGTGCCTTTGCACGTAGTCATAGAGCAGCCGCTCGTTTTCGCTTTGCTCCAAAACAAGCATGAACGGAAAGGCGCTCAGTCCCTCTCCGACGTTTGAAAGATCAACCTCGCCTACTATCTCTCCGTCTTCAAGCAGGCGAATCTTTCCGGCAATCGTGCCTTGCGCCACAGCTTTTTCTGCGAGATCGAGTTGTTCGTAGATTTCGAGTGTGCGCGCGTGAACTCCGAGCGCCTTGGAGAAGGGAGTGATGCCTTCGTTTTTCTCGATGACGACAAAATCAATTCCGTAGCGGATCAACTGACAGGCGAGCGAGAGCCCGGTAGGACCGGCGCCGACAATGATCACGTCCGTTTTGGTTGTTGTCGCCATAGGAATGGCTGTCTCTGTGCCACCTCTGTGATCTCTGTGTCTCGGTGGTGGATCATCCCGAAAGACACTCGCCACAAAGGCACAGAGAGCACAGAGGTGGCACAGAGAAGTGTCGAACTCAGATTCTATTTGCTGGAAGTCTCTTCGCGACGTCTCCCACCCGAATACGACCCGATTGCACTACCTTCGCATTGATGCCGCGCAGATGAAGCTCTCTCCCTACCGAGGAATTTACAAACTTCATTGCCTCGAGGCCGAAGCGGGAGACGAATTTCTTGCAGCCGGTGTGCGGTGGCGGCGTGACTTCGATTACTGCCGGGCCGATTGCCAGTTGCGTTCCGGCCGGCAGGTTTTCCGCGCTCAAGTCCATGTCGAGGTAAAGCTGATCGCCGGCCAGTTGCCAACGGCTCTTATCCTGCGCCACCAGTGCCGCGACGCGAGCATTCATGATGTTGAGCTGCATGTCTGGGTTGCGAGATCCATCGGCAGTACGAGAGTTGCCGCGCCAGATCCAACTGTCACCGACTAATCCATCTTCCAGATGAAGCTCAGCTTCTTCCAAGACTTCGCGTTCTTCGATCTCAGGCCGTCGCACAATCAACAGCAAGACGCCTTCGTCTTTCGGCGCCTGGCGAATCTCATCGAGCCCCGCTTCAAGCTCGTCCATCGTCAAGTGTTTGATTTCCATCGTCGCCATCAGTCTCTGATTAGATTCTCAACGCAGAGGCGATCCACAGAACCACTCAAACAAACACGAATTCTGGTTGGTGTTTATTTGGTGTTATCTCGTGGATCGCATTCCTTCTTCAGCCGCCAATCTTCAACTCGTAATCAACCATTTGCTGACAGGGTTTCAACTCGATGATTGTGTTTGCTGCTTCTGCCTCGCGTCGGAGTTTAGCGCGCGCCGCCGCATCCCAGGCGATAGGGCGCGGTGACGTATCCGGATCGGTTGGCGGCTCGACGCGCGCAAGAATGAAGTAACGACCCGGTGCGAGATTGCCGAGCGCAAACGTGCCGTCGCTTTTTACGAAGGTCTCGTCGTAACGGAGCACGTTATTCGCCTGTTCGCGTTCAACCGGAACCAGGTATACGCGCGTGCCTTCGCGGATCGTAGTTCCTTCCGGTGTAGCGCGTCCGCGCAAACCCGCGGCATCCTGGCCCACGATGATCGAAACGCCACTCAGGCTTTCGCCTGGCTTAATCATCACAGTGCCTTGCCAGGCGTTTGAGTTCGGACTTGCCGCAGCCGGTTGAGCGGGAGTGCCAGTTGCAGGTTGTTGTGATCGCGCCGCCGCAGCAGGCAAGTTGATCGTGCGCACGTACCAGCTTTCGCTCGGCACTTTGATATCCATACGATACTTAGCCGCCTGGAGATTGCGCAGCACAAACTCCCCCTTGTCGTTCAACTGCATAAGGCCCGAATAACTCGCCACCAGCGGTTGCTCCGCAGCCTTCTTGGGATCGTCGGCGGGCAGTTTAAGAATGGTTTCGATCACTTGCGAGCCACGTTTGTCGCATTTGTCTTCCGGCTTGATCGGATCGAGCGTAATGGTTCCGGCCATAGAGCTGAGTGATGTCAGCCGCAACTCGATTCCAGTCACGTCGCCGCCGCGCACCGTAACGCGTTTCGTTCCTATCAACGCGTTCTCTTTCGGATCTACCAGATAATTGGCAAACAAATCGTATTCGCCGTCAGCGACCCCGTTGAAGCTAAACGCGCGTCGTTGTTCAGTGGAGGCAGCCAGCCCAAGCGATAAAACGGACGTTGTGCCTGCGTGCGCCAGCATGATCGTAACGGCGCCGGGCGACGCGTTCGCTGGGATGTTGCCGACAACCACGCCACTAATGGAATGACCGTCAGTGCCTTTGTACTTGATGTCGATGCCGGTAGTTTCGTCACCGCTGCGCACCGAAACTGGGACCGCCGTATCGCGCGTGGACGATGGATAGTAAGTGGGAACGTCGTTATCAAAACCGGTCGCGGTGAACTGACCAAACCGCCCACTTCCTCCAGCGTTGACGATGTATTGACCCGGCAGCAGACCGTAGATTCGGTACGCACCGAGGTCATCGGTTTCCGACATGCCGCCGCCGCTTATGAAGTTCAGCATGGACGACGCCGTCACGTTCGTCAGCGTCGCGCGTACCGGCACGCCCACCAGAGGTTCTCCCTTTGCATTTGTGACCAGTCCGGTAATGACTCCGCCTCTGATCATATTGATCTTCACGTTGGAGCCGATCAAATGGCGCGGCCAATCTCCCCAATTGCCGAGCGCCATTGATTCGTCAATGTAGCCAGGCACAGTGGCGACGAGTATGTAGGATCCTGGCGTCAGCTCATCAAAGGCGAAGCGTCCTTCGGCGTCAGGGCGCGTCGGCTTTGTTGACGGCGTGCCGGTGAGTGACTGGGCCATAACGTTCGCGTTCGTAAGCGGCTGCCCATCACTCGAAACCAGACGTCCTTTGATCGTTCCCGTGATTTGTGGTGAACCGCTGACCTGCCCGCCGCGCGTCTGGCCCAGCGATGTCGTTGGCGACGCCGCGGGCTTTGCCGGGTTTTCCGACTGCGCGGTCGCGATCAGCATGTTGCCGGCAAGGGCCGTGATGCAGGCCAGCATTAAAGAGAATAACGTCATAAGTTTTTTCACGGCTAACCTCCTGGCTTGGCGCTGACATCAACCACGAGGTTCACCTTAACCTCCGCACCGTTTGCGACCGTGACGGTTTGCTTGAGGAACTCGACCGGTGGCAGCCCCTTGTCGTCTGTCATTGGCGTTGTCCCGAGCACGACCAATTCATAATTACCCGGCGGAATGTCTTCCAGGATGAAGTGGAGGCGGGTATCGAGGTCAGTCGCGTGGTAGAACCGGCGAGAGTCACCTGCTGGGGAACGGATAATCATATGTATTGTCATTCCTTCAGGCAGCACACCGCCTTCGAACTTCACGTCGCCGCGAACCGAACCAGTTCCGTAAGCGAAAAGGAGTCGCACGCCGTTAACTTGTGCACCCGCGGCTACCTCGATCCCTTCCTTCTGGTCCAAGCCATCAAGCTCGGTTCGCACCAGACTTAGACCTTTAGGTGGCAGCGGAAAGCCCCGCACTCCGATTCGCGCTTTGCCAGGCCCGAGGCCCGCGATATGAAAGCTGCCATCCGGTCCAATCGGACCACTTCCGTATGTGGGCGCTGCCAATCCCTTGGGGTTGATGTAGGCATACACGGTAACTGTTTGCAGGAGTTTTGCGACTGCCGGATCGGAGTTGTTCTCCATGACCGCAACCCCGTTGATAGTCGCTCCCTGACGAAGCTTGATCTCAATTCCCGTCACGTCGCTATCAGCGATGTCAAAGGTTACCGGCTCGCTGTAAGTGGAGTTGTTTTGCCCGCCCGCGAATGTGGACACGGCGTAGCGTCCGGGCAGTAGTCCCTCCAAACGAAACTTGCCGTTCGCATCTGTCTGGTTGCCGGTGAAATTCATCCCGCCAAGCCGCTCGTTTGACTGGTCCACCGAAGAATGACCAATGTAGACGCTGGCGACCGGCGCTCCTGAGTCCGCATCGATCACGCGGCCAGAAACGGAGAAACCCTTTTCTCGCTTCCCGACAGTAATGTCTACGTTCGAGACCTCTGTACCTTCTTTGATTTCAATGATCGTCGCTCTGGCTTCGTCTTCAACTCCCGGGTAGAACGTCTTCACGTAAGAACTGCCGCCCATTCCCATAATGCTGGCAGCGCCACCAGCGGAAGGGGCCTGGCCCACACTAACCTTGTAATTTCCCGGGCCAAGGCCGTAGACACGATAAACGCCACGATCGTCCGTCTGATTTCTTGTCCCACCAAGCATACCCATCTGCGGGCCAGCGTCGGGATTGCTATCCTTAAGAACTATGTTGACTCGCTCGGCGATTATCGGATGGCCTTCAGCAGCGGTTATGCGACCGGTGACGACGCCACCGCGCACGAGTGGGAAATCGATCTTGGCGATCGTTTCGCCCTCTGCGACGTTCACTTCCTGTCCGGGGCCTTTATAAGCGCTGCCTTTCAAAACTACATACGACTTGGCCAGCGGAAAAATAATGAAGCGTCCAGCGGCGAGGCCGGTCAGCTTATAGTTGCCGTCTTCATCGGTCGTAGTCTTGGCAACCGTCTTATTTTCGAAGTACGAGATGTTCACCGCTGCCACGACCATGATCCCGGGCGCGGGTTTCCCGC
>JBDUAQ010000134.1:0-9417 GCA_040004575.1 bacterium
GCCAACTTCTCCTTAAACTGCGGCAGATCCACGCTAGTCGGATCCACTTTTTCCAAACTCGCGATTGCCGCCTCCGCAGCCTTGGCATCACCCTTACCGAGCGTGGCGGCAGCGAGACCGGAAAGCGTGACCACGTCGTCCTTCTTCTTCAGCAGTGCGGCCTTGTACCACTTCTCGGCAACGTCGTAGTGACCTGCATCAAGATTCACAAGGCCCAGGGCCTCGATTGTCTGATAATCATCCGGCTTCAACTGATTGGCCTTCAGCAGAAACTCAATCGCCGGATCGTATCGTTGAATTTGGTAGTAGAGTTTGGCAGCCTCCACCTGAGCGTCGAAGTCTTTCGGATTACTGCGGGCCTTTTCCAGTTGGGCCGTAACCTCCGCTTGCATATTTCCTGGAGCGGGCGCGGCGGGATTTGTGCCCGTAGGCGGATGCTCGGCAGGCAACTGGCCACTCGACAAAGCTGTGGGCGCACCCGGTCCGTAGCGCTGATTCATGGTGGCGGCGAAAAGAAAGCCGACGATGAACCCAAACAGGATGCCTATGATTGCGAAGAGCAGATTGTCTCGTGTCATTGTTTGTTCAGCCCAGCCAAATTTGTAGTTAGAGCAATAGCAAGTTCCGAATTGTTCGTTACAATGAAGGCGTTTCCGTGGGTTATGAAATACATTGGATACGCGCTGTTCATCGTATCACCTGATTGACGAGGTTGGGGTTGGCCGCGAAAAGTATAAACGTAGCGTTGACCCTCGCGTGTCATGTTCACCTTAATCTGCCGCGCCGCCTCAGCGTCAGGAAACAAGATCATTTCGATGACGCCTTTGCCTATCCTGAAGAAGGCGGCCTTGTTAACTCCCTGGAAAAAGCCCTCCAGCTTTGAGCGATGTATGCTGGTAACCCCAAAACCCTGCTGACGCAAAATCGCTGCAAACGCCAACGCCTCTGAATAGGCGACGTCCGTGGACTTCATGAGCGAGATGTCTTCAGCCCGTTTCGTTTGGGTTTGTGTGGCGGAGGCATTTACTGACAACTCAGCAGCAAAAGCGATTGCGATAAGACAGGATAGCAGCAGAGTTTTCATCAGAGCCCTTTGCAGAGATCTTGCCAACGGGTCGAATCAGCGGCTTTGTCGGTCAGTCGTTAGCGTCTTTGAGTAGACCTCGTATCTGCTCGCGCAACTCGGGGCTGTTGGTATGTCCGTGCGCTGTCACCGCGTGTTGCGTCGCAGCCTCAAGCACTTCCTCTTCGGTCCCTTCGATCCGCAGGGTGCAATTTTTCTCGCTTGGGTAGAGTCTGCAATCAGCTACCTTCCTCTTTTCTTCAGACATGAAACTGTCTCCTGTTTGCTGAACTTTCGGATAGCAATTGTAACCCGAATTCTATTTGGCAGATGAGCCTGCCAGCGACTTTGCCTCGCCGATCTGTTTTGAGATCGACTGCTTGAGTTCCGAATTGCCCGAACTTTTCTCAAGCAGTTTCTGCCAATAAGCAATTGCCTGTTTGTAGTTCTTCGCCTCGAACTCCGCGCGGCCGGCCAGTTGCAGCGCGTTGGGATTTTCTGGCGCGATCTTCAAGGCCTGCTGGATCAACTCGGCTGGTCGGCCCTGAAGTTGTCGGCCGTTGCTCATGGCCAGCGCGAAGGCATACTCGATTAAAAGGTCGGCGTCGTCGGTTTTCAATGCCACCGCCTTTGCGTAGGCGTTACTCGCGTCGCTGTACTTCTCGAAGTTGATGTAAGAGCGCCCGAGCATTGCCCAGCCGTTAGCGTCGCCGGGATTTTGCTCCATGCGTTTCGCCAGCGCCGCAACGTTTGCCTCGATCTGTTGCTGGCTCATCTGTCCGTCACGTTGCAATCCAGAAGCAGGTAAGCTTTGCGGTGGCACGCCCGATAGTGCCGTGCGGTTACCTACGAGCAGATACAAAACCACCGCCACAGCCGGAATACCAAGCGCGACCGCGTACACTGCACCGCGACCAGCGACTACTGGCTTAGATTTCCTGTCAACGGCTTCGGCCTTAGTGGCGACATCGTCCAACAAACGTCGCTCTATTTCATCGCGATCCTGTCGATACTGTTCCGGACTGACGATCCCGTTTGCCAGGTCTGCATCCAACTCCGAGAGTTGATCCCGATAGACCTCGAGATTCGCCAACTCCTTGTCGTTTTCATTCACGTTTGGAGCGCGTTCGAGCAACGTCGGCAGGAGGAAGGCCAGGGCGATTGCTACCAGGCCGGCGCAGATGAGCCAGAAGAGTATCATGCGGTTTCTTTTCCCGGCTCGGATTTCAGAAGTGTTTCTGCGCGAAGCCGTTCGTCGGCAGAGAGCGGCTGCTCAATAATCAACTCGCGCCGTTGTTTCACGTAACGAAAGAGTAAAAAGAGGCCGGCGAGTAACAGCACGAATGGGCCGAACCAAAGCAAGTAGGTGGTTGGATCGACAGGCGGATTATAAAGAATAAACTTTCCGTAGCGCGCGGTCAGATACGCCACTATTTCTTTATCAGTCTTGCCCGCTTTCATCTGCTCGCGAATCTCAACGCGAAGATCTTCCGCCAGGTCAGCACGCGAGTCGGCGAGAGTTTCATTTTGGCAAACGAGACAACGCAGCTCCCTGGAAAGCTTCATCAGGCGCTCTTCCAATGCCGGGTCGGCGGCCGACGCCTGTGCCTCTTTTGCTATGGCAAAGGCGGGAAGGGACGCAATCGCGAGTAGTAACAGAAAGAAAGACTTCATCTTCACGTCAGTGGTTGAGCGCCTGAACCAGCGGCAGGATCTTCTGTTGCATGATCTCAGGGGTTAGTTGGCCGACTTCCTTGTAGCGAATGATGCCTTGTTTATCGATCAGATAAGTCTCCGGCGCACCAGTGATTCCGTAGTCTATCGCTACCCGACCATCGAAATCAGATACGTTAAGAACGTAAGGGTCACCTAACTCGCTAAGCACTGCGAGCGCGTCTTCGCGCTTATCTTTCCAACTGAGACCGTAGATCGGCACCGCACCGCTCTTGGCAATCTCAATTAAATACGGATGCTCCTCACGACATGCAGGACACCATGATCCCCAAACATTCAGCAGCCACACTTTGCCGCGCATCTGATTGGGCGAGATTATCTTGGTCGGCTCGCGCAATTCCGGCAACGCGAAATCAGGGGCAGGTTTGTCGATGAGTGCCGACGGTACGATGTGCGGATCGCGTCCCAGCCCGATGGCCAAAAAAACAATCAGGACGACGAAGAGAATAAGCGGTATTACAAATCTGCTCATACTTCCTTCGCTACCATCGCCACGGCTGGAATCGGTTGTTGGGTTTTTTGTGCAAGCGCTTCGCGTTGCTTCCGGGCAGCCAGAGCATAGCGGCGATCGCTGAGGGCCAGGCCACCGCCCATCGCCATCAGAACTGCGCCGCCCCAGATCCAGGAGACGAAGGGTTTGTAGTAGACGCGTACGCTCCAGGCGCCGCCGCTCACGGGCTCACCCAGTGAAATGTAGAGATCGCGAAACACGCCGCTGTCAATCGCGGTTTCGGTCATAACGTTTCCCGCGGCAGTATAGGAACGCTTCTCGGGATACATCGTGTTCGTAACCACACCGTTCTTACTAACTTCAATTTCGGCGCGCGCAGCCTGGTAGTTTGGTCCCGACGTATTGGATACGCCATTGAAACGGAAAGTGTAGCCGCCGGCATTGACCGTGTCCCCAATGTCCATGCGCACGTCCTGTTCCGATTGATAGCCGGTAACGATGGTTACACCAACAATGAAAACTGCCACTCCAAGGTGGGCCAGTTGCATGCCGTAATAACTGCGCGTTTGCATGCCCAGCTTTTGCAGCACGTTGAACTGACCCGACGTGCTCCTTACACGCTGAAAGATATTGACGATGGCAGTGGTGACGATCCAGAGCGCCAGTAACAATCCGAGGCTAACAAGCGGTTTCCACTTGCCGAGCACGAAAGGAAGGAGCAGGGCGGTAAGTACGCTGGCCAGAAAAGCCCACCGCAGTCGTACAGCCAATTCCGGCAGGCTCGCCTTCTTCCAACGTGCGATAGGGCCGATACCCATCAGAAACACAGCCGGCGCCATTAACGGCACAAACACGCTGTTGAAATAGGGGGGCCCCACGGAAAGCTTGCCCATTCCCAAGGCGTCAATGATTAAGGGATAAAGCGTGCCTAATAATACCGAACCCGCCGCCACCACGAGCAGCACATTGTTTGAAAGCAGCAACGACTCGCGCGAAATCACTTCAAACTTGCTGCCCAGCCCGACTTGTCTTGCACGCCAGGCATAGAGCAACAGAGAACCGCCGATTACGAACACGAGGAAAGCCAGGATGAAGATGCCGCGCTTTGGATCGGTGGCGAAGGCATGGACGGAAGTCAAAACGCCGGAGCGCACTAAGAACGTTCCCAGCAGACTTAGTGAGAAAGCGCCAATGGCCAACAGGACCGTCCAGCTCTTGAAACCGCCGCGCTTTTCTGTGACCGCAAGCGAATGGATCAACGCTGTGCCGACGAGCCAGGGCATGAAGGAAGCGTTTTCTACGGGATCCCAAAACCACCAGCCGCCCCAGCCGAGTTCGTAGTAAGCCCACCAGCTACCAAGCGCAATGCCAATAGTCAGGAACATCCAGGCAACTGTGGTCCACGGTCTTGACCAGCGCGCCCACGTCGCATCGAGACGGCCACTGATTAGCGCCGAGATCGCAAACGCAAACGCGACAGAGAAGCCCACGTAACCCATGTAGAGCATAGGTGGATGTGCAACCATTGCCGGATCCTGGAGCAGGGGATTGAGGTCGCGTCCATCCGGCGGAACTGGAAACAGACGAGCAAAAGGATTCGAAGTCAGCAGCATGAACAGCAGGAAGCCGACGCTAATCACACCCATTACACTCAACACGCGCGCCACCATGTCGGCGGGAAGATGGCGGCTGAAAAGTGAAACCGCGACCGTCCAGAGTCCCAGCATTAAAGTCCAGAGCAAGAGCGAGCCTTCATGTGATCCCCAGGTAGCGGCGAGGCGATAGTGAAGCGGGAGTTGCGAATTCGAGTTCGTGGCGACGTTTAGAACCGAGAAGTCGTTAGTGATAAATGAATAGGCAAGACAGCCAAACGCAATGGCGACGAAGATAAACTGCGACTGGCCGGCAGGAATTGCGACGGCAATCCAGGAACGGTTGCCGCGCGCCGCGCCGATAAGCGGGAGCGTCGCCTGGGTCAGCGCAAGCATGAGCGCGAGGATTAATGCGAACTGTCCAATTTCAGGAACCATAACTAAATCGATCGCTTAGAGGCCCGAAGGGCCGGTATTCAATAGCCATGCCCGTGAGGGCGTGGTTGAGACCCCTAATAAATTTCTGAGGCCCGAAGGGCCGGCACTTCAGCCGATGGACCGACAGCTACTGCCGCACCTTCGGCGCTTGTTCCGCTGCGCAGTTCTTGATCCACGCCCTCACGGGCATGGCTATTAACTGACGGCCCTTGCGGGCCTAAATACTCCCTTAGTACACCACCGACTTCGCTGCTTCTTTTTCATGTTTCGCGGCGTCGATCGCCTGGCCGGCTTGCGGCGGCATGTAGTTTTCATCGTGCTTGGCCAAAACCTGGTCCGCATAGAAAACTCCATCAGCCCCGATGTGGCCCTGCGCGACACAGCCCTTGCCCTCTTTGAAGAGGTCCGGAAGAATTCCTTTGTACACAACCGGAATGCTCTTGGCGGTGTCCGTCACCGTAAAGCGAACGGTTAAGCCGTCGTTATCGCGCTTGAGAGTTCCGTTCTCGACAAGCCCGCCAACGCGGAATGTTTTGTTAACCGGCGCTTCCTTAGCCACCACCTGCGAAGGGCTGAAAAAGAAAACGAGATTCTTCTGGAAAGCGCTGAGCACAAGCACGGCAGCGATTCCCAATCCGGCGAGTCCAGCGATGATAAAACCAACTCTCTTATGACGACGTTTCATGATTATTACCTTCAGTCTAACCTTGATAGCGCCTTAATCGCGCTTGACGCGCTTACGCAAAGCCCGCTTGCGTCTCCTGAGTGACACGACTTCTCCGCCCAATAGTATGAGCGCAGTTATATAAGAACCCCAAACGTAGAAGCCGTAGCCGCCCATCGAAAAGAATTCTGACCAGTTCATATTCTAAGCTGCTCCCTCGGTTACCCACGCAGCATTTTGTTCTCTTTCCAAAATAATGCAGCGCAGCCGAATCAAGACCACGGCAATGGAATAGAGCCAACATGCCGCCAGCATGACCAACATCGCAATTAACATTGGCGATGTCATCTTAGGTTTTTCGAGGAGACGAATAGTCGCACCCTGATGCAAGGTGTTCCACCATTGCACGGAAAAATAGATTATCGGTACGTTGATTACGCCTACCAGGGCCAATACCGCGCCGGCCTTGTCCGCCCGTCTTTGGTCGTCGATCGCTGATTGCAGTGAGATGAAACCAATATAAAGGAACAGCAGGATGAGCGTCGATGTAATGCGCGCATCCCACGCCCACCACGTTCCCCACGTCGGCTTGCCCCACAGCGAACCGGTTACCAGTGATAACAAGGTAAAGATCGCACCCGTTATGGCAAGGGATGAAGCCATCATCGAAGCGAGACGCGCATTGAAGGCCCAGCCGATCCCGGCGTAAACGGCCATCAGCACGTAAAGAAACATTCCCATCCAAGCGGCCGCGACGTGAATAAAAATGATGTGATAAACCTGATTCTGGTCGCCGGCTCGTGCTGGTGCCAGCACAAAACCGAAATACATAGCCACCGCGAAGAGAATCGCCGCGGAGACGGCGAACCAGGGGATCATCTTTCCAGCTAACGGGTAAAAAGCCGAAGGGGATGCGTATTTGTACCAGTTCATTTTCGATTCAACCGCCAAGACGCCAAGAGCGCCAAAAAAAGACTGAGTAAATGTTTGAAACAGTTCTGGTTCTAATAATCCCTCCGATTTGGCGGCCTTGGCGTCTTGGCGGTTATTCCCAGTCGTCAGATACTACTCCAACGAAATTCGAAGCGCTGCGGAGGTTGCCCACGGCGCGAAAACCAGCGACACGACCAAGAATGCTCCCAGCAAATAAAGATTCGCTTGCGAACTGACACCCGCAATGCTGGCGTCGACCGCGCCCGCGCCAAAGATCAATACCGGAATGTACAGCGGCAGAATCAGCAGAGAGATTAGAACACCACCCCCGCGTAACCCCAGCGTTAAGGCTGCACCAATAGATCCGATCAAACTCAAAATTGGCGTACCAATCAGCAACGAAATAAAAAGTATCTTTAGCGTATCCGAAGCCAGATCAAACTGCACGCCAATCAATGGGGCAATCAAGACCAGTGGAACTTCAGACACCAGCCACTGCGCAAAAACCTTTCCCAGTACAACCAGGTAAAGCGGCTGCGGCGTCAGCAGCATCTGTTCCAGTGTGCCATCCTGGTAGTCGTTTTGGAAGACTCGTCCAAGCGAAAGCATCGACGCGAGCAAAGCTGCCACCCAAACCACGCCCGGCGCGATCGAGCGCAGCAACTGTGTTTCCGGGCCAATCCCTAACGGAAAAAGGCTCACCACGATTATGAAGAAGAACAGCGTCGATAAAACATCGGCGCGTCGCCGCCACGCCAGCGTAAGGTCGCGCACGACGATCCAACGAAACATTGAGAAGGTGGCAGGAGCGCTCACGAGGCCCATCCCGGCGGCCCTGCGCCGCCGGGAACTGCGAGCTCGAGTTCGAGCCGCTGAAGCGAACCTGAGGAGATGTGGAGTTCCTGGTGCGTGGCAACGATTGCCATCCCCCCTTTGTTCAAGTGCTCACCGATTAGTGATTCAACCAGCGTTACAGCTGCGTGATCCAGCGAAGCTAACACTTCATCAAGTACCCAGAGCACGGCGCTGCAATTAATAAGCCGCGCCAGCGCCGACCTTCGTCGTTGTCCTTCAGAGAGGAAGCGCGCCGACAGTTTTTCACGACCCGCAAGTCCCACACGGGCGAGTGCCTGTTGAGCCTGATCGTGGGTGAGTTCCGAGCCCGCTAGTCCACTGGAGATACGCAGGTTCTCCAGTGAGTTCAGTTCTTCTTTCACTGCGATACGATGGCCGATGTAGGCGATGCTGCGAGAATATTCCTCAGCGAGTAAGCGAATCTTCGCACCGTGCCAGCGTATCTCTCCACTCTCAGGAGCCGCCAGCCCGCAAACGATGCGCAGCAAACTTGTCTTGCCGCTGCCATTCGGCCCGGTAATCTGTAGCAACGTTCCAGGCGTCAGCGAGAAACTTACATCGCGAAAGAGCCTGCGGTCCCCACGGACACATTCCAAATCGGCGACTTCCAGTATGGCTGTTTGCCCTCCAGGTTGACTTATGTTTGTGCGTGAGCATTGTAGTGAACTTCTGCGGGAAAAGCATGGTGAAGGGCGCGGTAGAGCGCGCGTAAGCAAGTTCCTTACGGTTGGGCCATTACCGGTCGCTACATTACGTGGGACATCGGTTCAACCGGACCATGAGCCTTCTGCCAGAGTACCCACCCACCTTTCAAGACTCGCACCCGTTTGAAACCTGCCTCGCGGAGCACTTGGGCGGCATGGACAGCCGATTCATCATTTGGGCAGGCACAGTAAGTCACAACCTCGCGGTTGTGAGGAACATCCTTTAGAGGAGGAAAGCCGAGCCGGTACTTAAGCTTTCTAAGCTTTACATAAACGGCACCCGTGATCTTATCAGCGTTCAACGGCAAGTTGGCACCGCGAACATCAATGATTGCTACCGGTTCTTTCTTGGCGAGCTTCGCCTTCAACTCATCGGCAGAGATAAATTCCGTCTCCGATGAGCTTTGTAAAGCGGGCGCGCCCGGAGCGAATACTGCACCCTTGTTCGTTCCCACATTCGCTGTCGCTAAACATGTCAAAAAAAAGATGTAGGCCAACGCCCCGCACTTCTTGAAGCTCATCTGATCACCTCCCGAACATTTTCAAGTGCTGAATAAGATCTACGCGGGCCGCCTGCCGGCACGGTGGCGCCGCCCCGACAACGTTGAGCGAATTATCCGAGCAATCTAACTTTCTATGCGGCACGTGCTATTTCTTAACTTTCCGATCGGAGACGCCATGAAACATTCCCGGTTCAGGATCACCTTTGAACGTTTTCGGGTCGTACCAGGAGTAGGTCGCGCCAGAATAATAGAGGTACCCTGACACTCCGTCGAGTACCTCGTCGATTACGTCGCCGTGCAGTTGCGGTTGTTTCTTGCCCTGGTTTGTCGTAGCGACCTCTTTTCCTTGACGCGTGGCCATACCCGCGCCCACCGCATTCTTTAGTAAAAATGTTTGGGTTGCCTGGGGATCGCGCCACCCTTGCTCGCCATATCCGTGAATTACCGCCAGCAAAACGTCATCAGCGGCGACGCGAAGGC
>JBDUAQ010000135.1:0-9392 GCA_040004575.1 bacterium
GATCGACTACGGCGTTCAGATCCTTTGTCTCCTCAAACACGCGCAGTTGTTCCTCTGCTGAAGTGCGGCGCTCGAGAATCGTGTGGATGTGCTCTATTTCCTTGCGCGATCCCAATTCATCCACGACGTCGTCAACGAAGTCCAACAGTTCGAGAATCAGATCGCGCGTCGGCACTTCCTTCTGCTTGCCAAAGTCGATCATCTTGCCGTCGATTCCCCAACGAACTGCACGCCACTTGTTTTCCTGAATCAGCATGCGGCGGTAGAGACGAAAACCCAGGTTCTTCTCGATGAGCTTAGTTAGCTTGGCGACGATTGCCTGAAACAGCGCAGCGATGGCGACGGTATCGTCAACGCGCGTCGGGATGTCGCAGATGCGAAACTCGAGCGTCGGGAAAACTGGATGCGGGCGCAGGTCCCACCAGATTTTCTTGCCGTCGTTTATGCAGCCGGTCTTCACGAGCAGATCGACATAGCGTTGAAAGCTGCTGTAGGAATCGAAATGGTCCGGAATGTCCGTACGGGGAAACTGTTTGAAAACTTCCGACCGGTACGACTTGAGTCCGGTATTGTGCCCCATCCAAAACGGCGATGAGGTTGTCAGCGCCAGGACATGCGGCAGGAAATAGCGCGCGGCATTCATGATGTGAATACGCCGATCCAGGTCAGCGACGCCGACGTGAACGTGCAAGCCGAAAATCAAGAGCGACCGCGCGACGTTTTGCAGCTCCTGGACCAACAGCGCGTATCTTTCGTCGTCATAAATCTTCTGATCTTCCCAGTGTGAGAACGGGTGCGTCGAAGCGGCGACTATTGCCAGGCCGGTTTTCCCGGCAAGCCCGGAGATGATGCTGCGCAAGCGGGTAATATCGGCGCGCGCCTCCTGAATGTTTTTGCAAACGCCGGTGCCGACTTCGATCATCGACTGAATCATCTCGGGCTTGATCTGTTCGCCGAGAATCATCTTCCCTTCTTCCAGGAACTCGGACACGTGCGAGCGCAACTCACGCGTTTGAGGGTCAACAATTTGAAATTCTTCCTCAATCCCTAACGTGAATTGGTCGAACATAAATTCAGTCTCCTATTCAATAAGGCTCTGCATGCAAACGGTCCTGAATCATCCGCCAGTCAGGCGTGACTTTGCCAAGAAGCTCGTAGCGCAAGTGCTTGAAGGCGCTAACCAGCGAATGCACTGGGCTGTAAAGATCGAAATGAAGGTACCACTTTTGCGGCTCTCCATCCTGGTAAGTGAAGTGCAGGACCGCGCTGCCCCGACCCTTCTCGTAAAAACCGCCGCTGCTGCCTTTGGGTTTAGCCAGGAACCGACTGAAGTCTGTTCGGCCCCTCAAAGCAGTTAGGATAAGAGGAGCGGCAGTGAAACCAATGCCAACGCCGCCCTCGCCGTAAACATTATCTATTTTGCCGATCACCTGCCAAAGCTCTTTTGCTCTCAGCCGGGAGATCACCAGCAAAAGAGCCTGCTGCTTGTCGACCGAAAAACCGTCGAAGGCAGCCTCATCGCTGACCGCCCCCCACAGTCCTGACAGTTTGCCGTTTAAGGCTTCACGCAAATCTTCGGGAAGATCATGCCAGGATATCGGTTCTACCTTCGAGGCTGGTTCAACCACGTCCCAGTTCACTCTCAATCAAAACCCGATTCTCCTCCGACAGATTTTGGAAATGGAGGCCAACGCCTCGCTCCGGATTGCTGTAAACCACTTCGGCGTTAGCAACTATTTGCTTGTCATCCCCAAACGGGATGCGAACGAGGAGGAGCGCACCTTCAGGTAAGTTTGCCTGAGTGTTCATATAGAATCCGCCGACGCTAATGTCTTTCGTGTTTGCAATGCCGGTCACGTCCATGCCATCAAAGAACACGTCGACGATCAGTCGCGCGCGATCGTATTGGCGGCGCTCGTCCGGCCCGCCCAGACTTTCATCCAACTCGTCAACCAACGGGAATCTCCTCTTGTAAGGCAAACTGTTAGTTTGCGAGTTCTATATGGAGGCCATCACCTTACCACGACGCAAACTAACAGTTTGCGTTACACCATCATCCGGCTACTTTTCACTGATGATAAACGTCGGCACCATGCCGCCGCCCGAGCTGACGTTTGCAAGTTCCGTAGACGAAAGCCGAGTGAAGGCTGAACGAACTTTGCCATTGAACAACAGCGGGTCGAGGTCGACAAGTTGTTCTGCGAATTCTATCCGGCCGTCAGCCGACAAGGCCGGAAACACTTCGCGGCCGGTTGGCACGCGCTCTTGCGCGAGATAATCGCCATTCGCGAGCGCGTTTTCCAGCGCCGCGTGCCACTCTGCCTCGTCGCTATTCCAGCCGATGGTGATTCCATGACCGCCGTAGTCGTCATTTGGCTTTAACACCAGCTTGTCGCGGTTTGCCTTGATGTACTCGAGCAGTTCTACTTCTTCACCAAAGTAGTCGCTCTTTTCTGCCCGCACCAGCCGCGTCCAGGGTACATGTTTGCGGATGGCTTCCTGCTCATCGCGACTAAAGAGCCCCGCACGCCGTTGATCCGTCAGGACCGCAAACAAGGCCTTCTTGTGAATCAGCTTTGAGCGAAAACTGTTTACCATGCAGACTGCTCCGGCGCGATAGGCGTCCAACAGGGCCGGATAGTCGCTGATGATCGGAAGATACTCGTTGACAAGCAGGCGCTTGTAGACAATATCAATTTGAAACTCACCGACGCGCAAACGGTCGTTGCTAAACTCGAGTTCTTCCGGTGTGCAGATTATTGTTGGGTAACCCTGCTGTTCAAAGAATTCTTTGAACAACTCAAACTCGCTTTGCGTTGGTCTTGCTCCGAGGTCGACAATAGCGATCTGCGGGGCAGTATCGGGCTTGCGGCCAAGAAACTCTTCGTAAGAATCAAGCAGCACGTCAAGCATGTGACGACTTCCGTAGAGAGGTCGCACGTCGTAAGTCTCGCCGAATTTCTTCATCACCGGCAGCCGGGAAAAGATTTCGAAGGCCGCGTCCACATACGCAATGCCCGCTGGGCTCTCGCCGTTAAGTTCAACAAAGCTGTAGGCGTCCTCGGTTAGAAACGAATCGAGCCGCGCCGTTGGAGAGACTGCGCGATAACCAGGATCAATGCTGATTAGTTCGCGCTCGACTTCCGTCACGCCGAGGTCAGCGACCATCGACGGGTCGATAATCGCCGCATCCTTTACCTTCTGTATTGCCGACCACACCGTCTCACAGACGCGTACGATGCGGGCAAAATCCGCTTCGCTGACAAAGTGTGGTCGCAGATAAGGTGAAAGCCTGCGGCCGCCAAAAATCAGCTTCGACCGCTCGAGGCCTTCATCGAGCAAAAGTCGGGACGACTCCGCGAGCGTAGCATCGTGAAGCAAATCGTGATAACGCGAAACGGCGTCAGGAAACATAAAAGTAAGCAGTGATTCTTTGGTCGAGATAGATAGTTCGACAAGCTATGAGCTTGCCCGGCAATCGATTCTACTGGAGTGAGTTAGAGTACCACAGCACCGCAGAGGGCGACCATATGACAAAAAAGGCGGCAGCGTAGCTACCACCCCATTAAAAGTCAGGTACGTTGGAACCGTTAGGGCTTGTCGGAATCGTCTTCGTCGGGCGAATACTGGAAAGTTAGAGTTATCCGCTCCTTGTTGCGTACGACGATACAGGTGGAGCGAACGCCGGGCGTCTTGGGAAGCTTGACAATGGTGTAGCCGGAGTAGACTGGTTGTCCATCGATTGATTCGATCACATCACCCGGTCGCAGCCCAGCCTTAAATGCGTCAGTTGCAGGACGGACGCCAACAACCAGCAAGCCGCCGGTCGAGCCGAAATGCGATGCGACTCGAGGTTTCAGAGCCACTGCTTCGATGCCCTCGCCCAGCAGCGAGCCCCGCTCGAAAGTCTTCTCAATACGTTTCTCTATCAGGCCAAAGTATGGATCAGGCGACTCGCTTAGCTTGATCTCCATGGCTTCGGAGACTTCCTTTTCGGGACGGGCAACTGTAAAGCGCACCAGATTCTCCGGGCTTGCCTCATCCAACAGCGAAGAGAAATCCTGGGCGTTACAAACGTAGCCATTGTTGACGCTCAAGATCACATCACCGGCCTTGAGTTTCGCGAGCGCCGCGGGACTTCCCGGAGCGACCTGCGTTAACAAAATTCCCTGGCGCTTCTCGGTCAGGGCGCGAGCCCGATCCATCTGCCAGCCAATGCGCATAATTCTTTCGAGCGACATCCCCCCGATCGGTTCGCCACGAACCCCGAGCCACGGGCGAGGAACACTCGCCTGTCGCGCAGTTACTCGCTTCGCCGCCATGCGGATCAGGCTCAACGGAACTATCGTTGCCTCGCTACCTTCGACTCCGTCCACAATACCCAGCGTCTCGTTATTATCGTTAATTGCTATACCGCCGATATTAGCCGGCGAAAACTTAGCCGATCTAACCCTCACTCGCGCAATGCCGCCTGACGGAGAACGAGTCACGTTGACGACTACGGCTTCGGTTTCACCGATGCGAATGTACATCGGAGTCCTTGCTCCACCTTCAGAGCCGGGCGCGGGCTGTGGGCCAATCACCCGAAGTCTTTGGCCAACAGTTATCGTCCCTTCTTTCAGAGCGACAGTTACCGGCAAGCTTCCATTCGGCAAGGTAATCAATGACAACCCGGTCAGACCATCCAATCCGAGGTACCGGCCATGCATGCGTTTGCCGTCGCGCGTGATGATCCGAAGATCGGCAGGCTCAAAGAAGTTTCCCTGAAAATTGATCGATGGCACACGGGGTATGCTCATCGGAGCCACTCGCAGGGTAGCAGCGCCCCACGCTGCATCCTCCGCTCCCCTTGCAGCCGGTGCGGTTGTGGCTGGAGCTTTCGGAGGTAAAGGCGCCTTCGGCGCAAAGTGAATAGCCGGGGGCATTTCGGCTTCTGCTTCTGGTAACCAGGCTGCGATCGTTTGCCCGTCGTCGAGGGCAAGCCCCGCAATCACATTCGTATGCACCTCGCCGGTGAGTTTGAAGTTCTCATCAATTCTGCCTATTGTCTCAGCTTGTTCCTTATTGATTAGCAGTCGAATGACTTTGAGACCGTTAAGACTGTGCAGGATCGTCACGACCTGCGGGGCGGCAGGTTTATTTTCCACAATCACGCGACTGACCGTCGTTGTAGCCGTGACAGTCTTGCGCTGCTCAGGTGAAGCCGTCGGAGTTTGCGCCGCTGTCGAGAGGCAACACAGGCCGGCTACACACATAGCCGGGAATACCATCGTGAACAAGTTGTTTATCTTTGGTGTTCTCATTGCTTGTTAGGTCTTTCCTGCTATCCCTGTCGAACAATGCCTACCACGCGTCCCTTGCCGACGCGATTAAGGGAAAAGGAGTTTGCGATAAGGTTCGCTGCGACCCGAAACTGACCGACGGCAGCGAGATGGTTCGAGAAGTGCCGCGCCCGTTATCAACGGAAACCTTATGCGACTGGTACGAGGCGTTAATCGGAAATGCGGCAGTTGGATAGCTTTCAGCAAGCTGATCGTCACGCTTCATTACTCGCGCTCCCGTGCTGCTCATGTCTCGCGTCCCGATGCGTTCGCTCTTCCGGTAGGTCGCAAGCTCACTGTTCAATCTACGCTTAGGCGTTCCGTTCAATTCATTTTTCTTTGGCGCGTTAGCCACCTGAGACTTGTCTGGCCTCACGCTTTCCGGAACAACTATCGGATTCGCCGGCGAATCCGGCGCGGTCGGCTGTGATGTGATTTGCTTTCCGCCGCCCGCTACCGCCGGATTGTTGGGGCGACCTCTGAAACTAACTAATAAGAACGCTGAGCCAATCAACAACAGCATCGCTGCGACGGCGGCGAAGCGCAGACCAAAGGATAGATTTGCGAAAGGCAAAGACCGACGGCGCCCGCGCCCTTCGCCGGCCAGACGCGCGCGCAAGCGAAAGTCAAAATCCCCAGGCGCCTCGACGGTGCCAAGGCTCGAAATAATCGCCTGCAATCTGGTTTGCCGTCTGGAAAGCGTTTCACACGCGACGCAAGCCTCGAGGTGGGAAATCGCCGACGCACTCAGCAAGTCAGCCGAGCCCGCCTCCTCAATCTCACGCTGTATGTTTCGGCAGTTCATATTTCTCATGGTATTCCTCAGAGATAAGCTGTCATCTTCTCCCGCAAAAACCCGCGCGCCCGACTAATGCGCGACTTGATTGTTCCTTCACTCGTTTCCAGGATGCGCGAAATGTCTTCGTAACTCTTCCCTTCGACATCGCGAAGGATGAGAGGCGCACGATACTTCTCCGGTAACGTGCTAATCGCTCGCTGTACCGCGAGGCGACGTTCGGCGTCGACTAATGCCGTGTCGGCGAGCGGTTTCAGATCCGGTGGATTAAACTCCTGAGGCTCACCCCCGTCGCGAGACTGGAAGAACCCGGTTAAGGAAACGAGCTTCCGCCGCTTCCGCTTCCGCAATTCACTGATCGCAAGATTCGTCGCAATGCGATAGATGTACGTCGAAAATGCGTAGGTCGTTTGATAACGCTCCGCTGCACGGTAAACTCTCACAAACGTTTCCTGCGCCAAATCAACCGCCCCGTCGTAATCATTGGTCATGCGATAGATATAATTCGTAATCGGGTTACGATAACGTCCCACCAGCTCCGCAAACGCATCTTCATCACCGATGCGCGTAGCCTCAAGCAGCGCGTGGTCAGAGGTCGGGTCTGCAACCACCTCACGCCGCAACGCCGCGGAGAAATTCATGTCGATCGTAGTTAGTGTGTCCATCAGGGCAGGTAGGCTCTCACACCGCTGACGAGTTTCCTTATTTCTTTTAGGTTATCGCTCCGCAGCTCAGCGACTTAGACGATCCGGCAACGAAAGCGGCCAACTGAACCCCATTATACCCCTGGCCGTGGCCGTCCGCAGTCCATACACGCTCCAGCGGGTAGCAGGTTCCGAAAGTGTGGGTTGAAAGAAGGAGGCAGGCGGCATACGGCGGGAGGCAGGTGCAGGAGGCTATTGGAACAACAAACCGAGACACTACGAACAAGACAGCACCAAGCCAAGTAATTCCTGAGGTCTGCCTCCCGCTCCTGCCTCCTCCTTGTTTTACGCCTCGGGACTCTTGAAGAGCGCATCGTCGAGCTTGACGCCGTAAGTAACGTTCGAAATACGCGTCTCCTGAATTTGCTTGCCATCCTCAAGCAAGATCGAGCGATAGGGCACAAGCGTGCCCTGGGCATATCTGTAGTCCATAAACTTGCGCGAGTATTTCAGGGGAGTTGAGCCTCCGGGAGCCGGTTCCTCGTATTCGAGCCACAACACGTGGAGGGTCTTTGAACTGATGTAGTACCGAGTCGACTGCTTGCCCTTGTCAATCACGTCCACGACGTATAGGTCCAGTCCCTTTTGTTTGTCCTTGCCGATCAGGGCAAGGGTCGAACCGTTTTCTTTGTACCGCAACAAGTTATCAAGGCTGTGGCGATGCTGCGCCAGGAAAGTTTCGCTCGCGTCTTGTCTGGGAGTGAACAAAGACCCGTTGATGATTCCCCACAACCGACCGCCACCATAAATCAGCGAGTACTCCAGCGTTGGCATTTTCTGATCGAGCCGAACTTTGTCCTTGTCCATGCTCTCGCCGCGAACGAAGCGCCGTTGATAAGCGGCTTCCTCGGTTTTCCCTACGTCACAAGTGGGTTTGCAGATGCGTCCGCTCTCGATTCCATTACGGCGGATCTTTGCCAACTGATCCCGACTCCCATAAAGAAGGATCGCCGTTTCAGCCACCTGTTCGGCCGTAAAGTTCTTTGGGTTCTTGGGGTCTACCTTATCAAGCTTTGGAAGGTTCTGGGTCTCTACCTTTTCCGGCTTTTGCGGATTCTTAATCGCGGCTGAAGGGGTTGTTGGCGCCGGCTGTTGAGCCAGGACTTGGTTAAGCGGGCTGGTAGCCGCACAACCAATCAGGAACGCGAAAATAAATGTGGCGGTTATGAGTGAGCGGCGCAAGAGGTATCTCTCCTGTGAAACAATTGATTAATTGATAGCGACGAAACGGGGAAAGCGGCCTTTCGAGCGTGCGAATTGTAGCACAACGTCCCTAAAAGCCAGGGCGCAACAGCTTGATTGATGCGCTTTTGAGGGCGGTCAGATGCCTGCCTTCGCTATTTTGAACTTCAGGCCCAGGGCGTTTTACCAGTGCGACAGTGAGGACAAAGTTCCGAGCCAAATCCCGGGGCGCCATTACGCAGTTTGCCAAATTGACATCCACTCCGGTTAAATCGTAGTCTCCTCGGTTTTCAAAGAAGCCCCTGTTTCGTTCTGTAGTCGCCAGGATGTATTAACCAGGAGCGGCTGATAATCATTGCAAGAGAAGGATAGGTGAGTCATGAAGAAGGTTGGCATATTAGTTGGGCGCGAAAAGACGTTTCCGGAAGCGCTAATCAAAAAGATTAATGAACGCGGCAAGGGAGAAGTAGTCGCCGACTACATCAAGCTGGGTGGCATCAAGCACGACGCCCCGCCGAGCTACGACGTGGTCATCGATCGCATATCTCATGAAGTTCCTTTCTATCGCGCCACGCTTAAGCGAATGGCACTTGAAGGCACGATAGTTATAAACAACCCTTTCTGGTGGTCGGCTGACGATAAATTCTTTAACTATTCCCTGGCACCAAAACTCGGAGTCGCCGTTCCCAAGACTGTCTTGTTGCCGCAGAAGGACTACATCTCGGGAATCGTCAGCGAGAGTCTACGCAATCTGGAGTTTCCGTTGGACTGGAAAGGAATCGTTGATTACGTCGGCTTCCCTTCGTTCCTGAAGCCTTTCGACGGCGGTGGCTGGAAGAATGTCTCCAAGATCAATTCGCTTGAGGAGCTTTGGAAGGAATATGATCAGACGGGCACACTTTGCATGACATTGCAGGAAGGGATCGACTTCGATCAGTTTGTGCGCTGCTACTGCGTGGGCCAGGAAGAGGTAATGATTATGGCTTACGATCCGCGCAAGCCGTACCTCTCCGGCGAGCAGTACGTTCACAATCCGGACTACCTCGCGCCTGAGCTGCACGCTCGGGTAACTCACGACGTACGCACGCTATGCACGGCGCTCGGTTACGATCTGAACACAGTCGAGTTTGCGATTAAGAACGGCATCCCTTACGCGATAGACTTCATGAACCCAGCGCCGGATGCGGAGTTGGCTTCGGTCGGGGAGTTCTATCACAACTGGATTACCAACGCAGTTACCGATCTCATTTTCAAACGGCTCAATGAAACCTGGGAAAGACCGCGTTACCGCTGGGACGCACTACTGAGCCCGGCGCCGACGCAAACTTTCGCCGTTGCTTCTCAATCCGAACAACAGTCCCGCACGATTGCGCCCAAAGCGCCTGATAC
>JBDUAQ010000272.1:0-2799 GCA_040004575.1 bacterium
GCGGATTTACTTTGGGAACACGACGAGCCACGCGCGCGCAATTTATTTTGGGATGCGCTCAACACGCTCAACCTGATGAACACGTTTGCCAACGAACCTGGGTTGCAGGTTCCCAAAGGCGCGAAGACTTCAGCGAAGGAAAGGGAGGAGAGTCTGCAACAGTACAATGTTGTCTTCGGATTGCGTCAGGAGTTGTTACAACGCGTGGCCCGTCGCGACCCACAGCTTGCTCTGGACATGTTACGAAGTTCAAGGCAAGCGCCGCTGAAGGCTGCGGCCGAATTGACTCGCGGCGGCTTTTCATTTCCCGACGATCGCCTGCTGGAGCAACAGATTGCCACCCAGGCCGCAGCGCGCGATCCCCAAAAAGCTTTCCAACTGGCGCGCGAAAGTTTGGCGAAGGGTTTCTCGTATCAACTGTTAGGGTTACTGTATAAACTCAACCAGAAAGATCCTGAGCTCGCCACAAAGTTTGCCGGCGACATTATCGACAAACTCCATGCAAGAAATATCGCCTCGGATCATATGGGGTCGGACGCTGCTGTCTCGCTCCTGACTGTCAGCCGCACACCCGCGGAAGCCGCCATAAAATCTGCGACTGCGTCAGGGCCTCGTCCGTTGAAGCTCACTCAGGAACAACGACGCGAGCTGGTCGAGATGATCAGCAACGCTGCCCTGACCGAATCGGCAAATGCCAATCTGCTCTTTGCTCTCTCGAGCATCATGCCGGAGATCAGAGAGTTTGCGCCGGAACGCCTGGCGCTGCTGCAAAAAAAACAGGCGGCTTTCAACCAAACTCTTAACCAGGATCAGAAAATTGAAAGCGATTATGAAGCGCTGATGGAAAGCGGCACTCCGGAAGACATTTTGAAGTTGGCAAACAAGGCCGCCAGTGACCAGCAGCGCGAGTTTTTCGGGCAGCAAGCGATCGAATTGGCCGTAATGCGACGGCGGGCGGATCCCTTTCGGGAGTATCTCAACTCAGAAATCGCGGATGAATCGCGGCGCAAGAGTTTGCTTGATGCTTTAGACACCGAACAGATCAACTTCGCTACGTACAAAGGCGACACTGAAGAGTTGCAAAAGCTTCTCCCGAGGATTCGTCGCAAAGAGGAACGCGCGCGCGCCATGGCGGAGATCGCCGTCGCGCTGGAGAAGAAAGGTAAACATGATGAGGCACTCAGTCTATTGGACCAAGCGCAAGTCCTAATTAAGACTGACTTCAACAGCGAGACTCAAACCAACGCCCTGCTTGCGCTCGTCGGCGCTTACGCTTTAGTCGAGCCGGCAAAGGCCTATGGCATCATTGAGCGAACCGTCGACCGCGCCAACGATGAAATGGCGAAGGTGCTCTTACTGGATAAGATCGTCAGATCCGGGATGGTGAAAAAAGGAGAAATCCAGATGCGCCAATCAGGGGTCATGCCAATCGACTTCGCCGTTTTCAAATACGGAAAAAGCGTGGCCGCCCTAGCCAACGCTGATTTCGATCGCACCAGAGCCGCAGCAGATCGCTTCGAACGCTACGAACTGCGGCTGATGGCGCGCCTGCTGCTCGCTCAGGCGTTGTTGCGTCATGACGATCAGATGCAAGCTGATGCGCAGTGAGCACCCGCCACACTAGCAACGGGTCATGAGGTCAGTACCACCTCGCGGTAGCGGGTGGGTCTTTCGATTGCGGATTGCTCGGTAAAGTATGAGAAGAACCCACCCGCTACCGCGAGG
Organism: bacterium; assembly: GCA_040004575.1. Classification (GTDB taxonomy): domain Bacteria; phylum Acidobacteriota; class Blastocatellia; order Pyrinomonadales; family Pyrinomonadaceae; genus PSRF01. The sequence goes on from JBDUAQ010000272.1 coordinate 1,726, forward strand.
TGGTACTGACCTCACTTAGATGCGACTTGGGTTATGTCCAGGCATTGCCACTCAAACCGCGCTAGTCGGCTTCCTACGTCAGCCTTTACACGTCTGCCCACGTTTTCGTAAACTGACCTGCCCAGACTGCCAGGATTCCTCAGTAATAACTATGTCGTGCTAACGACTGGGCCATCTCGCAACGGTCAGGTAAGCGAAGTGAAATTTATTCGCGGCGACGAGAAACTGCGGCCGCTGGCTGGGATGCTAAAAAGGCGGCAGCTTCAATTTCGTCTTCCCTGACGAAACAACCACCAAGGTAATTCGTCGCGGCACACTCTTCTGCGAGGCGAACGGCGGGCAGTGTTCGTTCCTGATGTTGAGCCCTGAATATATTTCGTCCGTGGACTAGCGTCGCAAAACTTGCGGCGACACAAGACTGAGAGAATCAGGACGATCAAAGAGACTAAATTCACTAACTTAGACTGAAAGGCGACACCGGATAATACCCCCAAATCCGTACTTGTGCCGCAGATCCGCCGTATAATACATGTTCGGCTTTAGCACTTCTGAATGAAAAAACGTGTTCTCAAAATTGTCGTGATCATCCTGACGGTCCTTGTTCTGCAAACGGCGGCTCGTATTGAAGTCCTGAACATGCGGGCAGGCAACTACCTTCCCCGACGCGATCGTAATCTCGTTGGCGCATCCGATGGGAAGTGGAGGATATCGCAAGAAAACACTCCGCGTGATCAGCTGCGCAATCTAGTGCAGACACTCGGTCTGGCGCAGTATGTCTTAGCGCCGCTGTTGTTGATGCTTGGTATAGCTGATTTCTTGAAGTCGAAAGGATCATGGGCCAGGGCTGCTGCGGTGTCCGGCGTGTTTGTAGCAACCATGGCAATATCGCTCATGCTGTACCGGCAGTATTATCAAAGCTTGGGCTATTGAAATCGACGGCGAGCCGAACAAGCGCTTGCAGCGGACTCGCCATGAGCGGGCCTCTTTGTTGAGTTGCGTGGGCGAGCCGCTGAAGCGTAACGTTAGGCGCTGAAGAAACGAGCGGGACTCGAAAGCGCGTGATTGACAAGACCG
>JBDUAQ010000013.1:0-29712 GCA_040004575.1 bacterium
GCAACGGAAAGACTGCCAGCAGAAAATAATAGGATAGTTGAGCGGCGCGCCCGAACAGGTCGTGATCGTTGATGCGCGTCCAAAGCCGGCCGGCAAAAGTTTTCCAATCCAAAGCGGAGAGACCCCTTAGAAAAAAGTCGAAAGTCCTATGTCCAAAGTCCAAAGTCCAACGCGAAGAGCAATCGAGGGTTAAACCTGTGACATTGCAGAGCGGACTTTGGACGTTGGGCTTTGGACTTAGGACTTATGTCCTATCACTTGACCATTGTGCCGGTGCGACTCCAGCGAGTATTGAACAAGAAGTCCGAGAGGGGGTTGCTGGAAGGCGCGCTTTCGTCGTAAGACCAGTATACAAACATCGCCCGCCCAATTACGTACTCGCGCGGCACAAAACCCCAGAAGCGACTGTCTTCGCTGTTCTCACGATTATCGCCCATGACAAAGTATTTGTTTTGGGGCACAACCAGTTCTTTGCCGTTCCCCTCATGCTTGAAGGCGGGATAATCTTCGCTGCTTTGGTCGTCGCCAGAGCCAGGATGGTAATAGACGTTGTAAGTTTCACCCGGCTTAAGCGGGGGATCAGTTTCAATTGTAAGCGGAGCCTTGTTGGCATTCGTGTCGAGCGCCTCGATTCGATGCTCCGGTAAAGGCTTTCCATTAACTAAAACGTTGCGGCCCTCAAGGCTAATGTGATCGCCGGGTACGCCAATAACTCGCTTCACGTAGTTAGTAACGATCGGTTTGTTAGTGGGGCTGTCATCCCGGCTGGGATCGTAACGATTGCCCGGATATTTGAAAACAATTATGTCGCCACGTCTTATTTCACGCTGTGGCAGAAAAGGCAGACTCTTTCCCGGCGCAAAAATAAACTTGTTGACCAGCAGATGATCGCCAATAGTGATTGTGTTCTGCATCGAACCGGTAGGAACTTTGACTGCCTGCACCACAAATGTCATCCCAAACAGGGCCATGATGACGGTTACGACGGCCGACTCGAAATACTCGCGCCAAACAGACTTGGGCGGACCACTCGGTTTTGTCTCCGGCTCGGGCGAGACGCCATGACCGTTGCGATTGAAGACTCGGGAAAAAGCAGACGCCTTCGGAGTCGCTTGCGTCTCGGATACGTTGGTTGACTGTGGCCGGTTGGAAGGATTGCTCATTATCAAATCATCCTAGATACGTTAGCTGTGGCGGTCAAGTTTCCCGGTCATCGGTCATTTCCGTTGCCCGGATTTAACACAAACCAGGTCATGCTTCCTTGTTGTTAGTCCTCATCAAGGCGAGTGCTTCTTTTGCCGCTGCCGCCTCGGCGATTTTCTTTGAGCGACCCTCAGCTCGCACGCTCCCATTGTCCCAACTTACTTCGACGTGGAAAGTGCGGCGGTGTGGCGGCCCCTGCGATTCAACCACCGAATATTTCGGCGCTGGTCGGCGCTCGGCCTGCAGTTTCTCCTGAAGCATTGTTTTGTAATCAGCTTCTGCCGCGGCACTCGGCGTGACCTTTTTTAATTCCTCGCCCAGGGCCTGCTGGACAAACTTAGTTGCTGCGGGCAATCCGCCATCAACAAAAATGGCGCCCGTCAGCGCCTCTAAGACATCAGCCAACAGCGCATCCTTGCGACGGCCACCACTCTTCTCTTCGCCGCGACCGAAGCGTAGAAAGTCGCCGAGGTTTAGCCTGAGCGATGCTTCCGCCAGCGTTGACGCACTCACCAGCCGGTGCTTCATTCGCGAGAGTTCGCCCTCGGTGCCGGCGGGATAGGCCTTACAAAGATAATCGGCAACTACCAAACCCAACACGGAATCGCCCAGGAATTCGAGAGCTTCGTTATGGAGTTGACGGGCCTCGTCTTCGGCTCCGGGCGCCACCTGTTCGTGTGCCCAGGAGCGATGGGTGATGGCGCGCTCGAGCAGAGCGCGGTTTTCAAACTTGTATGCGAGAACGGTTTCGAGGAGGTCGAGATCCGGAAGATTAATCCCTGGTTTCTTCAAGGCAGGTCCAACTGTAAGAAAGCCGGAAGCGTCGTCAAACTCGTGCTGACAAGGCTTCCGGCTGTATAAGCCAAGGGGCGATCATGGTTTTAGTGACGCCGATGATTGTTACGAGTCTTCGGCTTCACTGCAGGCTTGGCGTTAGCCGTTGTCGTAGTCTTCGGAGTCGTAGTCGTCGTCGTTTTCGGAGCGATTGTCGCGGCTGTCGGCGCAGCCGTTGTGGTCTTGTTTGTCGCCGGCGGTACGACAGTTCCCGGTGTTACAGTTGATCCGGTAGTACTCGGGCTGCTGGATCCGGGAATGGCTGACGTTGTGGGGGCTGTCGCCGGGAGCTCGGTCAAAGGCGTCGGCAGTGGCGGCAGCGGCTTGGACATGACAGTGGCAATCATCTCATTCAAACCGGCATCTGATTTGTCGTGCCGAAACTTGTAGAGTTCCGTGAGTCGTTCGAGCCATTTAGCCTTTGACGCCTGAGCGTTGGCATCAGTCCCTGCGACTGACACCGCACGGGCAAGAGCATCGATAATTCGGTCCACAAGCTGGTTGATGTTTGCAACCGCCAACTTGCTTTCCGGCGTTTCATCCTTGCCCCCAAATTTTGCCTGATAATCGGCCGACTGGCTGGCATATTCGTTTTCATAGGCAGCGGCAATGAAAACATAAGTCTGCGAACTTTTCTTCATATCACTTTCAAACTTCGCTGCTTTAATAGCGTTAGCCAATGAATCCTTCGGATTGCTGGTTCGCTCCATGTAAGCGAGCGAGTAGTAAAGGTAACCAAGCGCATCGTCCTTCGTCTTGAAGGGCGACCAACTCTCAGGCGCTTTCCCCGATTCAATTAGTGCGATCGCCTTCTTGGTGTAATTGATCGCGTCCGCATTCCCGGCTTCATTCTTGGTCGTTACAGCTACGACATAGCCGCCGTACCCGAGATCGATGATAGCCGGAAGGTAGTCAGGCTCATCGGCCACAATCTCTTTCGCCAGAGTCAACGCGTCGGCATATTTTCTTTGGTTTACAAACAGGTCATTGAGCTTCAGCTTCCGAGCTTCCTTATCGTAAGCAAGAACCCACTTCTTCAGATAACTTGGTATCTCGCCTTCTTCGGTAGGACACGCGGCGAGGTATTTCTTAGCCGGTTCGTAAGCCTTCGGTGGTTCAGTCGCACGATACTTGATGAATTCGGCGTACCAGGCAGCCTTGCTTTCATCGGTACATTGACCCTGCGCCGTCGCCGGCGTCTGTGTTGGTGTTGGCGTCTGCGCATTTACTACACTTACGTTGGCAAAGGATGCGATGGCTACTATTGCCAAGCTAGCGTAAATTGATAACGTCCCAATAATTTTTTTCATTAGTTAGTCTAGAACCTCCAAGTTCTCTCTTTCTCTCTGCTGTCCTCGCCAGGGGGGGCCATATGGTTCACCAGCAAATAGCGCGCCACTACGATGCGGACTTCCCGCAAGACGGTTGCCGATCTGCCTTGCTGTATGGTGGCAGTCAGGAGAGAACCACAGTCTAATCGATTGAAATCGAACCCCAAAAAGAACGCCCGCAATATTCCTGCAACTCTCACAGGCCTGTCAAGGCGAGAACGCTCGTACGCAAAAGAAAAACCGCTCCCCTAAAAGCGTCTGCGCCGGGCCTCGCAACAGTTTACGAGGCTCTCCGGCGCAGATTGGTTTTGCCTGGATTGCAGCTTCCTTACAACTACGGCTGCCGATCCTGTATCCGACGCGGTCTACTTTCGGGCGGTGTCGAGGGCTTCACGGAAGTGTTGGCTGGCGTAGCCGTCTTTTGCGTCTCCGTTTTCTGTGCCGGCGAATTGATGGGATTCATTACTCGCTTAACGTTTGAAGGTGACGACTCAGGCACGAGCTTATGTGTGGGCTCAGGGCTTGCCACCGCGGATGAACTGCCGGCGCCGGCGGCGTCCGTGCCGTTCTGATCGGCAATCATGTCGGCGCCTTCCTCAGTCCCAACTTCCTTTTCTTCGTCGTCCGGAGTGGAAGCTATCTGGAGGTTAGTCGGAGTGCCGAAGCGATTGTGCAGGTCGCGATAGATTTGCCCGGCCACGGCTGCCGGAAGATGGCGATGAGCGTCAGTTCCACGCGTAATCACAACCACTGCAAGTTTCGGATTGGCGAGCGGCGCATAAGAAGTGAACAATCCGACCCAGCTTCCGCCTCCGCCATTACAGGTTCCGGTTTTTCCCGCTACCGTTTGCAGCGGATCATATGCCTTCCTACCGGAGCCATAATTAACTGCACCGATCATTCCCGGTATCATGCGCTGCAAGACATTGCCGTCGATGTCTAATTTGCGCCGCACTTTTGGTTTGAATTTTGCTGGCGGATCTTGCGGGTCTGGTATCTGCGGCACCAGCAATTTCCCGCCGTTGGCCATCGCCGACACGAGATTGCCCAGCTGCAAGGCGGTTACCTCGAACCCGTCTGCGTAAGAAAACATTCGATGGAGTGCGAAACCGGGGCCCATCTCCGGCAGGCGACCAGCATACTCGGAGGGAACATTCGCGCCCGTTTTTTCGCCTAAGCCCAGTTCGCGCGCGTAGTGGATCATCTTGTCAAAGCCGAGGCCGCCACCAACGCGTTCAAAATAGGAGTTGTCAGAGTGGGCCAGCGCTGAAGTTAGATCCATGCGATTATCAGAGACCGACGCCAACTCAGTAGGCTGAATGACTTTTTCTGAAAGGCCTGCTACTCCAGTCACCAGCTTAATTGTCGAGCAGGGCTTGAAGCCTCGTCGCACGCCCCATTCCTGGTTAACTATCGAATAAACTTTTCCCGTCATCGGGTCCATGACGACTACTGTGCCGGCATGATTGCCAAGGGCATTGATTGCCACGCGACGCACCTGGGGATCTTCACCGCTGGTATTGTCCCTGGAAATCATTCCCTGAACTTCATCGCGCAAAGCCTGGTCGAGCGCACGCTGGCGAGCAATGGCCGCACGTCGCGCAGCCTCGGCACGGCGGCGGGCCTCAAGAATTTCACGTCGACGTTGCGAGTTAAGGCGGCGCAACTCCACAGCACGTTCGCGCCTACTCAACGGGCGGCCACGCCTTCGCTCAAGCGCCTTCAACAATGACGCTTGTTCCCGGGCGCTTTGAATGCGGTCGCGCCGGAGTTCTCTTCGCGACAAGCGTGGGGAAAAACGAGATCTACCGCCCCGTCGTGTGTCTCTCGCGGAGAGACGCTCACGCCGATTACTTCCGCGACGTTCCCTGGCTGAAAGTTTTTTGCCCTTTTCAGAGCGCGACTTGCTGTGGCGGTCGCTCCCGCCGCGGGCATTGTTTTCGTGACGCTTCCTGGCAGCGTCTGCAATTTGACCGGGAAGAACGAGAAGAGCGATTAGGATAAATGCAAATGAAAGAATGCGGGGGTGTCGATTAGTCATCAGAGGTCTATTACCTTTCCCTGGTTTGGTCTTGCTCGGCCCGTGAGCCTCGCCGTAAAGTTCTACTCCGCGCAACGCGCTACGAAAGGCCTGTGAAATGCCGGTTTTCAAATGCAAAAGCTAACTTGGCAGTCCTGAGAGTCGAAATTAAAAAACCTTGTTTTCTTATGGACCCTAGGGTCCTGCTACGTTGAGGCGGGAGAATTCCCAAGTTGGGCGGTCTCTGGGGACATTGATTCGAGACCGTGGCAACTATACCATCTGAAATCGCGAGGGACAACTCAAAAGTAATCTTTTGTACATAACTGGTCAGATTGCACTTGGGCTGTTCTCTCTTAGTACAGGGAAAGTCCAATGCTGACAACGATACCGGGTGTATTCTCCTTCAAACTTCTATGAGGACTCTGCAAATCTTCAATAGCTTTCGCGCCCGGCTCGTACTCCTGCTGGTCGTGCTGCTCGGTCTGACGCTCAGTGTTCAGTACTACGTAAACCTGCAATCAGTTAAACGAAACGCCCACCTGCTGGTGGAGCAGGAGCAGGCAATAATGGCCGGGGTGGCGCTAGGTGTTAACAGCATCTCGAGTAACAAGTATCTCGACGAGCTTAGAAGCAGTGTTCGCGAGCCACTTTTGGAAGAACCGAACGGGCGAGTGCGCAACGTTCTCGTGGTCGATAGCAACGGCAACGTTTTAGACAGTCTTAGTAAGGACTATGCACCGAAGAAAAACGCAGATGGAAGCCCAAGTAGCTATTGGCAGATTACGAACATAACCTTGCCTCCCTTGAGAAGTGCCGTTGAACTACCTGACGAAAGCGGGCAGCTACCAGCGTGGTTGACCGCGGCGCGCGCACCCCAAGCAGGAGAAGCCGGCGCGTTTTACTTTCCCGTGGGAACCCAACAAGGACGCTTGTACATCATCGTAGTGCTCGGCTCGGCAAACACGCTCAGAAGTATTCTCGAGCGTCAGGCTTCGCGCTCAGCGCAGTACACACTTTTGTTACTGCTCGCGACGACGCTGGTCACTGGATTATTTGTCTGGCGATTTACGCGTCCAGTCAAGCGTTTGTCAGTTGCGGCCCAGCGCGTTGCGACCGGCGACTTCGACGTGCGCGTGCCGACCGATCGCAATGATGAGATGGGCGCGCTGGCTGTCGCGTTCAACGACATGACCGCGAAACTGGGACGTTCGCGCGAGCTGGAGTCGAAACTTCATCAGGTGGAGAAGGCGGCGGTGGTTGGTCGTCTGGCCGCGGCGATCGCTCACGAGATTCGCAATCCGCTGAACTACATCAATCTCACTTTGGATCACCTGCGCTCTTCCTTTGCGCCGCAAGATCCTGCACAACGCGAGACTTTCGAGCGACTGGCCAGTCAGCTCAAGTCAGAAGTGCAGCGAATCAATCGTCACATTACGGATTTTCTTAAATACTCGCGACCTTCCGCGCTTGAGCTCGAGCCGCTTGATCTGCGCGCGCAAGCAGAAGATGCCTTGCGCGTGATTGGCGGACGAGCCACTGAACGAGGTGTCGAGACAAGTTTGGAAGTTCAGGAAAAACTGCCTCTGGTTGTCGCCGATAAGGATTCTCTGCGTTCTGTTTTCACGAACCTCCTAATTAACAGCCTCGAGGCAATAGATGGCGTTGGGGGAACTGTTGGAATTAAGCTAATGCCGGAAACAACTAACAGAGCGCGGATTGAGATCAGTGATACGGGAAGAGGAATTGCGCCCGAAGACATTGCCAAGATATTCGAGCCTTACTATTCGACGAAAGAAACCGGTACGGGACTTGGACTTGCCATTGTCAAGAAAGCCATTGATGATCACGGCGGTTCCATCAGCGTTAGTTCGAAACAAGGCAGTGGCACGACGTTCGTGATTATCCTGCCTGTCAAACCAGAGAACCAAGGAGGAGGAGATGAGGGATGAAGTCAGAACCACCTGCGCAAGCGGGTGGCCTATGTTGTATTCGGTTAGCGTGAGTACAATTTGAGCCACCCGCTTGCGCAGGTGGTTCTGACTTCATCCTTCATCCTTCAGCGTTATGTCGCGTAAAACCATACTCGTAGTAGACGACGAAAAATCGCAGCGTGAAATCCTGGAGATGATTCTGTCAGGTGAAGGCTATGACGTAACTACTGCCTCTTCAGGCGAGGCTGCAATTAAGTTTGCCAAGGATCGGCGCTTCGATCTGGCCCTCACCGATCTGAAGATGACCGGCATGGACGGCATCGAGTTGCTCCAGCATCTCCTCGGTCTGGATTCTTCGATAATCGTCATTCTTCTGACCGCGCATGGATCGATCGAGTCGGCGAAGGAAGCACTGCGTCGCGGCGCCTTCGACTACCTCGAGAAACCGTATGACAAGACTGCGCTGCTGGAAACAATCAATCTGGCGCTGAAGAAGCTTGACGCTCTCGACACCGAAATTGTTTCCGCGTCGCCGAATATGGAATCGGTCAAGCGGATGATACTGAAAGTTGCGCGTTCAAATTCGACCGTGCTGATTCGCGGTGAATCCGGAACGGGCAAAGAGTTGATCGCCCGGGCTATTCACAATCAATCGCCACGCGCACAGGAAATGTTTCAGGCCGTAAACTGCGCAGCCATAAACGAGAATCTGCTGGAATCGGAACTGTTCGGCCACGAAAAGGGTTCGTTCACCGGCGCACACGCGGAGAAGAAAGGACTGTTTGAGATCGCCGACAGAGGATCGCTTTTCCTCGACGAGATTGCCGAGCTCGACGTTGCCATGCAGGCCAAGCTCCTGCGCGCCCTGCAGGAACGAAAGATAAGGCGCGTGGGCGGCACGCATGAGATCAGTGTTGACGTCCGCGTGATTGCCGCAACGAATCGCGATCTCCGCGCCATGGTTTCCGATGGCCGGTTTCGCGACGACCTCTATTACCGCATCAATGTCTTGTCCGTTGACGTTCCGCCACTTCGTGAACGACGCGAAGACATTCCGGTTCTGATCGACTACTTCGTGAAGAAGCACACGCGCAACACGTCGCGCCTGGTGCGCGGGCTAACACCAGAAACGCGCAAGCTGATGAATGATTACAGTTGGCCGGGCAACGTGCGCCAACTCGAGTCGGCAATCGAGCGCGCGATTCTTCTTTGCGAAGGCGACCAGATAACGATCGACGACCTGCCACTGGAAGTGCGGCAGGAATCTCGTCCCGTTTCGGAAGGCGCGTTTAAGCTGCCGCCCGAAGGCATTAGTTTTGAAGACGTCGAACGCGATCTCATCATGCAGGCGATGGAGCAAACGGACTACAACATTACAAAATCCGCCAAGCTGTTGGGGCTGACGTTTCGCACGTTGCAATACCGGCTGGAAAAGTTTGGTATCAAGAAACCAGACGCGAATAGAGATGCGGAGGACTAGATGAGTCGATCCATTCACATTCCGCTTGGCTGCGTGCTGGTTTTGATTGTTAGCGCAGCCTGTTCCAAAACGGCGTCCAATTCAACTCCTGACACGGCAAACGGGCCGCCAGCGTCGCCCGCACCTCAAAAGATTACATCCGAGAGCGTGGTTAGGGCCGCGGCCCGACGCCTCGAGATTCCGGCCGGTGGATCAGGTGAAGCCACTGTTCGGCTGACGATCCAGAGCGGTTACCACATCAACGCAAATCCCCCTACATACCCGTACCTAAAGGCGACAGCGTTGGAGATTTCAGCCGCCGATGGTGTTTCCGTAGCTTTTGTCACCTATCCGAAAGCGCTCGAGAAGAAGTTTGCCTTCGCGGAAGGGCCGCTCGCGGTTTATGAGGGCGAGACGGACTTGAAAGCTACACTGAAAGCTGACAAGGCGGCGAAGAAAGGCGAACGATCCATTCCCGCCCGTTTGCACATCCAAGCGTGCGACGATCAGGTTTGTTACCCGCCGGGAGCGCTTGAACTGGCAATTCCGGTTAACATTAATTAATCGCCCCGCGAACAATCGTGAAAATCTTTTGGATGATCCTGGCCGGTGTCGCCATTGTAGTGGCGGGCGTTTTCCTGTGGCGGCGGGATTTCAACACCGCGTTTGTAATTGCGGCGCTCGGAATGGTGGCTTGGTTTCTTAATTACCGCGCGCAGATGAAAGAAATTGTGGCAGCGGCGAATGTTGAGGAAGAAAAGAAGGCTTATGAAGAAGAGGAATATGAAGACTTGGACGATCAATAAAGGATCTGATTTGAGACCGCAGGCCTTTGTATTTCTGTTGACGCTCGTACTCTGCCTCGCATCGAGTTCAGTTAGCGCCTCTGAAGAAAGCGATGTGCGTAACGTCGTCCAGCAGGTATTTCAACAACTGCAGTCGCGAGACTTCGGGTCGGTCTACGATTCCCTGCCCTCGGCAACTCGCAACCGCACCTCGCGCGATCGCTTCATCAGCGCGCTAAAACGATCTCAGGACCGCTACACACTCGACCGCATGAACATTGGAGCGGTGCGCGTCTCCGGCAACATCGCCGTCGCGGATACCGAGCTTTACGGACGAGTCGCTAAACCATTTGAAGCTGAAGGAAAGATCGTTGTGCAGCAGTATCTGGTTCGCGAAGACGGCAAGTGGCGAGTGGCCACCGGCGATCGCGCCACCATCCAGCGCTTTCTGAAAGCGAACCCCACCTTCGCGCGCAAGTTTCCCATTCGCCAGCCGCGCATCTACGTCAAACAGGATGGGAAGTGGGTGCTGTTTGACCTCGGCGGTAAAAAGTGAAAGGTGAAGAGTGAAAGGTGAAGAGTCAAAAGTGAAGGGGTTGTTGTCTGCAACCTGAGGCAGGCAGGAATAGAAAAGTGGCGGCTATTCCAGTCTTCACTTTTCACTATTCACTTTTCACCTTTCACTGTTCTTAGCTAAGCACCGTTAGATCGTCAAACGACAACTGCGAATCGTCGACTTGTTCTGTGAATTCGCCATGACGGATTTTGGTACGAGGCACTTCCAGCGCTTCGCGCACAGCGTCGAGGTGGAAACGAATTATGTGGGGCGTGACGCGAACGGAAGGGATGCGTCGCTTGCGAGCAAGCCGTCGCACTGTCGACTCGCTAACTTGCAAAACCTTGGCAAGCTGGCGAGCGGTAAGGAATTCTTCACGCTCTTCCATGGTAGGAATAGTAAATCGTAAATAGTAAATCGTAAATAGTGAGTCAGAACCACCTGCGTGAGCGGGTGGCCTTTACCGCGTTGGTGGGGCGGCGAATACAATTGAAGCCACGCGCTTACGCAGGTGGTTCTGACTATTTACTATTTACGATTTACTGCTTTACCGAGAGGGCTACGCGATAGACGGCAGCGCCATCAATTTCGATATCTTTGCCGACAGGATCGCCCTTATCCGGTTTGGCTGTCACACGATATTTAGCTACTTCCGGTGTGAGACGGAAAACAAAGGAACCGATCTCGTTGGTGACGCGGCCATCGATCTTTCTGGCAGTCCCGTCACTTTCAATCCTTGCCAACTCGATGCGGACATTGGGAACGCTGCGATCATCCTGGTTGAAAACGCTTCCCTTTATGAACGCGATCGAACCTTCGTCAATTCCGAGCACCAGATTGTTCAGCGAGCGAGTTTTCCCCGCCTTGATTTCTACATCTTCAATCGTGCCAACGCTGAGTCCGGGTTTGCGGAACGTGACGCCGTAACGGCCGGGCGTCAGACGCGAAACCGCAAACTCGCCATTCTTGTCGGTAACGCCGCGCGCCACTTCGCGTTCGCCTTGCCTGACGATCACGGCAACGCCGCTGGGCGTCCCCGTTTCAACCCGAACTTTGCCTTTAATGCCGCCCGTTGAACGGTCCTGCGCAAACACACCCCCCGGAAGAAGTATGATCAGAAACAGCACAACCGACTTTAGATTTCTTTTCATTAGCTTGATGATACCACCGTTCGGAATTACCGCGTCAGCGTGCAGCTTTTCGATGTGCCCGAACCAGACCGTGTGTAGTTGATGCTCGGGAACTACTTGGCTGTTGCCTGCGTATCAACTTTCGCTCCCAGATGAGCGAGCGCCAACACCTTGGCGAGGTAAGATGTGCCTCGTATAATTCGCGCGAAGGATGTCTCCCCAGCCGATACTAAACTTCAGACTTCAAATGAACCAGTCTCGCCGATCAAGCAAGTCTTTCGTCACACTGTGCGTCGTCATTCTGTTTGGCGCAGCAACAATGCTACTGAGCCCCAGCCCGAGCCTTGCCCAGAATGCGGAACCTGCTAAAGCGCAACGTCCGCGCCAGGTGTTTCCAAGAGATGAGCAAGAGCCTGAAGAGGTGTTGAAGGTCGACACCGATCTCGTTTCTCTTGATGTGATAGCCAACAACGCCGAGGGTCGCCCCGTACGAAACTTGAAGCAGGGAGATTTCAAAGTTTATCTGGATAACATTGAACAGCCACTCGCATTCTTCCAGGTGGAAAACCGCAGCGGTGAACCTCGTCCGCTTGCGGTTGTATTCGCGCTCGACATTTCCGGCAGCATGACCGCGGAAGAAATGGCGCGTTTGCGCGGCGCGCTCAATGCCTTTTCCGCGCAGCTCTCCGGCCACTCGGCGCTATACGCGGTAATGGCCTTCGGCATGAACGTAAAGGTTCTCCAGAAGTTCACTTCTGAAACAGACAAACTGGATCGAGCTCTCGAGCGTATCGCGCGCGAACCGAATGGACTGTCAACTCATACTTACGATGCCGTTGACGACGCGATTCGCATGCTGGTCCGTCATGCGCCCCGAACGCGTGAACGGCGTCTGATGAAGCGCGCGGTCCTGGTGGTTACTGACGGTTTTCCGGTCGGAGACACCGTATCAGCGCCCACTGTAATTGAGCGCGCGAACGCGGCCGACGCCAGCGTCTATGTAGTAACTCTTCCTTCTTACTCGCGAGTGCTGGCGGCAGCAGCGCAAACTCCTTTGCCTACACCCTTGGATGTTAGTGGACTGGCTGAATTGACGGGCGGGCGCAGTGTCTACGCAGACGAAAATAACTACGAGCCGCTATTTCGCGCTTTGGCTGAGGAGGTTACTGCTGCTTATGGACTGGCCTTCTATCCCCCTGAGGAGAAGCGTCGTGATGGCCAGTTTCACAATATTAGGGTTGAGGGTCCGGGAGGTTTGATTCTAAGGCAGAGCCGTCCAGGTTTTCAGGCGGGGAAAGGCAGGAGGCAGGAGCAGTAGGCAGTCGGCAGGAAGAACGGATGGCGCAATGGAAATCCTGCTGCCTGCCTCCTGCACCTGTCTCCTTTCCTTTCAGAATTCGTCTTCGTCTTCGTCGTCATCCAGGTGGTCTTCTTCCACAATGTCCAGCTCTACCGGATCGAGTCCGACCACCTCAAGTTCCACTCCGCATTCCTCACAGGAAACGCTTTCCCCTTTATCAGTGTCTGTATCCACGTGGACATCAGCATCACACTCAGGACATGTTCCAGTCGGCACTTCTTTACCTCCAACAAAATTTGATCGGCAGCCATGCATCCAAACGCAGCGATGATCCCGCCGGGCGATTGGCCTGTCTGGCAACAATCTACCCGCGCCTGTCGGTTTTTGCAATACTCTTTTTCCTCGTCGTTTGCTGGTAGGACAGGGCATTCCCGTCTGTCCATTTCAATGCAAAGTCAGAACCGCGAGCGGTAGCGACCGGGTGTTTTCGTTTACCTCTGAATGACAAAAATCAAACGGTCGCCGATCAAAGATCACCCGGTCGCTTCCGCTCCCGGTTCTGACTTCGTGGACCCACGATCATTGTTAGTTTCGGTGCAAAGTTTTCAGCGCCGGGGGTCTGCTCTTTTACTGTGGCTTCCCACAGCAACTGAATCCGTACCAAGCCGTAGGCGGGGACGTGTTAACATGGCCGTCGACTGTTTAGCGCCGCCTCGTAGAGTTAGCAACCAGGGCCAATAATTCCCCCATGCTCGCGTTTATAAAACGACGACAATTCACGTTCGCGTTACTGGCTTGCTTCGTTCTCGTCCTGCTTGGTTCCTACTTCTCGCTCGCACGAAACCAAAGGAGCGCGCGCTTCCCAAGCCTTCAAAGCGCCGACAAGTCTGCTGCGCTTTCAAACCACGCTACAAATCACGCTCTGGCGCATTCCGTTTCTTTAGACTCGGACAACGACGGCATTCCTGACGCGGCTGAATTGCAAAGCTACATGGACCGCGAAAACTTCCGCCTCTGGTTCAGGCTCATTGCTGAAGGTCAGTTTTATCATCTGAGCGAACAGTGGAACGCGGAACAAAGAGACTGCGCCGGACTGGTGCGTTTTGCCTGGCGTGAGGCATTGCGTCATCACGACCGCGCGTGGCTACAAAAGATGGGCCCGGCCTATTCCCCAATTGCGCCCGATGTGGCGCGCTACACGCTGGAGCAGGGCCCGCTCGGCGAAAAACTCTTTCGCACAAACTTTGGTTCCTACAAAGATGGCGAGTTAGCTAACGGAACCTTCTCGGAATTTGCCGACGCGCGTACGCTCAAAAGTTTCAACGCGAAATTCATCAGCCGCGATCGTCGCGAGGCCCAACCGGGCGATCTGCTGTTTTTCTATCAGCCCTGGGTGCAGAAGTTTCCTTATCACGTCATGATTTTTCTCGGGACTGCCCAACTGGGCGGCAACCAGGCAAACGACTGGGTGGTTTATCACACCGGCTCTTCTCCAACTGACGAAGGCACAGTGAAGAAGGTTGAACTTTCGGTCCTGGATCATCACCCAAACAAACGCTGGCGGCCGGTGGAAAGCAATCCCAACTTTCTCGGCTTCTATAGACTAAAAATTCTCGATTAGTTTCTCGGATAACACCACCCGCTTACGCAGGTGGTTCTGACAAGCCCAAGGAGGCTCCGGCCGTGTTTGAAATGAACTCTCGTTCTTATCGCGTTCTAACTGCTTCTTTGATTTATCTGGTAGCGATCGCCGGCGCGTTGACAGTCGCAACGCTGCGCTCCCGAGCAAAGGCGAAGCCTGCGAATGAAATGCCTGCCCCGGCCTATTTCGATAAGGGAGCACCCGGCAAGCCGTTCTTTTCGCTGTCAACTCATCGCACCTACGGCACCAGTGACAACGCGCGTTTGTGGGTGGACTACCACGGCGTTGACCATCTGGACTTCCGCGTTTACCAGGTCAGGGATCCGCGCAAGTTTTTCACCGGCCTCAAAGACCCGCATCAGA
This sequence comes from bacterium, assembly GCA_040004575.1. Classification (GTDB taxonomy): domain Bacteria; phylum Acidobacteriota; class Blastocatellia; order Pyrinomonadales; family Pyrinomonadaceae; genus PSRF01. Next base: position 14,558 of record JBDUAQ010000013.1, read on the forward strand.
TGGGCGAAGACGAACAGCACGAAGTTGCCACCTCCTTGCCACACCGCAAATCGTTTCTGGAGAGGCTGCGCAGTTTTAAGCGTTGGGCGTACACCGGGATTCAGGCGTTCGTGCGCGGTCAGTTGCAACACGATTCACGCACCGCGTTTAATCAAAAGTTTCGCAAAGAAGCTGATCCCATTCGCACGCCGTTGAATGTTTCCGACTTTGCTCGCGTGCCACTTCTGAATCCGGACATGCTCGTCAGCAGCTGGCGCGAGCCTTTGCCGCCGCTGGAAAACGAATACGATCAGCGCATGATTCCGTTGGGACATCGATCGCCGGGCGTCTACCTGGTAGAAGCGGTTGAAAATGATCTGCGCGCTTACACGGTGGTCGTGGTTACAGACTTGACCATGATCGACAAGACCACTCGCGACGGTGAGTTGCTCGTTTACACCGTGGATCGAAAAACTGGCGAGCCGCGTCCGGGCACGCAGGTGGAAGTCGTAAAGGATCAAAAGACCGTTGCCAGCGGAGTAACTGACAACCAGGGAATTCTTAGAACAAAGATCGAAAAGAAAAAGCCTGCCGCCAAAGCCGGCGGGGATGGTGAAGCTGATGCCGGAGAACCCGCGCCGGACGAAACCGACTCCCAGCCTCTACTAATTCTTGCTAAGCAAAGCAGCAACTTCGCAATCTCCGATCTCGGGTCCTTCTTCTTTGGTGGTTACTACGGCGAAAATGAAGGAGAGAACCTCAAGGGCTACATTTACACCGACCGTCCCGTCTACCGGCCAACGCACAAAGTTAATTTCAAGGGAATCATCAGGTCAGTCGATCAAAACGGCGCCTACAAGCCGGTCCCGGACCACACCGTGAATGTCACCGTTGAAGATCCAAATGGCGCCAACATTCTCACGAAGGAACTTCCAGTATCTCCGCGCGGCACTTTCAATGGCGACGTAGACATCGCGGAAGAGGCGCCGCTCGGCAGCTATCGCATCGCGGCTGAAATAGAGAGCGGTTCAGCAAGCGGCAACTTCGAGGTGGCGGAATACAAGAAACCCGAATACAAGGTGACCGTTTCCGTGCCAGGTAAATTCGTCCAGACCGGCCAGAAAGGGAACTTCTCCGTAGACGCGCGTTATTTCTTTGGTGCCCCAGTCGCCAATGCCGAAGTGAAGTATTACATCTATCGATCGCGTTACTACGCCTGGTTTGGTCAAACCGATTCGGACGAAACAACTGACGAGACGGATACGGAAGACGAGTATTCGCAGTTTTATCGTGGCGGCGACGACATGGTTCAGGAGGGCGAAGGAACGCTCGACGCGCACGGACACCTGAACGTTGATTTTCCCGTTCCGCAGTCCGACGAAACTGACACGTCAGACTACAGCTATCGTCTCGAAGCACAGGTGACTGACTCGGCTCGCCGCACCATCGACGGCGCCGGCAGCTTTGTGGCCACGCGTGGCACGGTCGTCGCCAATGCCGATCCGGATCGTTATGTCTATAACAAAGGCGACCTCGCCAAGATTCGTGTTACGACCACTGATTACGAGGGACATCCGGTTTCTGCGAAGGTTCAGCTCCAGTTTGTCGAACGCACCTGGACTAAGAAACCAAAACCAGAGGATGCCGATGAGTATTACTACCCCGAGTATGAAATGCATGAGCGACCGATAACTTACGCAGACGTGCAGACCGACTCGCAAGGCCAGGCCAGCTACGACTACACCACGACTGAAGACGGCAACATTTCGATCAAGACGGTGATTTGGGAAAACGGCCGTGCGGTCCCGACGATTGGCGGCTATCTCTGGGTTACCGATCGCCAGTATCCCTGGGGCGAATCTTCCTACTACAGCGAGAACTACAACGCCATCAAGCTCGTGCCGGATAAGAAGACTTACAAAGCCGGCGAGACTGCTCACGTGTTGGCGATCCTGCCAACTGATGACGCTCATCTCCTGGTAAGCACGGAACTGACGACCGTCATGACTGTCCAGCAGGTTAGTTCGCCCGGCAGATCAATCGTCCTCGACGTGCCCATTCAGGCCAGTTTTGCGCCTAATATTTTTCTTAACGTCTCTTACGTCAAGGGCGGCGACATGTACACCAGCGATCAGCGGTTGGTTGTGCCCGCGCGCGACAAGATGCTCAATCTCGAAATCATCTCGAACAAGAAGGAATACAAACCGCGCGAGACAGCGTCCTACACTGTGCTCGCGCGCAACGCCGACGGCTCGCCCGCCTCCGGCGCCGAAGTCAGTCTCGGCGTAGTTGATGAAGCAATCTACAGCGTCTCGCCGGACAATGCCGGCAACATCAAGAGCGAGTTTTATGGATTGCGCTACAGCAGCGTCGAGACACATCTTTCGATCAACTATAGCTTCACAGGATTTGCCGGCGACAAGCCGATGGATCTTGCGAAGAACAAATCGACTTACCAGCTTGCCGACTTCAAGAACGAAGGCGACCTGGTGCAGCCCACGATCCGGAAGAACTTCAAAGACACTGCGTTCTGGCAACCCGATGTGGTGACCGGCCCCGACGGCAAAGCAACTGTCAAAGTTAACCTGCCCGATAACCTGACCACTTGGCGCGCAACCGCGCGTGGCGTAACGGCAGACACCAAGGTAGGCGCAACGAAATACAAAGTGGTCGCGCGCAAGGATGTAATCATGCGGCTCGAAACGCCGCGGTTCGTTACGCAGGGCGACACGGTTACGTTATCGGGAATCGTCCACAACTATTTGAACGCCGACAAGTCCACGCAGATATCGCTGGAAGTGGACGGCGCGCAACTGCAAAATTCCGGGAAACAAACGGTCACCATTACCAGGCAAGGTGAGCATCGCATTGACTGGCAAATTTCCGCGCCGAATGTCGGCGAGATCAAACTCCTGGCCAAGGCTCTAACCGACACTGAATCAGACGCGGTTGAATTGCCGTTGACGGTCGTCCCGCGTGGTTTGCATCAAGTGAAGAATGAGTCCGCGGCTTTTTCCGACGAGAATGCCGAGAAGACTTATTCTCTAAACCTGCCGCCAAATGCTGATGCGCGTGCGCGCAGTTTCAAGATCGAGGTTGCACCTTCAGTCGCGGGCACGTTGTTTGGCGCTTTGGACTATCTGACCACTTACCCCTATGGCTGCACGGAGCAGACCATGTCGAGTTTTCTTCCCAACGTCATCGTCACGCAGGCTTTGAAGAACGTGAAGTTGTCGTCAATAAAAGACACCAACGATCTGCCGAAGAAAGTGCAGAAGGGAATGGATCGCCTGTATGCCTATCAACATAACGACGGCGGCTGGGGCTGGTGGAAAGACGACCAGAGCGATCCGTTTATGACTGCCTACGTTGTTAGCGGTCTGTCGCTCGCGAAGCAGAACGGCTATCAACCTGATGACAACAGGATCGCCAGTGGACGCGAAAAGCTAAAACAGATGCTCGATTCGGGCACGACCGACGCCGGAACGCAGATCGATCTGGAGACGCGTTCGTTCATGGTCTACGCGCTCGAGGAAAGCGGTGGCGCCGATAGTCACTACGTGGAAAAGATCTTTAGTGAGCGCGGGAACCTGCAGCCGTATGGACGCGCGCTCCTCGCGTTGACATTGAAACAACGCAAGGACGACAAGCGTGCGCGCGACGTCGCAGTCGAGATCGAAGGAAGATTGTCAACCGATGACTTCTCCGCCTACTGGCCGTCGCACCGCAAAGCCATGCTCGACTTTGCCGAAACAAACGACATAGAAGCTACGGCGCTGTCTCTTAAAGCGCTCGCTCGTATAAAACCCGACAGTCCTATTCTTCCCAAGGTTGCGCGCTGGCTGGTTTCGAACCGCCGCAGTGGTTACTACTGGGATTCGACTAAGGACACAGCGTTCGCAATTCTCGGACTCATCGACTATCTCAAAGTGAGCCGGGAACTCTCGCCGGATTATGACGTCGAAGTTTACTTGAACGGTGAAAACGTACTGACTCAGCACGTGTCTTCAGCAGCCGCTTCGCAGTCTTTCTCCATCTACCGCAAGGGCAATGATGTCTCCGGAACCAATGACATTCGTATCGTCAAGCGCGGCAAAGGCGTGGTTTATTTTTCGTCGTCGCTCGATTATTACACCGGCGAAGAAGACGTCGCCGCGCGGGGCTCGGCGGATCTAAATCTGACGCGCGAATATTTCCGGCTTGAAGTCGTCGAAGACGGCTACAAACTCAAGTGGAAGACTACGCCGCTCGTCGGCGAGATTCATTCGGGAGATATGCTGGTCGTCCGGCTCAAACTTAACGGCGCTAAGGCGCGCCACCTGATGATCGAGGATCCGATTCCTGCGGGCTCGGAACAGGTTGAGAGTGTTGGCAACCTGAATCTCGACTACACCTCGGGGCATGACTGGAGCGATTGGTACAGCTCGCGTGAGTTTCGCGACAACCGGACGGTGTTTTTCCTTGACTACTTTGACGGCAACGCAACTTTTCAATATGCCATGCGGGTGCAGGTGCCGGGACAGTTTCGCGTAGCGCCGGCGCGCGCGGAGCTGATGTACCACGCGTCGACGCAGTCAAACACAGCGTCAGGGAAGCTGACGTTCCTGGAGCGAAAATGAACCGCAGGAGCAGGAGCCAGACGGCAGGAGCAGGAACACGAAGAGGGAAATCGTTCGCGCGTTCGTTGTCCTGCCGCCTGCCTCCTGCCCCTGCCTGCTATCGTTCTGATGAGGATCACACAACATGCTGACTCAAACATTTCATTCGCTAGTCGGGGCCGCACGCAACGTTCTTAAAAACTGGCAATCGACGCTGTTAACAGCCGCCGTCTACGCTTCCCTGCTCGCACTCCTTTACTTGTTTGCTTCCATCAGGGAGGCAACGCTGGCGCAGGTGACGCTGACTCTTGTGTTCGCAGTCACCGTGCCCCTGCTCTTCTTCTTACTTCAGGCGATGATCGCTAGCGGCAGCGCGCGCCGGATCGCCGGGGAAGGCACAAGCGAGCCGGATCAAATGGCCGCGGGATTTGTACTGAGAAGATCGCTCGCGAGTTTTTGGAAGTTGATCTTGATCAGTTTGCCTCTCATCGTGCTCGGCATACTCATCGCATATCTCCTTGCGCGCGCACAAAACCACTTCGGACAAAGCCCTGAGCCGGTCATCACCCTTCCTCATCCAATCGCCCCCAATGCGACAGCCGCGCACGCCGCGCGTCCTATTAACTGGAAGGTCGCACTGTTCTCAACCATTCGCTACCTCTCCTTCGGCCTGGTCTTGCCATTAATGGCTATCCATTTATGGCTGGCCACGGTGCATGACGGTCTGGGTGGTGCGCTGCGAAAAATGGCGACTCTTCTGTCGCGCGCTTTCGCTCCGCAATCCGTACTGATATACGTCATCGGTTTTCTGGTCTTCGCTGTTGTACCTTACTTTCTGCTCTTCAAAACCACGCAGACTAAGCATGCCTGGCTGGAACTTTCTTTCCTGGTTGCGCGGCTGTTCGTGGTATTTGCCCTGACTCTATTTGGTTGGACAATAACGGTGCGGGCGCTCGGGCTATTTTCGTCGGGCACCCCACCTGAACCCGCAAGCGAGGCCGCTTGATGGCTGGGAGCGCGGGCATCCTGCCCGCAGATTCATTGAAGCAGAAACTTCGCGCGCAAGGGATGAATCCCGCGCGTTTGTCTCTCCTTACAGCTCTCGCACTCTGCGTGGCAGTTTTCGTTTGGTCCCTCGCTGCCGGGCGTCGTCCAAATCCTTCTTCCTCATCATCAGCTAACGCTGACAATGTCGATCAGCGTTTGCAACGCGCGGCAACCCTCGCGCTCGGCGATCGCCGCGGCACAGTTGTCGTGATGGACCCGCAGACGGGACGCATTCGTGCCATCGTTAATCCGGAGATCGCTTTTACCGAAGACTATCCGCTCGGCTCCGCGATCAAACCCTTCACGGCTTTGGCTGCGCTGCGGTCGGGTGTGATCGATGAAGACTCGCGCACTCTCTGTCATGAAAAATATGCGCATCACGCATTTCAGACAGCGTGCTCGCATCCGCGCGATTTGCCTCCGCTGAATCCTACCGAAGCCATCGCCTACTCCTGCAACTACTACTTCAGCACAGTCGGCGAGCACCTCAAGGAAGAGAGCTTTCGGAGCACGCTAAGTGAATTTGGTTTCGGCAGAAAGAGCGGGGTCAATGCCGGCGGCGAAGTCGCCGGACAACTACAGCGCAGCGAATGGCGTCCGCAAAATGCAATAGGCGAGGGCAACTATTTCCAGGCAACGCCAATTCAAGTCGTCAACGCTTACGCGGCGCTGGTCAACGGTGGTCGCCTCTTCACGCCGCGCCTGGCGAAACCCGCGGGCTTCGTCGCAGCAGTTCAGACGAATGTCGCAATCAAAGATCGAGAACGGGAAGTTATCGTCAAGGGAATGCGCGGAGCCGTTCGCTATGGCAGCGCGGAAAAGGCGAACCTCTATTCGCTGCCTGTTTACATCTTTGGTAAGACCGGCACCGCCACTGAGATCGACGGTTTCCGCACGCATGGATGGTTTGTCGGCATTGCGTCGCAACCTGCCGGCAAAGGAACGACTGATTCCGAGGCCGCCGCCGACAATGTGAATCTCGTTGTGCTTGTTTTTTTGAACCGCGGTCATGGATTTGAAGCCGCAGAAGTTGCGCGGCCGATATTCGACGCGTTTGCTTCTGAGATCTCAAATTCTGAGATCTTAAATCTCAAATCTGAGATTGGTCCTGCCGTCGTTGCTACCGGGCAGTCTGCGCAACCCCCGCAAGCAAGTTCATCTCATATCTCAAATCTAAGATCTCAAACACCCTCAATCAAAGTTCACCTGGTGCGCGAAAACATCACGCGCACGGTTGCCCTCGAAGACTACGTGCGCGGCGTTGTGGCAGCCGAGGGCAGCATGGAAACGGAGCCCGAGGCTTTGCGAGCGCTCGCCATCGCGGTCCGCACCTATGCGCTCAAGAACCTCGGCCGGCACGCCCGCGACGGCTACGATTTCTGCAATTCAACGCACTGCGAAAGATACCGGCCAGTTGATTTGGATTCCGACGTTTATGTTTCGCCGTTGATTCTCGAAGCAGTCGAGGCTACTCGGGGAGAAATTCTACGTGATGAAAATAACGAGCTCGCCGACTCCTACTTCAGCGCCTCATGTGGGGGCGCCACTGCAAACATGGCAACGCTTTGGGGCGGCAGCGCGCCTCCCTACCTGCGAGGTGTGAAGGACCAATACTGCGTGAACGAGGCGCACGGAAATTGGAAAGACACGGTGCCGTACGCTCAACTGCTCAAGGCGCTGCAAAGTGATCCACGGACTAATGTTGGTGAGCGGCTGGTTAACATCAGCGTGTTACGCAAGGATGAAACGGGCCGTGCTGAATTGATCGCCATTGAAGGTAATCGCCGCGTAACGATTAAGGGATGGGACTTCAAGATCATTGTTGGTCGTGCGCTTGGCTGGAACCTGCTGAAGAGTTCGCGCTTTGAAATTGCGCGTTCCGGATCAAACTTTATTTTTCGCGGCAGTGGTTTTGGCCACGGGCTGGGACTCTGCCAGGAGGGGGCGCACGTCATGGCGGAGCGCGGCGAAACTTACCGGCAAATCCTGCGGAAGTATTTCCCGTCTACGCATATCGCAAGTGGCAATGGCCCGTCGTTTTCAGATGACCTCATCTGGAGCCGGAAGCCCGACACCGGGGCCCCCGGGCGGGCAGCCCGCGTGGGGTGGGGCGGTCAGGGGGAGCTTCGCATTGAATCTCAAAGGGTCCTCCCTGATCGCCCCACCCTTCGCGGGCTGCCCGCGCGAGAGTTCCGGGGTGGTGCTTCTGCTTCGTTACTTCACCGCGACAAAGTCGCTCGGCTTAGTCTTCGCAGCGAAGACTTTCGTATTAGTTATCCCGTTACCGTCAGCCAACGCGACGCTGAAGCATTGCTTGGTTTGCTTCAGGCTAGCCGTAAGTCGCTGCTCGCGCGCGTTGCCGCTGCTGGAATCAACGTCCAGCTCCCTGCTCTTGAGTTCTACATAAACGAAACGACCGGAGATTTTGTGGGACGAACGGGGCAGCCACCCTGGGCGGCAGCGGCCACCAAAGGAAACCGGATTGAACTCCAGCCGCTCGAAACGTTGAAGCGCCGGCGAATTCTCGAGACAACATTGCGGCACGAACTCGTACATACTTTAGTCGACGTTATCGGGCGCGGCCGGACGCCGCGTTGGCTTGCAGAAGGTTTGGCGTTGCACCTGGCAGGCGAGGGACGTATGGTGGCGCAGTACGAGCCGCGAAAAAGGATGAGCACCGAGGAAATTGAGAAGCAACTTGCGGATAGCAAGTCAAACCAATCGGCGGGCACCATGCGGGCGACTTATGCTGCGGCATACAGCGAGGTCAAACGCTTGATTGCTAGCGAAGGCGAAGCAAATGTCTGGAAACGCGTGGCTAAGTAGATCAGCGTCTAAAGCTAACCTACAGCAGTAACTAGAAACGGTTCCGTTCTCAAATGAAGAAACTCAAAAGCAGCCAACGTCTAATCGCTTGCATCGTTGCGATAGTCATGCTGGCGTTACCACTGCTCGCGCAGCAGAGACACGTCGCGCCGAAGAAGCCGGCGGCGGCTTCGGAACCGGCACCCACGTTTGACTCGCTGCTCGCCGCCGATAGTTACAAAGTCTATTGCGAAATCAGAGGCGTCGGCGGATTGATTCGTTCATCTGCGGTCAACGATCTGCTTGATCCGGTGATGAAACTCGGGGGGCCGCCCAAGGAATTCAAAACACTTGTGAAGTGGCTTAACGCGCACGCCGATGTGCTCGCCGGTTCGCGCATGATGGTCGCGGGTTGGTCTTCGAGACCCAAGCTTCCGAACGTCGTGGTTGCCATCGAGTTTTCCTCTCCCGAGGAAGCGAAGAAGTTTTATCCGGAGTTGCGCGACTTCCTTCCTAAGCTCTTACCCACACCTACGCCAACGCCGACCCCGTCACCTGCACAGACACCGGCGCCCGCTGCGAAGCCAGGCACCCTCGGTGCTGCCAGTCCATCCGGCACTCAAGTGACGAGGACCGAACTGATAGTCCCGCCCACGATCGGTCCGCAAAACGTTGGAGCTGTAGCGGACAAGCCGCCCGAGCCAGCTGGGCCGCCCTATCAAATGAAACAGGCTGGCTCGCTCGTTTTCATAAGCGACACCGCATTTACATTTCGCGATCTCAAACCGAGAGGCAGCAAGCCGCTCGAAGAAGATCAGAACTTCCTGACGGCGCGCAACCGTTTTTCCTCTGAGTCGGTTTTCCTTTACGTCGATCTGAAGGCGATTGAAAAGGAAGAAAAGGAACGCCGGCAAAAGTACGAAGAAGAAGAGCAGAAACGAATTGAACTCGAGGCCGCCAATCCACCAAAGGCAGAAGAGTCTCCTGACACGACAGAACCGGCAATGACTGAATCCATGGAGGAGGTGCAGACTGTTCCATCTGAGCCGTCTTCCGAGGAACCAGTTGTAATAGAGGAGACGGCTGATTCGCGGGTGTCCGGCGTTGCCACTCTATCGGGCGGGCCCCAGCCCGGCACCGATGAAGTCGCACCAATTATGTATTCGCTTTACGGCGCTCTCTTCGGAGGCGAGGTGAAGTGGCCCGAAGCAATTGGAGCGGGGTTGGTTTTTGAAGGCGACGCTTACGTTGTTCGCACTCTGATAATTAACAACTCGGAAAACAAAGGCAACGCGATTCCTTTTGTGCCGCAGTTTGTCACTGGACCAACGATGGTGCCGGAGTCTCCCAACATCTTTCCCGCGGATATTGATCTCTTCGTAAGTGTCTCGCTCGACTATCCGCAAGTCTACGAGGGAATGTTGAAGGCGATGGCTAATGCGCAGGAACTAGAGAGAAAGTACAGGAGCAAACCGACTGCCGACGGCCCGTTGCCGGAAACGCCTTTCGCCGCTTATGAAAAAAAGCTGGGGATAAAAATCAAAGACGACTTGCTGCCGCTACTCGGAAACGAGTTGGCGCTAGTGCTGCCAAGAAAGGCAAAGAAAGCGGCTAAAGAAAGCTCGACCCCGCGCGCCGAAGATTCGAAAGCGGCTGGCGCCAACCAACCGAATCCGAATCAAGGTCCCAACCCGGTAATAGCAATCTCGATCAAGGATCGGGAAGCAGTTGGAAAACTGATACCCAAGCTTATCGAAGGCTTCGGGTTAAAGGGCGCGAGCCTGCTGGCGCAAACAGAAAAGCGCGATGGTACTGAAATCGTTTCCTATGCGGGTATTTTTTCTTACGCATTCGTCGGCGATTTCCTGGTCTTGTCGCCCGACCCTGCGGAGACGCGACACGTAGTTGACGCCTATCTGAATCATCAAACACTTTCGTCCGATAGTCATTTCCGGAACTATACCCGCTGGCAACCGCGACAGGTGCTGGGGCAGGTCTATGTGGCACCCGGTTTGGTGGAGGAATTTACTTCTGACGGCAGGACCTCCGGCGTCGCTCTCAACGACAAAGTAAGCGAGTTCTTGTCCGGTGTGAACCCGGTGATCGACCCGCTCACTTATTCACTTTCCAACGATGGGTTGGGGCCGTTTCATGAGCTGCATGTTCCGAAAAACTTGCTCATGGTGCTGGTAGCGGGCATGTCGGCAGGAGCAAGCGAAGCCTTGCCGGCGAGCAATGAAGCTGCCGCGAAGAGCATGATGCGAACAGTCGCCACCGCCGAAGCCATGTTCAAGGTGACGGACAATAGTTACGGCACGGTTGATCAGCTGGTCTCCGCCGGATTACTGAACAAGGAAATGATTGATAAGTATGGTTACAGAATTGAAGTAGCAGCCTCAAAGGATAAGTTTGAAGCTACCGCGATTCCACTCGAGTATGGCCGGACCGGCAAGCTCTCTTACTTCATGGATGAGAGCCAGGTATTGCGCGGCGGCGATCATGGCGGCGGCGCGGCGACGCTTTCGGATCCGCCACTCTAGTATATTTGGCTACCTTAACCACGCTTGAGCTTGCCGTTATTGTTCCGAGCACGTTACTATCAGCCATCGCTCTCTGACTTCCCCGGCCCTTCAGGGTCACTAGTTTAGCCGTCCGGCTCTAACGAGCCTATTCCGAGGAAAAATTTGCCATGAACAAACTTATCAGATGGACATCTCTCTTTACCCTGATCGCCACCGCTCTTTTGATTGGTTGGAACGTCACTCCACTGGTCACAAGTCAGAGCTCGACAAAGAATAATAAAGATCAGCCAAACCGAAAAGTGAAACAGACTCGGGCGCCAAACATTGCGGTCGACGCATGGGCTAAGCGTACGCTCGATTTACTTGATTTGGGAAACACTGAAGAGAGTTCCTTATTTATTAGTGACGACAGTCAGGATCTGGTAGGGGACGAAGACCCGGATCTGCCACCGTGGATGGCAGGAAGGATTGATAAAGCGGAATACCTGCGCCTGCGCGCTGATTATATAGACATGAAGCGCGGTCGGCCTTACGACCTGCCCTATGACCCACGCGAAAGAGGCATCAAGGAGATGGACCAACAAGAGGCGGCGCAGCGACTACAAGTGAAAAGTTTGGGAGTGCCCCTTGTCGCATGGACAGCGCTTGGGCCCCATCCGATTCCTAACGGGCAGACCAGTATTGTGTCAGCGCCTGTCAGCGGGCGCACCATCTCGATTGCCGTTCATCCGACGGATCCTAATACTGTCTACGTCGGGACGGCACAGGGCGGACTCTATAAATCCACCAATGGTGGCGACAATTGGACTCCGCTCTTCGAGGCCCAGTTGGAATCGCTCGCCATCGGGGCCATCACGATTGACCCGACCGACAGCAGCATCGTATATGTCGGAACAGGTGAGAATGCTTTCTCGGGAGACAGCTTCGCTGGAAAAGGTCTGTACATCATCCGCAATGCCAACAGTAGCCCGACGTTGAATGGGCCGTTCCGTCTTAACGGTAGCGCGGCGGACGTGCTCTCCGGTCGCGCCATCGGTCGGATTGTGGTCAATCCGTCGAACAACAACACCATCTTTGTGTGTACGACATCAGGCGTCGGCGGTAATCCGGGTCAGGCTCCTCCGGGCACCCTACCGGCGCGCGGCATCTATCGCTCGACCAACGCACAATCCGCCACCCCGACTTTCGAGCAGGTAGCAATTACCGGCACAGGGGCAGCTGACCGCAACGTAGTTGATCTGGTCATAGATCCCGGCAATCCGAACTTGCTCATCGCGACGGTCGTCGGCGCGTCAGCCGACGGCGGCATCTATCGCTCGGCGGACGCGCTCGCCGCTACGCCAACCTTTACGCGCACGCGCACGTTACCTGACGGCGCGACGAACGGGCGCGGAGAGTTGTACTTAGTCCCCGGTAGCCCGAATCCTACGGTATATGCGGCTGTCGGCGAAATTTCCACCGCCGCGCTGGGCGGTGCGGCCTGCACGGCGACGCGTGCGGGCTATATCACCAAGTCTGTTGACGGCGGCCTGACCTGGTCAACGCCTTTAACCGGCTCAACCGGCTTCTGCGGCGGCCAATGTTTCTACGACATCGGCATCGCGGTGACTCCCGATAACCAGACCATCCACCTCGGCGGCGCTGCGCGTGGAGGTTCAGGCTCTTGCATCACAGATGTCATGAAGCGTTCGACCAACGGTGGGACGAGCTTTGCGCGCAACGACACTTCGCTGCACGCAGACGAGCATGCGGTGGCTATCGCTCCCTCCGACCCGAATGTGGTTTACACAAGCAGCGACGGCGGCATCTGGAGGTCAGGCGATAACGGCACGACGTGGGTCAGCAAAAACAACGCTGACTTCAGTGCCACGCAGTTCCAGAACATGGCGCTACATCCCTTTGATAGAAATTTCATGATTGGCGGGACGCAGGACAACGGCACGGAATTCCTGTTTCCTGACGGGACGACGTGGACCAACGCGCGCGGCGGCGACGGCGGCTACTGTGTCATTGACAACAACGCCTTCGATACGACTACCGTCAAGATGTATCACACGTTCTTCAATCAATCTAACTCGCAGATCGGATACGAGCGGGCTAATGACACCGGCTTTGCATGGACGTTCAGAGGCTGTTCCGGGACGACCAGTAATAACGGATTTACCTGCGCTGACACCGTGCTCTTCTATGCGCCGATGGAGCAGGGGCCGGGCAATCCCAATACGCTTTACTTCGGCACGGATCGCCTCTACCGCTCCGTCAATAGCGGCGACACGATGACGCTCGTCAGCCAAGCGCCGCTCGTCGCAGGCATTGCGACTACTACTATCGGCATCTCGCCGCAGGATGACAACGTCCGCATCGTCGGCTTGAGAAACGGACAGGTCTTCGCCACGACAACCGGCTCGTCCACACTGACAGACGTGACGGGCGTAAACTTCCCGCCACCCAATCCGAACGACGCGGTGAATCGTAAAGCCATCGGGAAAGCAGTGATTGACCCGAACAACCACTTTACCGCTTACGTCACCTTCACTATTTTCGGCGCGCCGCTTGGCCAGCAAATTTTCAAGACCACGAATCTGGATAATGCGACGCCGACATGGGTGCCAGCCAGTAACGGCATCCCGCAGGTGCCGGTCAGCGCATTAGCAATTGACCCGCAGAACTCGAACATTCTTTACGCAGGAACCGACATCGGCGTCTATCAATCAACCGACGGCGGCGCCAACTGGGCACCGTATGGCACGGGCCTGCCGCGCGTGGCCGTCTTCGATGCGGAGATCAACAACGTCCATCGCGTGCTGCGCATTGCGACGCATGGTCGCGGCATCTACGAGATTGATATTCCCGGCACGGGGCTGCCGATCCTGCGCGCCGGCGGCAATGGTACTAGTGGTCCGGGCGGGGCGGCTTCGCTAGTCTTTGAGACCTGTGCCAATGGCGCGGTTGATCCAAACGAGACTGTCAGGATCAGCTTTGCCATTAAGAATATCGGAGGCGGGCCCACGACGAACCTGGTGGCAACGCTACAGCCAACCGGAGGAGTTACATCCCCCGGTGCTCCAAAGAGCTATGGAGCGATTCCAGCGGGCGCGACTGTCTCGCAAGAATTTCATTTCACCGCCGCCGGTAATTGCGGCGACACAATCACCCTAACCTTCCAGTTGCAGGATGGGGCAATCAACTACGGCAACCTTACCGTGACCTACATATTGGGCGCTGTGGTAAATGGGGCTCCTTCTCTTGCAGAAAACTTCGATGGCGTTGTCGCCCCGGCGTTGCCCGCCGGCTGGACAACTGCTCAAACAGGCTCCGCGCCGCTGTGGGTCACCACTACCGCCTTCGCCAATACGGCGCCAAATTCTGCGGCCAACACCGGCGTAGCAACTCCCGGGGACAACAGTCTGACTACCCCGACGATTGCAATTCCAGTGGCGCCCGGCATGGGCACCAATCCCGGAGTGCGGCTGTCCTTCATGAATTATTACGACACTGAGGGCGGCTTCGATGGCGGCGTGCTTGAAATCAGTATCAACGGAGGTGCCTTCACCGACATCGTGACCGCCGGCGGAAGTTTTGTCTCCGGAGGTTATAACGGGATCCTGGGACCCACTGACCACGCGCTCTCAGGACGATCGGGATGGACTGGAAACTCGGGCGGGTTCATCAATACTACCGTGGTCCTGCCGCCAACTTCTTACGGGCAGAACGCGCAGTTGCGCTGGCGCAGCGCATACGACACCGGAAACAGTGGGAACGGCATGCGGATCGACACGGTTTCGATCTTTACCTCAACGAGAGTTTGTTGCACCGTACCGACGGCAGCGCCCGCGTCTATCAGCGGTCGGATAGCAACCGCAGACGGATTGCCGCTAGCGGGTGTAACAATGAACTTGAGTGGCGCAAGATCCGCTCGAGCCATCACTGACAGCAACGGCAACTATCGCTTCACTAACAACAATACCGATAGCTTCTACACGGTAACTCCGGCGCTTACCAATTATCACTTCGGTCCGGAGAGTCGCTCATTCTCGCTGCTCGCAAATGTGACAGACGCAGTCTTCACTGCCACGCGAGATGCGGTCGTAAGTGGCAACGCCATCGACAGTGCTGGCTTCTTCGTAAGGCAACACTATCTCGATTTCCTGGGACGCGAACCTGACGAAAGTGGGTTCAACTTCTGGAGCGATCAGATACTGTC
>JBDUAQ010000136.1:0-9243 GCA_040004575.1 bacterium
TTAGATAAACCAGAATCTAAGATAGACCGGAATTTAGGCCGGGCAAATCAGTTGCAAACTTCCCCCCATAAACAAGGCGGACATTGAGAAAGTCGAAAGCATGAAATTATCACATCAGCGAATGCTAAATTGGATCCTACTTTTCTGCTGTAGCGCCGCGCTCTTCCTGTCGTTTAGCATAAACCAACTTGCTCAGACTAAGCAGAAATTGGCGGCGCCCACCGGCCATGTAAACGATTTTGCTGGAGTGGTGAATGATCAGGCGCGGCAACAACTGGAAAACATCCTTGCCAATCTAAAGTCAAAAACCGGAATCGAATTCGACATCGCGACGGTTCAGTCAACCGGCGGTCAGGACATCTCGGAGTTTTCGCTGCAGCTCGCCAAGGATTGGAACATCGGCGCTCGCGCCGCCGCGAAGAAGAGCTTGCTCCTGGTCCTGGCCGTGAACGAAAGGACTTCTTTTACCCGGTTTAGTAAATCGGTGCAGAACGATCTGCCTGAAGGCGTGTTGGGCGAAATGGGCCAACGCATGCGCGCGTTCATTGACGCCGGACAGTATAGCGAAGGCCTCAACGCGGGCGTGCAACACTTCGTGAGTTCGCTGTCGCAAAAGCTCGCGTTTAGCACCGACGACTTTGACAAGGCGCCGGCGACTGCTCCCGCGGCCACAGAATCCACTGCAAGTAGACCGACTGATGAAGTTTTACCGGCGGTGACGAGTTCGCTCGGAAGCGAAGTTGGCCCAGCGCCGGTTAAGACTACCGCGCTTCGCAAAGAGAGCGCTGCGACGAAACCCAAAAGGGCGACCGTGCCCGTCGACGATGAAGCAGAATCCGAGGAAGTGGCACTCATCCAAACGAAGCCTATTGAGGAGCAGGTGACCTTGCTCAGAGCATTCCTTGATACCCATCCGGAATCGAAGTCCAGGGCTCAGGCTACAGAAATTCTCGTTAGCGTTCGTGCTCGTCTCGGCGACGATCGACTGAAGAAAGGTGACCGCGCAGGTGGTATTGAACAACTCATGCTGGCCATCGCCGATGCCCCGGTCAATGCTTCAGAGAAGTTGTTTTCCGGAGTCGTTTCTCAGATTCCCTTGAATCTCTACCTGCGTGGGGAGCCGGCAGCAGCGACAAAAGCAGCTCAGAACATCGAGGCAAAGTTTGGGAACGATGCGAAGCATTTGGTAATCCTTTCCGGTTTTTATGTCACTACCGAACAAGGAAGCGAGGCCATCCGCCTCACAACCCAGGCGGTGCAGCTTGCTCCTGACCTTGCCGAAGCACATCAGGGCCTCGGGCGGGCAATGCACGTTTCGCTTCGTCTCGACGAAGCGGCCGCAGAATACAAAAGGGCCCTCGAGCTCGATCCAAATTCAAAGTGGGCGCGGCGCAGTCTTGCCGATCTCGATCGCGCGCTGGGAAAGCCGGAAGAAGCGCTCCGGCTCTATCGCCAACAACTCGACGCTGAACCCGCCGACAAAGCGGCCCGCGCCGGCCTGGTTCTTTCGTTGCTCGATCTCGGCCGGACTGACGAAGCAAAATCCGAACTCGACAAAGCGCTCCAGACTGATCCGCGCAACCTGACTTTGCTTGCCGGCGCCGCTTATTGGTTTGCCGCGCACAACGATAGCGAATTGGCTCTTTCGCTCGCGCGCAGAGCGATTGAGATCGAACCGCGTTACACATGGTCGCAAGTTGCGCTGGCTCGCGCCCTGGTCGGACAGCGGAAGCCGCTTGACGCGGAGCGCGCTCTTCGTTTCGCGCGCCAGTATGGAAAGTTTCCGACACTCGATTATGAATTGGCCAGCACGCTGCTTGCTGCCGGACTTTACGATGAAGCAGCAGAAGTTCTAATGCCGTCCTTCAGTTTGAAAGATGGCCAGATCGAAACGCGACTCGCCGGGCAGTCCTCGGTTCACAGCGCGAGTTTCGTGGATTTGCTGGCGTCAGAGCGCCGTGCGAGTATTTTTCAATTCACAGCTGCCGACACCGAAAACAACGCGAGACTGCTTAAGGCGCTGTTGGCATTTAATGCTGCTATCGATCGCGAAGCTAACGGCGGAACGATCAACGAGGAGAGCGCGGTGGCCTCGGCAAAGGAGTTTGCTGCCGGCGACGACGCCGCGCGCGTTTTCCGGCAACTCTATGCCGCCGGCCGCTTGCTGCAAAAAGGAGTTGGCTTCCAAACCGCTTACGAACTCGCCGAAGCGGCACGAACCAGCGCTGACGCCGGCATGACCATGCCGGAGCTAACGCTCGCCGTACAGGCTGATGAGTTTCGCTCGATTCGTGCCCGCGCCATCGCTGCTGGTGGCACGCCCGATATTCCCGAAGCGCCGCGTAATGTTTTGTCTAATCTCCTGCGCGGCCGCATCGAGGACACGTCCGGGTGGGCGCTCTATAACCAGGACAAGCTGGACGAGGCCGTCGAACATTTGCGGCGTGCCGTCAGCATACTTCCCGAAGGCACACCGGCTGCCCACAGTTCATTGTGGCATCTCGGCGCGGCCCTCGAACGCCAGGATAAAAAAGCGGAAGCACTGTCTTTCTACATTAAGAGCTATGTCTCCGGCGAACCCGATCCGGTCCGCCGCGCTGTAATCGAGCAACTCTATCGAAAGGTCAACGGCTCGCTCGAGGGACTCGACGAACAAATAGGACCAGGCTTCGCGACGTCTGCTAGTGCGCCGGCACCAGATAAACCCGGCGACAGCGCGCAACCAACTTCGTCGCCGGAAAATACGCCTGCGGCTACTCCGCAGAATTCGGGTGCGCAAACTTTACACGCGGCGCTAAGGACCCCTCCTGCTGGTTCGCCATCACCGTCGACTGAAACTTCGATCGCGACATCGACCGCGCCAGCAACAGAAGCGCCATCGCCTACGCCGGAACAGTCTGGAGCACCTTCGCCGGCACCTTCATCTGAAGTCCCGGCGGTTGTGCCGAAGCCTTCGCCTGCTCTACCAACTGAGTCGCCTAAAGCTACGCCGGAACCTACAACTATACCCACCGCGTCACCGGAAGCGCCGCCTGTTACTCCGACTTCGGAGCCCACGCCGGCCGCAACGCCCGAGTCGACACCCGCGCCAGCGCCAAAGCTGGACGCTTCGCCGGTGGAGAAGATGGACAAGCTAACGCCAACGACGGTCACGATCACCGGACGAGTAAAGGATTCCAGTGGCAACCCGATCGCGAATGTAGTGGTGGTGCTGATTAGTCCGCAGGGCACGGTGCTCGCCTCGACCACAGACGAGCAGGGAAATTATTCCTTCACGGTGGCTTCATCGTCAGCGACGCGCAGCTATAGAATTATTCCTTCGAAGGAAGGTTTGGTATTCGAGCCGGTTGATAGAGTTCAGTCGCTAGTGAGCGATGATGTGAAGGAATTGGACTTCGTGGGAACAGCAAACCGCAAGCCTTGAGATCCCCATTAAAAGGCTCTCACTTAAGAACCAGAATAAACTCGCATAAGCTCATGGTTGGGAAGGCGGGCTTGCCCCCGCTCCTTGTTACAAACTCTACAGTCAACAATTAACCAGTTATTGCCCGCCTGTTACTGGTTTGCCGTCTGCGTCGTAGACTTCCACCTTTCCATACTTAGCCAGAATGTCGCGGGTCTTCGACGCATCGCCCACGGCGACGATTTGCAGGTGGTCCAGATCGATATACTTCTGCGCTACACGTTGCACGTCGTCAACGGTAATGGCCGCAACTTTTTGCGGATAAGTGTCCCAGTAGTCGGCCGGCAGATCGTAAATCTTTTGCACGACGATGTTTTGCAAGAGCGTCTGTGGCGATTCGAGCGAGAGCGCGAAGCCGCCGACGATGGCGCGTTTCGCATTCTCCAGTTCCGGAGCGCTCACCTTGTCATCGCGTAAGCGTTTCAGCTCATACATAAACTCCTTCATCGCACCTTCAGTTACGTTAGTTCTGACTTCTGAGCTTGATGTCCAGACGCCGCGGAATTTGGTGCCGGTAAAATTACTATAAGCGCCGTAGGTGTACCCTTTGTCTTCGCGCAGGTTCATGAATAAACGCGCGGCTGGGCCACCGCCGAGAACCCTGTCGGCCAGCAGCAGCGAGAAGTAATCCGGATTGGTGCGCTCGATTCCCAGAGTTCCGAGCTGCAGCACCGTTTGCACCGAGCCCGGACGATCAACCAGAAGAATGTGAGACGCGGCTTGCGCCGGGACGGCGGGAATCGTCGTCGCCGGCACTTCCGCTCTTTGCCAGTCTCCGAACACCTTTTCGATCTTCGGCAAAACTTCCTTCAAAGTAACATCGCCGACAATCGCGAGAATCGCGTTGTTGGGACGGTAATAAGTTGAGTGGAAAGTCGCCAGGTCTTTCGATGTAAGTTTCTTGATCGAAGCGACTGGTGGCGCTACTAACCCTGCCGGGTGATCGCCATAGATGGCCCGGTTAAATTGTTCCTGAGCAAGAAACTGCGGATTCGATCTCTGAAACTGAAGTTGGGCCAGCGTACGCGCCTTGTATTTTTCAACTTCGCCGGCCGGAAAAACGGGATTGCGCACCACATCAGAAAAGATGTCGAGAGTTTGGTCAAGATTTTCAATTAAACCTGAGGTGCTCACCGTGCTGGTCAACGATGAGAGGCCCGAGGTGCTGGCCAGGGTTCCGCCCAGCGCATCAATTTGTTCGGCGACATCTTTGCTCGATCGTTTGGTCGTGCCGTCACGCAGCAATCCCGCGGTAAAACTCGCCAAACCGTGGTAGTCGGGACTGTCTGCCAAGCCGCCGCTCAAAACCACCATCTGCATATTGAAGGTCGGGACTTTATGACTTGGCAGAACCACGACTCGTAAGCCATTCGGAAGCGTGGTCTCTTCGGCCCGCGGCAGATTAACTTTGAGCAGCTTCTTGTTGACCGGCGCTTTCCCTTTTATTACTGCGCCCTTGGTTGACTGCCCGACCGGTCCACTTGTTGGCCCCTGCGCCAGGCACAAACCTGACGCGAAGAACGCAAATACCACGGCTACGGCGCAACGCTTTAGTTGGTGAATATTTTTGGTTCTCATTGCTGCTCTCCTTACTGTACGTTTGCCGGTGCGGCGCCTTTGGGTTTGGGCATGGTGATTACAACGGTGCGGTTTGTATCGCGCAGATACTGGTTAGCAACCCGCTGCACGTCTTCTTTGGTAACGGCGTTTACTTTGTCCAGCCTCGTATTGATGAGACCGGGATCGTTGTAGTAAATCGCATACTGGCTGAGGTTGATCGCGCGCGAAAGCGAGTTTTGCAGGTTGTTAACGAACGACCGTCGTGCACCATTCTTTGCCTTTTGCAATTCCCAATCGGCAATCGGTTCTTTCTTTAAGCGTTCAATCTCCTGATAAATGTTCGTCTCGACATCGGCAACCTTGACGCCGGGCTTGATAGTCGCCTGCACGTAAAGCGCGCCCGGTCCTCGCTTCTCATCCACGAATCCAAATACGCCGGTGACTTGTTCCTTCTCCTTCACCAGCTTTTGATAAAGGCGAGAACTTTGACCGCCTTGCAGCACGTTGGAAAGCACCTGCAACGCATAAAAGTCGTTGGTGTTTCCCGGCAGGGCTTTGAACGCAAGATCAACACGCGGTGAACGGGCCAACACATCGTCAACCGTAGCGCGCCGTTCAGCTGTTTGCTCCGGCTCAGTCATGTCAACGGCGGGCGGATTCGGTTGGCGTGGAATGCTCTCAAAGTTTTTCTTGATGCGCGCAATCGCGTCCTTAGTGTTGAAGTCTCCTACCAGCGTCACTACCGCGTTGTTCGGCGCGTAGTATGTTTTGAAAAACTGCGCGACGTCGTCGACGGTTGCCGCGTTGAGATCTTCCATCGAGCCAATCACCGTATGCTTATAGGCAAAGTTGTCGTATAACAATCCCTGTTGCACTTCTCCGCTTTGTCCGTATGGCTGGTTGTCGACGCCGAGCCGGCGTTCTTCCTGCACCGCGTTGCGCTGGTTATCAAGGTTGTCTTTGGTTATGGCCAGGCTGCGCATTCGGTCAGCTTCGAGAAATAACGCGAGGTCAAGCTGGTTGGACGGGAGCGCCTCGAAATATACCGTGCGATCTTCACTGGTGGTGCCGTTCATTGTGCCACCATTGTTGAAGACGAGGACGAAATGTTCGCCGGTGCCGACGTTCTCCGATCCTTTGTACATCATGTGTTCGAAGAGATGCGCGAAACCTGTTCGACCCTGGCGCTCGTCTCGCGAACCGACGTTGTAATTGACGGCGATCGCGACTACCGGCGCGTCATGATCTTCGACAGTGATCACACGCAAGCCATTCTTAAGGGTTGTTTCTTTATAATTCACACGAACGTTTCGCGGCGCCTGCGCTTGCAGTTGCAAAACAGCAAAGGCACAAACGAAGAGAACGGCCGACAGCTTCACGACATATCTCATAAAGCGACTCCTTTTAGCAGACAAAAACGCAGGATTGGTGAACGTCCATCGCGAGCTTTCCCCCGGGCGATAAGCGTCCCAGGGGTGCTGCATCGTCGTTCGCTTCAGGCGCCAAGGCGTCTGACAAACAAATAGGGGAGACAAACTGGCTACTGGATGCCCCGACTTTATGCCGCAAGTTCGTGGGCTGTCAAGTTCGGCACTCATTGCGGGCGGGTCGAGCACCCCAACAGATAAACAACATCTGTTGGGGACCCCGGACGCCAGCGGTCCCAGTAATTAGTTGACCGGGACCCGTCCCCGCAGCCAACCGCCCGCCGCTCTTTACCATCCAAAAATCCCGGTTCGGAAAGCTCCAAATCTTGCGGAGAGGTAACTTCAGAACATTCCGCTTGAGGCCGAAGGCCAGTAGTCCGAGTGCCGTGCGGTAAACAAGTTCGCAGATGTATAATCGAAAGCAATCACCCAAACGAAGCAGAGACAATATGAAGATACGCAGGCTCACCTTTCCCCAGGTATTGTTAGCAGTTGCCACGCATTTGGTTATTGCCACGTCGGCCAGCGCGCAACAGCCCGCACCGCAACCGGCAGCCACGCGCTTCGACGTCACCAGTTACCGCATTGAAGCCCAGTTGATTCCCGACCAGCATATGTTGCGAGCTGGAGCGGACGTCACCGTTATTCCACAGGAGGCCACGCGTTCACTCGTCTTCGAACTGAACGGCTCACTTCATGTCGAGAGCATCGATCTCGGTGGCCGGCCTTTGACGGGTTTTGTCCAGGATGCGGTTGGCGTCGGCTCGCTGGGGCCAAGCGTGCGAGTTGATCTCGGTCAGGTCATGCCGGCGAATCAACCGTTAACTCTTCGCTTTCGCTGGAATGGTGCGCTGCTATCGCCTGAAGGCGGGCCGCTGGCTACCAAGCGGCTGGCTTATGTTGGCCCTGAAGGTTCTTATTTGATGTATGCCTCGCGCTGGTTTCCATTTCATGACTACGCTGCGGATCGCGCCACGTCTGACATCACCTTAATCGTACCCACCGGCTTGCAAGTGGCCGGCACCAGCGACGACCCGGTTACTCCACAGGCTTCGCCGAAGGATGGCGCCACGCGCTTTCATTTTGTTCATCGCCAACCGGAGCTGATCGGAAACTTTGCTGCCGGCCAATACATTAACCGCAACCTGCGCTTTGGAAATTACGAGATTCAGTTTTACGCGAAGCCGGGCAGCGAGGGTCGCATCAACGGTTACGCGGAGATGATGGGCCAGGTGCTGGAGTTTTATTCGAAGCAGTATGGCGCTCCGGGCTTCGGCACTCGTCTGGTCGTGGCCCAGGTTGACGACGACAGTCTGGATACTTACTCGGGTTCCGGGATCATTTTTCTGGCTTCGAAACTGTTTGACTCGTCGCGTCCGGCGCCGGACGAACGCCTCGCGCGCGAAGTGGCTTATCAGTGGTGGGGCCAAACGGTCGGCTTGAAGTCGTTCGACGATGCCTGGATCTCGCAAGGTCTTGCTGAGTGGAGTGCCTTCGCCTTTCGTGAATCCAATTTGACGGGGGGCGCGCTCGAAGCGGCGCAGCGCGAGCAACAGGAACGCGCGTTGACGTTTGAGCAGACTGCATCGATCGCGCGCGCGCCCGGCGCTCTCGACGATCAGTCGGCTGCGTATCAATCGATTGTCTTTCACAAAGGCGCCATGGTCTTTCGCATGCTGCGCGAAACCATGGGCAAGGAGAAATTCGATCGACTGCTACACAACTTCCTCGAGGAGTATCGTGGCAAGAATGCCTCCATCGATGATTTCGAAAAATTGGCTTCTAAGGTAGCCGTAGAAGACATGCGCTATTTCTTTGCGCAGTGGGTTGAAGGGACGGGCGTTCCAGAGTTTACCGTCGACTACCAAATCATTCGCACGCGCTCCGGAAAGTTTCGCACGCGTGGCACCGTTAAGCAGACCCTCGATACGCTCCGGATGCCGGTGCAGTTGATGTTGCGCACCGAAGGCGACAACCAAACGACGACGACGCGGATAGAAGGCAAGAGCGAAGACTTTGATTTCGAATCAAACGGGCAGCCGCTGGAAGTTGTCGTCGATCCAAACTATAGAATCCTGCGCATGTCCGACGATTTGCGCATATCGATAGTTGCGCGCCGCGGCATCGAGTTGATGAAAGAGGGTCTATACGCCGAAGCACAGCAGCAGTTTGAGGCCGCGTTAAAATTGGATCGCTCAAATTCGTGGATCTACTACAACCTTGGCCTGCTCTATCTTGAACAGCGTAACTGGCAACCAGCGCTCGACAACCTTGACGCCGCGCTCAACGGCACCTTGCAGCCTTCGTGGATTGAAGCCTGGGCACACATCAAGAAAGGCAATGCCTACGACGCCAAGGGCGAACGCAATCGCGCCGTCTCGGAGTACAACAAGGCAGTGCAATCAGGCATCAACTACGACAACGCGCAGGCGGTGGCTAAGAAATTTCTCGCTACGAAGTATGATCCCAAGGCGGCGCAAACTTCTGAACTCGCGTCGCCGGGAAACTAGTAAGAGCAGAAGGCAGAAGGCAGAAGGCAGAAGGCAGAACGCAGAGCAATCAGCTTGTTTTCTGCCTACTGCCTTTTGCCTTTTGCTTACTATTTCGCCGTTTCTGCCGTAACCTTTTCCTCCCGTGACAGTTTATATAGTTGGAAGAAGGTCGCCAGGGGGTCCCAAGCGGACAGCCCGCCTGGGATAGTTGGAGTGAGGGTTAGCTTGCTGGAGACTCAACACGAAGAACGAGCCTTGATCGAGGCGGCGCAGCAGGATCCCAGCCGCTTTGCCGAGCTGT
>JBDUAQ010000014.1:0-29589 GCA_040004575.1 bacterium
AAGGCATATCGCGGCGAGGCGCGCGAGTCGGCCCGCTTCACTGCGGTGGCCCAGCGAATAGTGCGCGCGAATTTAAGGACTGCGAGGATTTCGGGGTTTGCGCCGCCGACGATTGAGATGATTGGGGTCGTTTTCATCGTCTTCCTGCTGTTCTTTGGTCAGCGCGAAATTGTTTCCGGCCACATGAACGCAGCGCAGTTTGTGACCTTCCTCTTTTTTCTGTTTCGCAGCTACGACCCGATGCGCAAGCTTTCGCGTTTGCAGAACAGTATGGAACAAGCGCTCGCAGCCGCTCATCACGTTTGGGAAATCATGGATGAGCATGCCGAACTGGTGGAAAAGAAAGACGCACGCGAACTTCCTGCCCTGACTCGAGCCATTGAGTTGAAGAACGTGTCGTTTGGTTATGGAAATGAGGAGCGTTCGGTGCTGCGCGATGTCAACCTGGAAATTCCGGCCGGGTCGATGGTGGCTCTGGTCGGCGAATCGGGCGGCGGTAAGTCAACCCTGACGAAGTTGTTGCCGCGCTTTCATGATCCGGTTTCGGGCGGCGTGTTCTGGGACGGCATCGATCTTCGCGACGCTAAGATTTCCAGTCTGCGCCAGCAAATAGCTTTGGTTACTCAGGAGACGGTGCTCTTCAACGACACCGTGCGTCACAACATTGGCTACGGAAAACCTGATGCCACGCAGGCGGAGATCGAAGAGGCCGCGCGCATCGCATTCGCGCACGACTTCATCATGGAGCTGCCGCAGAAATATGACACCATCGTTGGCGAGCGCGGAACTTTTCTGTCCGGCGGCCAACGACAACGCCTGGCTATTGCGCGTTCGCTATTGGTGGATGCGCCGGTGCTGATTCTGGATGAAGCCACCTCCGCGCTCGACGCGGAGTCGGAACGTTTCGTCCAGCAGGCTATAGCGAATTTGGTGCGCAACCGCACCACGGTTGTGATTGCGCACCGACTGTCAACCATTCGCCGCGCAAACACTATCGTGGTGATGGAAAGCGGACGAATAACGGAAATAGGAAGTCATGCCGAGTTGTTGGCGAAGGGCGGCCAATATCGACGGCTGTATGAACTGCAGTTTGCGGATGAAGAGGAAGAAGTGAT
This sequence comes from bacterium, assembly GCA_040004575.1. GTDB lineage: Bacteria > Acidobacteriota > Blastocatellia > Pyrinomonadales > Pyrinomonadaceae > PSRF01. The sequence goes on from JBDUAQ010000014.1 coordinate 1,116, forward strand.
TGTTGGGCAGTAGACCGTTTCATTTTCTTGCGAGGAATGAGGAGACTTTCCATTTGTATTTTCATTTGTCATTTGTCGTTTCAGGTGGCGAGTAAGCACTTTTGGTAATGAGCTCGATCAGGGATGCGAGTCTCTGGTTAAGAATTCGCGAATGAAAAATGACAAATGGAAAATAATGGAAAATGACAAATCAATTTCTGTCTCAAGGAACAAGGGATAACTCACGAGTGGTAAGACGATGAAATCAATGACCGGATATGGACGGGGCTCGGCAGATGGCGAGACGTTCGCAGTCTCTGTTGATTTGAAGACTGTTAACAATCGCTTTCTTGACGTTCATCTGCGTCTTAGCGGCGAGCTTTCGTCACTGGAGCCCGCTATCAAACGTCAGATTAGTACGAGGCTTTCCCGCGGACGTGTTGACGTGAGCATCAATTTCGAGAAGACATCGCAGACGGCGTATGAGATTAACCGCCCGTTGATTGCCGGATACGTCACCGCTCTGCGCGACATGCAGAAAGAGTTCAGCATTGGTGGTGAACTGGACATCAACGTGCTCGCGCGTTTGCCCGGCGCCCTCCAACCCGCGCGCGACGGTCTGAGCGACGAGGTCGTCGCTGGTATCGAAAAGGCGTTGGCTGAGGCGCTTGATCAGCTTGAAACAATGCGGGCTCAGGAAGGCGAAGCGCTCCGTAGGGAAATGGCCGAACGGATCGAGAAGATAGAGAAACTGGTTCCGATCATTGAAAACGCGGCGGCAGGGCTGGTCGACGCATATCGCGCGCGCTTGCAAAAGCGCATCGGGGAGCTGTTGAACCGCAATGGACAACTGGTTGAGATCGATCCAGGTAGGCTGGCTCAGGAAGTTGCCTATCTTTCCGATCGAAGCGACGTGAGCGAGGAGATGGTACGTCTGCACAGCCATCTGGCGCAGTTTCGCGAAGCTCTGAATTCGTCGGGGGAAACCGGCAAGATGTTGGATTTCTTGTTGCAGGAACTCAACCGCGAAGCTAATACAACGTTGTCTAAGTCAACTGATCTGGCGATTAAGGAGGCTGCACTGGCAATCAAGGCGGAAGTAGAGAAGATTCGCGAGCAGGTTCAGAATGTCGAGTGAACTAGACGAGACGAATCTCGAAACCAAGCTTGCCACCGAAACAAACGAAGGGCGCGGCATCCTTTTCGTCGTCAGCTCCCCTTCGGGCGGAGGCAAGGGTACGCTGATTCAACGCGTGTTGAAGCAGGTACTGAACCTTAGCTATTCTGTTTCCTTCACCACCCGCGCCCCGCGAAACGGTGAGGTGAATGGACGCGAATACTTCTTCGTCACCTCGGAGCAATTCGAATCGATGGTCGCAGCCGGGGATTTTCTTGAATGGGCGCACGTCCACAGCAAACTCTACGGAACCGCGCGGCAACAGGTGGTGCGCGAAATCTCCGAAGGCAATGACATTATTCTCGAAGTAGACGTTCAGGGCGCTGCCAGCGTCCGTGCGTTGATGGCTGATTCGGTTAGCATATTTATTCTGCCGCCGTCTTTTGCAGTCCTGAAGCAACGGCTAGAGGCGCGCGGCACGGATTCTGCCGAGGAGCTTGACCTGCGCTTGCGCAACGCGCCCGCGGAACTGAAGGACTACTCGGCCTTTCAGTACGTGATTCTCAACGACGATTTGGATCGCGCTGTCAATCAAATGTCAGCGATAGTTCATGCCGAAAGGGCCCGACTAAGTCGCCAGGAAGCAAAGGTGAAACGCGTCGTCGAAGCTTTTGCTACGAAAGAAATACCAGGCTCGCAAGCGAAGTAGACTTACGGTGCAGTGATTCTTCCAATGAAATCTTTGTTACTAACCTGAAGGAGCAACCATAATGTCGTTAATAGAAGAAACTGAAGCAAGCGCAGAAGAGACACCGGTGCCGGAGATCGACTCGAAGTATCGTTTGATAATCCTCGCCGCTAAGAGAAGCAAACAACTACAGCGTGGCGCCCGACCACGCATTGACATCGATGCGTTGAAACATAAGAACACGCGTATTGCTTTGGAAGAAGTGATGCAAGGCCGTGTAAACTTCAGCATCAACGACGCTGAAGATGAAGAATAAACTGCCGCCTCAAGCGTCGGCTCGCCGATCCTGATCCGCTGGATGGCCCACTACCTTGTGGCCCTGGTTACCTGAAGGGTTCTTTCAGGAAAACAATCAGGAAAACACAATCAGGAAAACAATCTTGACTTTTTTCGCGAACCGGAATATTGTCCGACGCTCTAGCCCTTTAGATCGAACTCTCACGAGCGCCGTCATTGGAAGCGCTCAGGCGAAGAGCAGAATGGAGTATTGACGAATGACCGCCAAACCGGTCCTCATCGAGAAGCATCTGCAAATGGAGGAGTGAGTCACAAGCGACGGTCTGCGACCGCTCCTGGCCCCCAAAACAACCCATACAATCATATTACTCAAAGGAGACGGATCATGGCTCTAGATAAAGGCACAGGCGAACTTCGTTATGGAACCAGAGGCAAACGGACAGTAGTAGAACTCACCGTCGCCAAAGGCACAAAGTTAAAAGACATTCTGAAGGTTCAGGAAGTTATCTCCAGAGACGTCTTACCAAAGATTGGCCCGGTGGGATGCGCGCCCTGCATATCCGGCATTGATTTTTTGATTCGCGAGGAACTCGAGAGAGTCCTGCCGGTCAACATTAAAGAAGGAACAATCGGCAAAGGATAGCAACTATTCCAACCCGGTTGAGCTTGGCGCGTCGCTGCTCAAAAGACGCTCAGTATATTCTCCGCAAGGATACTTGCTTGTGGCTGTCAACAACTTGCTCGAGCCTTCGATACCCTCGCAGGCCTCTGCATTATCATCAATTCCGAAACTGGGAGTCGGGTTGCTTTACAACCCGGCTCTCCCGGAATTCCTGCGCACCGATCTTGACTGCTTAGATTACATATCGATCATCCCTGATATGTTCTGGGTGGATCGCGGAGCAGGCCAAACTGATCGCTACGCTCCCCTCAAATCGTGGCTGGAACTTCTGGATCAAGTAGCCGCGAAGCGTCCCATTATCAGTCATGACATAGGGCTATCGATTGGCAGCGCCGCTCACATGGACGATGCTTACCTGGATCACATGGCCAGTGTTTACGAGCAATATCATTTTCTCTGGCACAGCGATCATCTCTCCTTTGTTCAGGTCAGCGGCCCCAATGGCTTTGATCACAATGCCGGGCTCGCGATTCCAATTCCCTACGACACAGACGTGTTAGAAATGATCGCCCGCCGTGTACGAAAGATCCGGAGCACGATTCCCGTTCCCTTCCTGCTTGAGAATAACGTCTACTACACAGAGTTTTCCGAACAGGATATGACGGAGCCACAATTCCTGAATGGCCTGACAAAGCTCTCTGGCTGCGGGCTGCTAATGGACGTTCATAATTTATATACCAATGCGCGCAACCATAACTTCGACGCTTTTGCATTTCTCGACCAAGTAGATCTGGAGCGCGTGGTGGAAGTACACATTGCCGGCGGTAATGAAATCGCAGGTATGTACACCGACTCCCATGCGGGCCCATGTCCGGAACCGGTTTGGGACTTGCTCGAATATGTGGTCTCAAAGGCAGTAAATCTTTGTGGGATTACGTTTGAGTTCCACGCGTCTTATTATCCCCTGCTGAAAGTTAAAGGCATACGGGCCCAACTCGAACGAGCTCGGAGTGTTTGGGCGAGCGTTCATTAGCACACCGTCATGTCTCTGGAAGCATTCCAACAAGCCACTTCCGACCTGGTAGCATCGCCTGATTTGTGTCGTTTGCTGCAACGCGATCCGGAGTCCGTCCTGAGTCGTTACCAGCTTTCAACGCGCGATCAGCACCGGCTCATCGATCTGGTTCGGCAACGCGGCATGTCAGTCAATTGCACGCTGTATCGGTTCAATCGAATCACTCCGCTGTATACACTACTGCCGCTCACCAACTTTGTGCTGGGAGAAAGTTTTATTCATGAAGCAGAACTGTTTTGGGAGACTTTCAGGGACAGTGATCCCCGATTCACACAGGAAGTGGATCGCTTTGGCGAATTCCTGATAGAGCGGATTCATCGACAGGAAATTCAAAACGAGTTTGCCGTGGAGATCATCCGCTTCGAACTTGCAACTAACGAACTTCGATTCTCGCAGCGTGAGGAAATTCTTAACGAACTTGGAAATGGAAAGCGCTCGGGTAGAGGCGTTGCACTCCAACTTCACCCACTGGTGCGGCTCGTGGAATTTCGGCACGAACCAGCGAAGCTATTACAGCTATTAAAAGAACGGCGCCCGCAACCCTATCAACTTCTGAAGGATCGTTTTTGGCTCCTGCTTGACGTGTTAGGCGAGGAACTACAAGTGCGCCGCATCGATCCTCAGTTGGGACAGATCCTCGAACGCATTGCCTCCTCAGATTTTACTACACTGCCCGAGGAGGATTCTGAAGCCTTGATCGAAGCGGGAATGGTTGTGTGGTCGGAAGCCAACGCGCTTGAACCATAGACGAAGAAACGCAACCGACGTCGGACACGGCTTTCCTATGGATCACATTCCCTTGTAATCCGGACCGCCGCCACCTTCTGGCGTCACCCAATTAATAATTTGGTACGGATCCATGATGTCGCAGGTCTTGCAATGAACACAATTTGAAAAGTTGACCTGCAACTTGCGCCTGCCGCTGGTTCCATCATCAACCATTTCATAAACCGCCGCCGGACAAAATCGCTGGCAGGGATTGCCATATTCCTCCGCGCAGCGCGTCGCACAAATATTCGTGTCAAGCACGTGCAAATGACTCGGCTGGTCTTCGCTGTGGCCAACCGCCGCGTGGTAAACGTCGGTCAATTTATTGAAAGCAATCTTGCCGTCAAACTTCAGTCCGTTGTAGCGCTGCTCGATATTGTCGCCGCGATATCCGTAGTCCGAAAGCTTCTTCATTTCTTCGTGGCCGGGTTCGGCCTTGGTGCGATCAAACAACCCCCAGGCACGACCGCCGGTGATGAACTGGAATCCGGTGTTCATGATTCCCAACCAACGGCCATGCTTGAACCCGGCGTGAAAGTTTCTAACTTTCCGCAACTCCGGAATAATCCAACTGTCGTTAACGAGTTGCTCATAACGCTGCAACTGCTTCGCTGAGTAATCCTTTGCAATCAACGCTGCAAAGACTGTTTCCGCCGCAAGCATTCCGCTTTTGATCGCAGAATGAATTCCCTTCAGCCGCTGCGAGTTTAGGAATCCCGCGCAATCGCCGACGAGTAAGACTCCGTCCGCGTAAATCTGCGGCATCGCGAAGTATCCGCCCGCAGCTATCGTCTTCGCGCCATAGCGAATCATCTTGCCGCCTTCAAGCAGCTTAGTAAGAAACGGGTGTTGCTTGAAGCGTTGAAACTCTGCGTGCGGATCAAGAAGCGGGTCTTTGTAATCCAGCCCGGTGACGTAACCGATGTTCAGAATCCGATTCTGCATGCCGTAGATCCAGCCGCCTCCATAAGTTTGCGAATCAGACGGAAAGCCCAGCGTATGCGTGACGCGCCCAGCGGGATAACGATCATCCGGTAACTCCCAAAGCTCCTTGACGCCAATGCTGTAAACCTGTGGCTCGCGCCCGGCATCGAGGCCAAGACGCTGGACCAGTTGCTTTGTTAAAGACCCGCGCGGGCCCTCGCCAAGTACAGTAACCTTCGCCAGCAGATCGACGCCCGGCTCGAAGTTAGGCTTGCGCTTCCCTTCCTTATCAATGCCCTTATCGCCGGTGCGCACGCCGACCACGGCGTCGTTCTCGTCGTAAAGAACTTCTGCTCCCGGAAACTCCGGAAATATGTTCACGCCCGCCTCTTCACATTTCTCGCCAAGCCACGCGGTCAGACGATTGAGCGAAACGATGTAGTAGCCGTGATTCTTTAGCGGCGGCGGCGTGATCGGTGAACGAATCGCGCGATTCTTCGTCAGGTAAAGGAAGTAGTCTTCATTTACCGTGGATTCCAACGGAGCGCCTTGTTCGACAAAGTCCGGCATCAACTCTTTGAGCGCACGCGGATCCATGACTGCGCCGGAAAGAATGTGCGCGCCGACGTAAGCGCCCTTCTCAATAACGCCAATTTCAATCTCGCCGAGCGTCTCGCCCTGCCGTTCACCGCTCGCCACTGCCTCGTTGTGAGTTTTGATCAGACGAGCGAGGTGCAGCGCGCCGCTCAGGTTTGCCGGACCAGCGCCAACAAACACCACATCCATTTCCAAAGTTTCGCGTTCCATCGATCAGTCCTGTCTCTACCAGAGTCCGTAAAAATGAATGGCCATTCAGTTTCAGGAGTATAGCAAATGGGACGCGACAAACTGAAGAAAGGTTGGGAGCGGTGACTTGGTTTGCGGCGGCTCGACGCCCACTCCCGGAATATATTACGTGGTCGCGAGAAGTCGCGACCGAGCAAAGCGGCGACAGGTCGCCGCACTCCAAAAAGAGTCGCACACTTTCAGCGCAAGCTGCGGTAAACTGCCTCGCCTTGTTCATGCAGAAACTTTTCAAACACCGATTTCAGCGGGCGCTTATTGGTCTGGTGGGCGCTTCCCTGTTTTTTCTGGCAGCGTTTCAGTTTCAACGGCGCGAGCAGGCGCACGCAAACTGGAACGTTTCCACTTCAGCAAGCCGGATCTCAAAACTTCCGCCGACAATCCTCTGGGCCTGGGAGCGACCGGAGAAGCTGGATTTCATTGATTCGCAAGAAATCGGAGTCGCGTTTCTCGCCAGGACGATTTACCTGCGCGCGGATCGAGTGGTCAGTCGTCCGCGCCTGCAACCTCTCACGGTTCCGAATGGCGCGGCCGTTATCGCAGTCGCTCGAATCGAATCCGATCGGCCCAGGCCGCCAACGCTATCACTGGAACAAATGAAAGAGGCCGCCGCGGAAATCGCCAAGCTTGGCAGTCTTCCCAATGTTCGGATGGTGCAGGTTGACTTCGATGCTGCTGTGAGCGAGCGCGCCTTCTATCGCGAATTGCTCACCGAGTTGCGCGACAAACTCCCGCGCTCAACCTTGCTGTCGATTACTGCGCTCGCTTCATGGTGCAACGGCGACAACTGGCTGGAAGACTTGCCAATCGATGAAGCGGTGCCGATGTTGTTTCGCATGGGTGTGGAACGAAAGCAGTTTCTTTCGCAACTGGCCGCGGCAGCAGGTTTCACCTCGACGCCCTGTCAGGCCAGCGCCGGCGTTTCAACCGATGAGCCTCTAGCGGAGCTGCCGCAAGTTCCCCGCCTCTATGTCTTCAATCCAGCCGCCTGGTCGCCTGACGCGGTTGAACAAATGATGGAGACTTACAAAAGATGAGGCCAAAGATGAAACGCAATTTAGGTAGATCAATATTTGCGATCGCCCTGCTAGTTGCCCTTCTATTCCAAGCCCCAGTGTCTTTCGCATGTGGCCCGTTCTCTCTCGACGCGATTTTTTCCTTTTCGGTGCACCCCGAATACCCGCTCGAGAAGTTTGCCGCCGGCAACATCGGCATCGTGCAGCCTTCGTATGCGCGGTCGTATCTGTACGTTGCTTATCAATACTTGAAAGGCGACCGCTTCGATCAAACCCAGCAGCAAGCGCTCGTGGATCTTTGGCGTGACCGTTTGGATCTCAGGTGGGACGCCGGCGACGAACAAGCGATCAAGACCTGGATTACCGCTCGCCAAAGAGTCTCCGGGATAGGTGAACCGCCGAAGATTGAAGTTTTCCGCAGCCGGGAAAAACCGCACGAGTATGACACCTATCTAAACTGCCAGAACGACGCATTCCAAACGGCTGCGAGTACACTCGAGGCCAGAATCACGAAGCTTGGCGCGGAGAACACTGCGCTAAAACGGTGGGTGGACGCACAGGACCAGGTTTTTGCGAACTGCTCAGAAGGACAACACATTCCAGCCGACTTGCCCGCGGACGTCGACCCTTTGCTGCGTGCTGACCGGCAGCATCAAATTGCAGCGGCTAATTTCTATTCGGGTAACTTCGCTGCAGCCAAAACACTTTTCGAATCGATCGCTGCCGACGCGAAATCACCGTGGCGAGCCACCGCTCCCTATCTCGTCGCTCGCACGCTCCTTCGTAAGGCGAGTCTCGGCCCGGACGAAACCAGGAAAGACGCGCTCGCCGAAGCTGAACACGAATTGAACAAGGTCCTTGCCAACGACGAGCTGAAACCGTCGCACACCGCCGCGAAGCGACTGCTAAGCATTGTTCGCCTGCGGCTTCATCCTGAAGAGAGATTGCATGAACTAGCACGCTCACTGGCGAGCAAGAGTGGTCCTGCAAACTTGAAACAAGACCTCTGGGACTACACGGTGTTGTTAGATCAGTTTGTGGGTGACAATGACGCTCACCATCAAAAGACTACTGCTCCAACCGTGCTCCACGATGACGACTTGACTGATTGGATTGTGACGTTCCAATCAAATGAAGCAAAAGCGCGTGATCATTCCCTGGCACGCTGGGAAGCCACTTCGTCTGTGCCCTGGCTCATTGCTGCACTTTCGAAGATAGATCCACAAAACTCAAGTGCGAGCAAACTGCAGCAAGCCGCTGCGAAGATACCTGCGTCGTCCCCTGCATTCGCGACGGCTTTATTTCAAAGCATACGCCTCGACATCGCCGCTGGCCGGCCCGCTGACGCCCGTACCAAGTTGGACGACCTACTTCAAAAGCATCGCCCAAGTCTTAATGTCTCTTCACTGAATTTGCTTCAAGGGCAGCGAATGTTGGTTTCGAGCAGTCTCGCCGACTTCCTGACCTATGCGCAGCGAATGCCTGCCGGTTTTTCCTGGAATGAAGATGGACGCGAGATTCCCGCGGACGCAGCAGAAATCGGAAACGCATCTAAGCGGCTTCTGGGTGAGGCAAGCTTTGATTCTGATGCAGCCGAGATTCTCAATCGCCGCATGCCACTAGCGCTGCTTAGCGAAGCGTCCGGCAACAGGCGCTTGCCAGATCAGCTGCGCCGCGACGTCACCCAGGCCGCCTGGTTGCGAGCTGTCTTGCTCGGTGACCACACAACTGCCACCGCGCTCGTGCCAACACTGAAAGCACTGGTTCCGGAGTTGACCCCGTTCCTGAATGAATATACGGGCGCGCCCGATTCGGCCGCAAAGAAGTTTTCTGCGATCTACGCCTGGCTAAAATTTCCCGGACTCGAGCCCGTTGTCGACGCGGGTACCGGGCGAGGAACTGCGCTTGACGAACAGGAATCCTATCGCGACAACTGGTGGTGTTCCGCCGCGCTTGGAGGACCAGAAACTGCTGAGACTGCGGAGAAGAAGCCACAGTCCGGAATTCCCGCCGACAAGAAGATTCCAATTTTTGTAACGGCCGCCCAACGAGCCACGGCGGAAAGAGAGTATGCGACGCTCACTTCTTTTGGAGCGGCGCCAAACTATCTCTGCCGGCAGGTGATTGAGTGGGCAACAGAGCACCCCGCTGACCCTCGCGTTCCCGAAGCGCTCCACCTGGCGGTTAAGACAACGCGCTACGGTTGCACTGACAAGCAGACAGGCAAATGGTCCAAGGCGGCGTACGACTTCCTTCATCAGCGTTATCCGGGTAATACCTGGACTAAGCAAACTCGCTATTGGTATAAAGATTGAAACGGAGTTTCTGAGTTCAGCTTGACCAACATCGTCCTAACGTGACGCCTGGCTGTTTGTAAGTTCACCGTTTCTGTCACAAACTAGACATCGCAATCAATAACAAAAGTTGACGGTTTCCCAGTGGCTGAACACGCATTCACAAATCATCTGATTAACGAGACAAGTCCGTATCTCTTGCAGCACGCGCACAATCCGGTGGATTGGTTCCCCTGGGGCACAACAGCGCTGGAAACTGCACGCCGGGAGCAGAAGCCAATCCTTTTAAGCATTGGATACTCTGCCTGTCACTGGTGTCACGTGATGGAGCATGAGTCTTTTGAGAACGAGGCGATTGCGAAGTTGATGAATGAGAATTTCGTCAACATCAAGGTTGACCGCGAGGAGCGCCCGGACCTCGACCAGATTTATATGAGCGCAGTACAGATGATGACCCATCACGGCGGCTGGCCGATGACGGTTTTCCTCACGCCCGACTGCGTGCCCTTCTATGCGGGAACATACTTCCCTCCCGAAGACCGCTACAACATGCCCGGCTTTCCTCGTGTGCTGATCAGCGTCGCCGACGCCTTCCGTGAACGCCCCGAAGACATCCAACAGACCGCTGCATCAGTTCTAAATGAATTGAAACGCGCGACGGCCGCGCTGGAGTCAAACGAGCTACTCACTAAAGAACTGCTGGACACCTCCTATCGCGCAATGATCAAGAATTACGATTCAACAAACGGCGGCTTTGGTGGCGCACCGAAGTTTCCGCCGGCGATGAGTCTTGAGTTTCTGCTTCACACTTTTTATCGAACCGCGGATCAACGGGCTTTGGACATTGTTGGCCACACTTGCCGGAAGATGGCTGGAGGCGGCATATACGATCAGCTCGGCGGCGGTTTTCATCGCTACGCAACCGATGCGCGCTGGCTGGTGCCACACTTCGAGAAGATGTTGTACGACAACGCTCTCCTAGCGCGGCTCTACCTTCACTATTACCAGGTCAGTCGCGATGAAGCGGCGCGAGTTGTGGCGGAGGGAATTCTGGATTACGTCGTGCGGGAAATGACAGATTCCGGTGGCGGCTTCTATTCAACGCAGGACGCAGATTCAGAAGGAGTCGAGGGCAAGTTTTTCATCTGGAACCGCGACGAGATCAGCGAGTTGCTCGGGGAACGAGACGCGGCCCGTTTTGCTGCGTACTACAACGTTACCACCGGCGGGAACTTCGAAGGCGAGAACATCCTTAACGTCACGCGAGATTTGCGGGAGGTCGCAGCCTCGGAGAACATCTCCGTTGAAGAGCTTAGCGAAACTCTTGCCAGGGCCCGCCAGCTATTGTTTACAGCGCGTGAAAAGAGGGTGAAGCCCGCCAGGGATGAAAAGGTTCTAACCGCCTGGAACGGATTAATGCTGGCAGGCTTTGCCGAAGCTGCGACAATTCTTAATCGCTCCGACTATTTGGAAGTTGCGAAGAAAAACGCTCACTTCCTTCTCAACAACCTGCGGCGCGATGGTTTGCTACTCAGAACTTACAAAGATGGTCACGCAAAACTTAATGCCTATCTTGAGGACTACGCATTTTTCATCGATGGACTGGTAACCTTGTTTGAAACCAGCGGCGAACTTCAGTGGCTTGAAGAAGCGTGTAGCTTGACGGCAACCATGATCGACGAGTTTTGGGATGACGAGGAGGGCGGTTTTTTCTATACCGGCCGCAGCCATGAAGATCTGATAGTTCGCTCCAAAGACTTTTTCGATAACGCTACGCCATCAGGAAATTCAGTCGCCGCCGAGGTCCTGCTGCGAATTGGGCTCTTGACTGACAGTGTCGACTACCAAAGACGGGCAACCACCATTCTGCGGCTGATGGCCGCTACGGTTCAGCGATACCCGTCTGGCTTTGGCCGCTTGCTCTGCGCCATGGATTTCTACTTAGGTACCCCTAAGGAAATTGTGCTAATCGGAGAGCCGGGCACGTCGCAAACTCGCGCCCTCCAAGACGAAATCTGGAAGGCGTATTCACCTAACAAAGTCGTAGCACAATCCTCTCCCGGCGATTCCAGGGCGTCGGAATTCATCCCGCTGCTCCGTGAACGTCCACAACTCAATGCAAAAGCTACTGTCTATCTTTGTGAGAACTTCACTTGTAAGGCCCCGACGACGGATCCCAAAGAGTTGGCCTCACAATTGCTGACTGACCGCGCGGGTGCGAATTCGGCCTAAGGCGATAATCAGCCTGACCGCGCCTGGCCAGATTGGCATGCCTGCCCCTTCAAACTGACCTACATTAAGCCTTGACGCAACCCTTTGGAAAAGTTATCTTTACCATTGTCAAACAAGGTTGGTCTCAGACCAACTTTCGCTAACACTCCCAACAACCTCATTCCGGCATATTCGGTAGTTGCACGGCTCATCCGCGAGCACCGGCCCCATGACGCCAAGCTAGATATCCTGTCGAACGAGGGCAACCATTCTAATGACTGACAAGAGAACCTGGAAAAGTAAAGTCTTCCTGATCAGCGTATGCGCGACCGGGTTATTTCTTCTTTTTACCGCCCTGGTATCAACGGTGAGGCTCCCGATTTTAACGAGCGCAGGCCTCTTATCCTGGTTAGTGCTCCTGGGTCTGACGCTTGCCGCCAGCCGCTTCACAGTCTCTATCACCAACGCCGTCGGAGTTAGTCAAAGTCGGAAGTCAGTGGCGGACGCGCTTGTCTTCTTCGCAATAATTCTCTATGCAGGGCCGCCAGCGACTACCGCCGGCCCGGCCACAGTGCTAGCTGGTATTGTCGGTCTCGTTTCCACTTATGAACTCTCAAGCAAGAGAGAGTCTCTTTTCACAACCGCCACTGCCATCATCTCGACTTTTGTTTCGGCGTCCTGTTACGGCTATCTGGTAACTATCTTCGCGGGAGATTCTTTGCGAACCGGCGACCAGATGCTCCCCGTCAATGCTCTCCTGGTACCGCTTTGCGTGCTTGCGGTCTTGCAATACTTTCTGACTACGCTGGCCACGATCTATTTGCTGAATATCGTCGAGGGAAAACCTCGTGTCATTCCTTCCCAGGAAAGCATCGTTTGGACTTTAACCACTCAGGTTGCGGGCGCAGCTTCGGCCGTACTCTTCTATTCTTCGCTGCATGGCGCGGGGTTGCCGTTCATCTATCTCGGTCTGCTGATTACTGGTCTCGTTCATCTCCTGTATAGGTTTAATGAGAAGCGGCTCAATGAAGTTCGTCGCGGAGAAGCCGAACAGCGCAAGCACATCGAGGAAATGGCCACGATCCACATGAATACAATCGAGTCGCTTGCGATTGCGATTGACGCAAAGGACCAGACGACACATGGCCATGTTCGTCGAACTCAAATCTACGCCTCAGAGATGGGCAAGCTGTTCAAAGTTGGCGGCAAACATTTGCAGGCACTTTTTGCCGGCGCCCTGCTGCACGACATTGGCAAGCTGGCCGTGCCCGAATACATTCTCAACAAACCAGGCAAGCTCACTGAGGCTGAGTTTGCGAAGATGAAGATCCATCCAACCGTAGGCGGGGACATTCTGAGGCGGGTCAATTTCCCTTACCCGGTTGAAGACATCGTTCGCTACCACCATGAAAAGTGGGACGGCAGCGGTTACCCTAAGGGACTAAAAGGCGAGGCTATTCCGCTGGGCGCGAGAATCATTTCGGTTGTGGATTTTTACGACGCCACGCGTTGTGACCGGCCGTATCGCAAGGGCATGACGCGGGATGAATCGCTGGCCCTCTTAAGAAGCATGTCGACAACTGCGTTCGATCCTCGCGTGGTGGAGATCTTTATTGAACACGTAGAGGAATTCGACCACCTAATCGCAGCCGAAGATATTCAAGAGCAGGTGGAGTCAGAAACTGCTGTACACGACTACTTAACCAAAACAAAGCCGGATGCCGGGCTGGCGTCCAACATACTCGGCACCCAGGCCAACGACGATTCGGGCTTCAGATCGATCTCGGAGGCACAGCGCGAAGTGTTTGCCCTTCATGAGATCGCGCAGACTATTGGTTCATCGCTGAATCTCAACGACACCGTTAGCCTCGTCTCCAACAAACTCCGCGCCATCGTGCCTTTCGATACGTGCATCATCTTTGTAGTTGATGAAAAGTCGGGCAAGGCCACGGCGGCCCACGTAGCCGGCGAAGATGCGGAAGTTTTTCGCTACCGGCGAATGACCGTGGGCGAGGGCATCACGGGCTGGGTGGTCGCAAACGCCCGCTCCATGTGCAACGCATCCCCGGAGTTGGATCTGGTGGGCGTCCCCGAAGACATCGCCATGAATTATCGCGGAGTGCTGGTTTCACCCTTACTTCGCGAAGACGGAGCTTTCGGCGCGATTACCCTCTATTCCAAAAGCAGGACTTCCTACACCACCGAACACGTTCGCCTGCTCGAATCTGTTTGCCAACACGCATCGAGCGCTCTTAACAATGCTCTAACTTTCGAAAAGACCAAGGAGAGCGCCCTTACCGATCCGCTTACAGAACTGCCAAACGCTCGCGGCTTCTACATGATGCTTGAGCAAAGGATCGCGGAATGCCAGCGCATGGCGAATGAGTCGCTGGCGGTGCTTAGTATGGATATTGATGACTTCAAGGGAATCAATGACCAGTATGGGCATGCAATCGGTGATCGGGTGCTAGCCAGCGCTGCGGCGGTAATCAGAAAAGAACTCCGGCAGATGGATATTCTTACGCGCTATGCGGGAGACGAGTTTGTCGCCATCATGCCCATGGCGTCTACCTATATGGCGGCTGAAATCGGCGAACGAATTCGAAATGCCGTGGAAGAACAGAAGTTTTCTGTGCGCACCGGGACAAACGTGCAATTGGGTCTCAGCATCGGTGTGGCCTGCTACCCTGATGAAGGTGAAACGACGGAAGAACTCCTGACTGCGGCCGCGCGCAAGATGCAAAGCAATAAACACCTGCGCAAGTCCGTGATTACCCTCGCCAGAAGTCCGATTAACGCGCTCGACGCCTTCAGTTAGGCTGTGGGCTTCCTTCCGCCAATGCGCACATCTTCCAGCGGCGGTGTGCGCTTTTTGTTGTCTACCCGTCGGCACCGCCAGGATCCCGCAGCGTTTCATTTGGTTCCTTGAGGGCCTTGTTTTGCACGTCGTTACAATCCTCGCGTATAATCCAACTCACATTTTGGTAACTACAAAAATCAATTCCCATTAGAAGACCGCCGTTAATGGCGGTTCAATAGTCGAAAGCGTCAGCGAGTGGCAAGGTCAAACTACGAGATGAGAAAACATACGCCAGAATCCTCCCGCGTGGGCGCCGAAGATACGAGCGCTACTGGTGTGATGGACGCCGATTCTCACGAGACATCGTCCCCAGAAAACGGCAAGCAGCTCCGCAAAACCAAGCAGGGGCAAGAGAGTCGGCTCGCGAATATTGATCGCGAGACCCTCATCAAGCTCTATCATGACATGCTCCTCGGTCGTCGTTTTGAAGAGAAGGCGGCTGAAACATACAGCGCCGGCAAGATTGGCGGCTTCTGCCATCTCTACATTGGCCAGGAGGCTGTAGCCATCGGCGCCATTTCCGTAATCCGCAAAGATGATTATGTCCTGACGAGTTATCGGGAACACGTACACGCAATTGCCAAAGGCATGTCACCCGAGTCTGTAATGGCCGAGCTTTACGGCAAGGCAACTGGATGCTCGCGGGGCAAGGGCGGGTCGATGCACATGTTTGACAAGGAGGTAGGCTTTCTTGGCGGGCACGCTATTGTGGGCGGACAAATTCCTTTGGCGACGGGCGTGGCTTTCGCGGCGAAATATAAAGGTACTGATCAGGTCACACTCTGTTTCTTTGGCGAAGCGGCAGTCAACCAGGGGGCCTTTCACGAATCACTGAATTTGGCCCAGCTTTGGAAACTTCCCTGCATTTTCATCTGCGAAAACAATCAGTACGGAATGGGCACATCGCTGGAGCGCGCAATGTCGTCGCACGATATTTCGCAGAAAGCGACGGCCTACGATATTGCTTCCGAGTTTGTTGACGGCATGGACGTGCTGGCGGTGCGCGAGGCCACGCTGAGAGCGGTCAATCGCGCTCGCAAGGAGTCGCTGCCTACGCTACTCGAGGTCCGCACCTATCGTTTCATGGGCCACTCGATGTCTGATCCCGGAAACTACCGTACCCGCGCCGAGATCGAACGGCACCAGGAACGTGATCCGATTAAGCTTTTCTCGGCCAGCTTGAAAGAAGCGGGCGTGTTGTCTAACTCAGAATTTTCCAAGATCGAAGCAGAAGTGAAAGAGCAGGTTGATAAGGCGGTGCGATTTGCGGAGGAAAGTCCCTTGCCTGATGCGAAGGAACTCTACACCGACATTTATGCGACTCCAATCAAGCCGGGTCGATCGTAAAAGAGGAACTCATTAAATGGCTTTGGTAACTATGCGCGAGGCGCTCAATCAAGCTTTACGCGAAGAGATGTTGCGCGACAAAGACGTCTTCCTGATGGGCGAGGAGGTCGGCGAATATCAGGGAGCTTACAAAGTTACCAAAGGCTTGCTCGAGGAGCTCGGGCCCAAGCGCGTCATTGATACTCCCATAACAGAACTTGGTTTTGCCGGGCTCGGCGTTGGCGCCGCGATGGTTGGGCTGCGGCCGATCGTAGAGTTCATGACTTTCAACTTCTCGATTCTCGCGACCGATCAGATCATCAACTCCGCCGCCAAGATGCTTTACATGTCAGGCGGACAGTTCAAAATTCCCATGGTATTCCGTGGCCCTGGCGGCTCGGCTTACCAGGTGTCTTCGCAGCATTCGCAGGCGCTGGAGTCCTGGTTTGCTTACTTCCCTGGCCTGAAGGTGGTGATGCCTTCCACTCCGGCAGATGCCAAGGGTCTCTTGAAGTCTGCAATTCGTGACGACGATCCGGTGATCTTCATTGAGCAGGAAAGAATGTACGGCCAGAAGGGTGAGGTGTCTGACGATCCGGAATTTACTATTCCGCTGGGCGTCGCAGACATTAAACGCGAAGGAGCAGACGCCACGATCGTAGCGCGCTCGTTGATGGTCCCGGTGGCGCTAAAGGCCGCTGAAGTTTTGCAGCAGCAGGGCATCTCCTGCGAAGTGATCGATCCGCGGACTATCCGGCCCCTGGATATCGACACGATCATCGAGTCGGTTAAGAAAACGAACCGAGCAGTAATCGCTGAAGAGTCGCATCCCTTCTGCGGAATTGCGGCAGAGATCAGTGCAGAAATTACTGAGCGCGCTTTTGATTATCTCGATGCCCCAGTCAAGCGTGTATCTGGTGCTAACGCGCCCATGCCCTACGCAAAGAATCTGGAAGACCTGGCAATTCCGAACGTGGACCAGATAGTTGCTGCGGTCCGCGAAGTTGCGTATCTGGATTAGCTGTCAGTACCGCCTGCGGTAGCGGGCGGGTCGACTGATTAATGCACGAGTTCAAGGCCTAACCCGCCCGCTACCGCAGGCGGTACTGACAAGAGCTATCCGACAAAATGGCAACTCAGGTAATCATGCCCAAGCTTTCGCCGACGATGGAGGAGGGACAACTCTCTCGCTGGCTGAAGAAAGAGGGCGACAAGGTATCAATGGGCGAACCACTCGCCGAGATCGATACCGATAAAGCAACCATGGAAATGCAAGCACTCGGCAACGGAGTCTTGCGCAAGATTCTTATTCAGGAAGGCGAATCGGCGCCACTGGGTCAGTTGATCGCCATCATCGGTGAGCCTGACGAAGATATTTCCGCGCTGACAGCCCAATCTGCCGCGAGTCCTTCGCCGAAGGCCGCTGCCGCTCCGGAACCAGCAACAGAAACAAGTAAGCCTGAAGCAAAGCCAGCTCCAACTCCTGAAACAGCGGCCGCCGCCAGTGCCTCCGGTAATGCCTCTGGTAATGGAGGTCAGGAGGCTGCACAGCCTGAGCGAACCGCAACCGGTCGTTTAATTGTTTCTCCATTGGCGGCGCGCATGGCAGCAGAGTCTGGGATTGATTTGCGCTCCGTGAGTGGTAGCGGCCCCGGCGGCAGAATTATCAAACGCGACGTCGAAGAACTGATTGGCGGTAAGGCCGCGAGCGCTCCAGCCAGCGCGCAATCCCCACAGAGACATCTGCGAGCAGTCGGCGCCGCTCCCCTTCAGCAATCTGTGAACGCGCAAGCCTCAGCTTACCGCGACGAGCCGGCCAGCGAGATGCGCCGCACAATCGCCAAACGCTTAGTGACCTCTTTGGGGCCAGTACCACATTTCTTCCTGACTACCGAGATCGAAATGGATCGCGCGGCCGAAATGCGCAAGGGTATCAACGAACTCGATCCGGAACTCAAGATTAGCATCAACGACATCATCATCAAGGTCGTTGCTGCCGCGCTAATGCAGCATCCGCAGGTCAACGCTTCGTTTCAAGACAAGGTGGTCAGATACTACGAACAAGCTGACATCGGCGTTGCCGTGGCTATCGAGGAAGGATTAATTACGCCGATTGTTCGTGCCGCAGATCAGAAGTCACTCAGCGAGATCGCTGCTGAGGTTCGCGATTTGGCCGAACGAGCGCGCCACCGCAAGTTAAAGCCGGAAGAATATTTGGGCGCCAGCTTTTCCGTCAGCAATCTGGGAATGTTTGGTATCGACGAATTCACCGCCATCATCAACCCGCCCGAAGCAGCAATCCTGGCGGTGGGCGCGATGTCTCCTAAGCCGGTAGTGCGAAACAACGAGCTGGTCATACGCCAGATGATGCGCGTCACGATGTCCTGCGACCATCGCGTAGTTGACGGCGCCACTGGCGCAAAGTTCCTCCAGACGTTCAAGAAGATTCTTGAGAACCCGCTATTCCTGGTTGTCTGAGACTGTTGGCACTTAGCCTCTGCAGTCCACTTCCAATTAACAACCGCGGATGCGAATGGAACCCGGTTGCATCTCGGTTCCCGAACGCTTCGTCTGCCAGTCACCGGAAGCAGCTCCCTTAGAAGGTCCGCGTCGTGGTCGCGGTGTTGCCCGCGGCGTCGGCTACCGTCAGCCGGATCGTGCCGCGGTCGACTTCCCGGATCGTGAATGAGGTCGTCGGTGACGATGTCACGCGGTCCGGGCTCACCGAGGTCCAGCTCAAGTCCCAGGTGTAAGAGACGATGTTCCCTGTCGAGGCGCTCGCATCAAGGTTGAGCGTTGGACAGCAGGTCACGTTGAAGACAAAACTTGCCACGACCGGCGGCGGCGTCGGTGTCGGTGTCGGTGTTGGTGTTGGTGTTGGCCTCACAGTGACCGTGACGTAATCAGTAACCTCACGGAAAATGTTGTTCCCCAAGTCCCTTACCCGAACGCCATAGTGTGTCGTCACCTGCGGCGCAGTGACGGGGTTTCGGATGTGAGGATCACTGATCACACTCGTGCTGGGATTCGAAAACCAAGTGTACGTGTAAGGAGGAGAACCACCGCTCACTGTCACATCGAGCTGGGAAGTCTCCCCTAAGTTGATCGATGATGGGTCCGCTGTCGCGTGCACACTAAGGGGGGTTCCCACAGTGACCGTGACGGATCCCTCTCGCACCGCGATTGCTGCATCGTTTACCGTAACGTGGTACGTGGTCGTGGTAGTGGGACGGGCGACGGGATTCGAGCGATGCGGGTCGTCCAACCCCAGAGTTGGTGTCCATGAGAAAGTAAAGGGTGGCGAACCGCCTGCTGTGATGGCCAAGAGTTGCGAAGGGTCGCCTGCATTGATCACCTCCGGATTGGCCGTGACCGTGAGCTCGAGCCTGACATAAACGGTGACTGAAGCCTGTGCCCGTTGCCCGAATGAGTCTGTGACTGTGACTTGGAAGTTATCTGTCCCTTGCGGTGTCGCGATTGGCGCCGCGACGTTGGAGCGGTCGAGGTCGCTGGCCGGTATCCAGGAGTAGAAGTACGGCGGGGCGCCGCCGGACACATTCGCGACGAGCTGAGAGCTCTCGCCAACGTTGATAATCGACGGTGCGGCGGTTGCGCTCACCATGAGCCGCCGAGCCACCGTCAGTATGACACTGGCTTGTCCATAGTCGGAGGTGTTGGTGTAGCCGTAGCGAAATCCGACCGGAAATTGCGCGTGAAGCGGCGCGTCGGCCGCAACGCAGATTGATCGCGCGGTATCATCACCGACGCGCGTTGTGGTTAGCGAAACGTGCTCATTGGTGAAAACGGCGAGTTGTTCCTCGCTGGGTTCCAGTCGGAAACCGTCTGTGACTGGGGGACGCGTCCACTGGTGGTCTGCGCACGGGTTCTCGAATACCACACACGTTCCAGGCTCGACCAGAAGGTCAAAGTCTTGACAGCTAATCGCGGGTGGCCGGTCATCTCCAGGGCAACGCTGATTGCCAAGCGCAAAGATCATGATGAGCCCAAGAAACGCGAACCGGGCGAGTCCCATGCGCCGGGCACGTGATGAATGCGTCATTTGCTGCTTGCCGTTTCCATCGCTGCGATCCGATTCATTAAGTTTCGTCATGGCATGTCACTCCCTGCAAGGACGGGCACGAGTTCGCTGTGTGCGAAGAAGCGGCGCACGAGGCTCGATTGCTCCCCGTCGCACGCGGCCTCGTTGCTGACCCGCGTTCCAGAAACCACGAAGTCCTCGCCGAAATTGACGTGTTCGCAGTTTCCCACAACTTTTGCGGTCCAACTTCCCGCGCCACTCCAAGTGTTGCCCTCGCGTTGGCTATCGAGATCGGCGTTGACGAAGACGTTGCAACCGGGCCGAGGCGAACGCTTCGCACTACATAAAACTCCGATCTCGCTCGCGGCGGCCTCTCCCGAACAATGAAGTGTTGTGCTCAAGAGTGCCGGCATGATTGGTTCGCCGGGGCAGATCGCCGCCGTGGTCACATCGGTCGCGACCAGCCTACCGGTTGCGTGGTCCCGATAAGCGACGGTGACTTCCCAGGTTCCACGCCAAGTCTCGGGAACGGTCAGGTCGCCGCCGCCCCCGGTGTGACCCTGGGGAACGCCGACGCCGAGTAAACCCAGCCCCACCACGCCAGTGATCAAGAGCGAAAAGTAGATTATTCGTTTCATGTTTCATTCCTCCCAGGTTTAGGCCAGTGCTCCACTCTAATTCCTTATCCCTCATTTGAAAGCGAGTCCGTGTGGGCGTGCCGGACCGGTTGCGAAAACGGTGTTGAAGTCGAGTGTGCCGGGACCGGCATCAATGCAATCGCCTTCAACCACCCCACTGATTGCAACGAGCCGTTCTAAACACGCAGTTGAAAAGCTTCAGTCCAGCTTTACCAGTGCCAAACCTGCTCGTAGGCGTCCATCAAACCAACCAGATCCTTATTGCTAATCATCTGGGCGCCACTGATGCACTTGTCCCGGTTGATTCCCCGCTCTTCAAGGTCAGCGGCGAGCGCGAAGATCTTCACGCCCTTCTCGCGCAACCTGCCGAGATCTTCATTGGGTCGCGCGGGGTGATTGACACCAATGCTGCCGATCTTGAACGCTGGACACTCCTGGGCCACCAGGTAGTTCACTGCATTGCCGCGTAACACCAGGTCCACTTCGGCGCCAGCATTCTTCAAAGCGCCACTGAGCCAAAGGATCGTGTCGTCCTGCTCTTCGAGCGTGGCGCGATAAGCTGTTTCCACAATGTTCAGAATCTTCATGGCTACTCTCCCTTTGTTGGACAATTACTCACTTCGTTGGAATCACCAGCGTGTTAGTTGATTCCTGGGCCATCTTCAAAAAGTCTGCCGGGCTGCCACGCTTCACACCCTCGACAACGTTGCCGGCGCCGCGCTCATCTACGCAGAGCCCACAGTTGACCCAAGTCAGTAATGGATCGCCGTTGCCAATCTTTAACAGTGAGCTGATGAATGCTTTGGTCGTCGGATGTTCTTCCTGTTCGACGGTCGTGCCCTTCACCGGATTGGCATGTGGCGCCTGATCTTTCAAAGGCAAACAGACGGCGCCCTCGTACGCGAAAACATTGACGTGAATGCCCTTCTGCAGGGCCGCCGAGATAATGCGCAGAGCGGTCGTTGAATTGGCCGACTCGTATGGCGGATCCATCAACGCCAGTGTCAGTTTCTTTTCAGTCATTAATTCCTCCTCAATGCCAGATTGCCTTTGTCTTTTCGCTCATCAGAGCATCCACGAGCGTTTCAATTCCCGACGGCTGAATTCCTGGCTGTAGCTCGGCATTTTGAATTCCTCTCTCACACAATGAGAAGTCGTCCGCCAGCAACGTAACTCCCGCGCCCGCGAGCCGGCCCAGGTAAGAATCGCGTCCGTTTCTGCGTGCGGCGAGGACTCCGTTCTGCACCAGAAATATCGTGACTGCGTGCCCTCGCTGTTTCAGGGACATCGCCGTCTCTTCGAGAAACTCCGTGTCTCGTGATTCAAAAGGATCTCTTGATTCAATGAACAAATATTTCGACATGGCTGACTCCTTTCCCAAAGACCTCTACTAAATCGACTGAGCGTGCGTCACTCCAGCAATCCGCCGGCTATTGGAAGATCTGGATCGGCCTGCCACTGGGCACCCGACGCGGAATCAACTTACGCAGGTTCTCCGGCTTGGCTCTCGGATCGAGCAAACCGTTCCGGACAAAATCTACCAGCTGGCGGAATTCATCGTTTGACAGGTTGATCGGCGTCACCAATGCCGGATCAAGTCGCGCCAGTACCGGGCCAATGGGGCCCACTGGGCCGCGCAGGTCAGGCGCGACGCCAGCCACCGTCGGGTCGTAGGCGGGCGCCTGACCTGCCGGGTTGAGGTGGAATCGGATTGCGTCTTCCAGGCGGGTGAACGCGCCGTTGTGGAAGAATGCGGGCTGCAAGTCGACGTTTCGGATCGGAGAAGTACGAAACATGTAACGATCATTCGGGTTGCCGGTCACCTGCTCCAGCCCAAAGTCCTCGTTCTGCCCGGGACCGTCGAAGGTCACATTACCGGCTGCCGGGTTTCCTACCGCGGGCGCAATTTGAGGCACGCCGATCACATGCGCGCGGAAGTCGCTAAACATTTCATTCGATTCTCCGGCGACCGCGTGGCAGGCGACACAATTGGCCCTCCCGAAGAAGAGCAAAGCGCCCCGCTTCTGGTCTTCGCTCAGCGCGTTCTGCTGGCCACGTGCGAAGCGGTCAAGCGGCGCGTTGGCAAAGACCAGCGTGAATTCAAACTCGGCGATCGCTTTCGCGAACAGGTCGTAAGTGATCGGACCGCCCGCCTTCACCTCAGGGAAGATCTTGCCGAAGAGTTTGCGATACTCAGGCACGTCATTGATCCGCTGCATGACCTCAGCGCGAAGGGCGAAGTTGTCGCCCGGAAAGACGAAACCCGCCGCCTCCACCCGCTCGGTCGGGGGGATAAAGGCCTGCGCGATCAGCAGGTGTGCCTTGTCGGAAAGCGTCAACTGCTCGGGTGGTGGGAACATGAACCCGAGGCTATTGTCGAACGGATCGAACGACAACGAGGCGAAACGTGAGTTCCACATGAGGTTTGGGAAGAACGGGGTATTCGCGGCCATCGGCGTACGCCGCTGGTTTCGCGGTCCGCTCCGATCTGGTCCCACGATGAAGTTGTTTTCGACGCCGATAGCGATCGACTGCGTGTCGCCAAATCCTGCGGTCGCTGAGTGACAACCGGAGCAGGAGTTGTCGTTGTTGAGGCCCACGATGGTGTCGTGGAATAAATTGCGCCCGAGGTCGGCAAGTTGATTATCAACCTTCCGGCCTAACCTCTGTTCGAGGGACATCCCGACTGTGCCCGTAAACCCGTGTTGGCTGAGAATCGTGGATAACTGGTCACCCAGAAAGCTGTCGCCGCTGCTTGCGGAAGTCGACCGAGTCAGAAACATCGTCGCGACAACAGCCAGCGCTAAAACGACAAGTATCATTTTGTAACGTCGCGTAATCATGGAAACTCCTCCTGTCTGGGAGAGGGCACACCATAAGGGAACGTGCCCTGAAAGGAATATTGATCGTCCGCTACTGCCTGTCCCGGACACCCGTGGTTTACGGGACGCGCGTGTTCTTAAAGGCGAAAATACCATTCGAATTGTTGAGCCAGATCCAGGCATTCAACTCCCACAGGCCAAGCCCTTCTGAGTTCTCCCTCCATACATCGGTGTCGCCGGTGAACCCTGCGGGCGCGGTAGCCGAGAGACTCAAAGGAACGACGTACTCCACTGCCACCAACTCCATACGGTTCTCGTGTGGAACGGGTGCGTAAAGGAGCACCTCCGGATGCTCGGGGTCGAAAGTCGAATCAACCAACGAAAAGTTTACGTAGTGAAGCCCTTCACCTGACTCGTAAATGTTAATGTTGACGTAGCCATCAGCTTCGGCTTGTGCTATGTCGTGATACTTCGCAGTTCCGCGCCGGGCTCGCGCCAGTTCCTGGTTTGTGATGGCAGACAGGTTGTCCGGAGCAGCCACAGCTCTTGGGCCGGATGTGCCGTGTGCCTTCAAGGGAACGGTGCCGATAAACAGCGAACAGACTGCGAGGAAGATAAGAGATAGGCGAAAGCTTTTCATTGTTGACCTCCTATTGAAGTCATCCCAAACGGTCGGGATGGACGGTTGATTAAAAGTAGTCTGCCGAGCAAACGGTGAAGTTGACAGACCAGTTGGACCACAGTGAGTAAGCGCGTGTATCGGGTTTTTGTCGCTGCCTAAGAGATGTAATTGGTTACTACTGTTCCCTCTGGTTATCTCACCTTCCGGCCTTCATCGCCTTAAGCGGGAATCCGGCGTGAAATGGCTCAAAATTGTCCGAAATTTTTTGCAGCCGGCGGGCCAGAGCCGATCGCACTTAGTTAGAGCTTAAAAGATGGTAGAATTCGCGGAACTTTAGTAAATCAATATGGTCTTTCTTGAATGACTCAACCCTCAACGCACGAAGTAACCGAACTCCTCATTGAGTGGAGTAACGGAGACAAGGCAGCGCTCGATAAACTGCTGCCGCTGATTCATGAGGAATTGCGTCGGCTGGCTCGTCATTACATGAGTCGCGAGCGCCCCGGCCACACGCTGCAAACGACTGCGCTGGTCAACGAGGCTTACATCCGTTTGGTAAATCGAAAGGGTGTTCACTGGCAAAACCGGGCCCACTTCTTCGCCATCGCCGCCCAGGTAATGCGCACTATTCTGGTGGATCATGCGCGGAGTCAGGCCTATGCAAAGCGCGGAGGCGGCGCCCACAGAATCGAGCTCGATGAAGCAATGATTGTTTCTCAGGACCGGGCCGCAGAGGTGGTCGCGCTCGATGATGCGCTGAAGACGCTGGCAGATTTTGACCCGCAGCAAAGCCGGATCGTTGAACTCAGGTTCTTCGGTGGGCTCACGATTGAGGAGGCCGCCGAGGTTCTCGACCTCTCGCCGGCAACTATCAAGCGCGAATGGAGCACGGCTAAAGCATGGCTCTACCGCGAACTGAGCAAAAGGTAACCGGCGATGCGATCTGAACGCTGGCGACAGATTGTGCGCCGCATCGGCCTTACGCCGTAGCAAGCAAAAGCATGACGCCTGAACATTGGCAGCAGATCAAGACGCTCTTGCAATCCGCACTTGAGCGCGAGCCGGGCGAGCGTTCCGCTTTTCTCGTCGCGGCCTGTGCTGATGATGACCTGCTGCGCAAAGAGATCGAGTCTCTCATAACTTCTCACGAGCAAGCGGGTGCCTTTATCGAATCACCCGCTTTCCAATTAATGGCAGAGTCTTTGGAAGACCCGACAAAATCATTAGCCGGGCAATCCTTCGGTCCCTATCAGATCATTCGCCCGCTGGGGAGTGGGGGTATGGGAGAAGTTTATCTTGCTGAAGACACGCGGCTGGGACGCAAGGTTGCGCTCAAAGTGCTCCCTGCTCATTTCACCGAAGACGATGAGCGCGTGCGCCGCTTCCAGCAGGAAGCTCGCGCCGCCTCTGCGCTGAATCATCCGAACAACATCACCATTTATGAGATCGGCGAAATCGATTCACTTCATTTTATCGCCACCGAGTTCATTGAGGGCGTGACATTGTCCGATCGCCTGGAAGCGAGCCGGATAGAAACCTACGAAGCCGTTGACGTTGGCGTGCAGGTGGCTTCCGCGCTCTGTGCAGCACACCAGGCGGGAATCGTGCATCGCGATATCAAGCCGCAAAACATCATGCTTCGCACGGACGGGATCGTCAAAGTGCTGGACTTCGGATTGGCCACGTTATTAGACAAAAAGAGCGACGATCTGGAAGCTGCAACCCTGGTCAAGACAAAGCAAGGGTTATTAATGGGCAGCGCTCATTACATGTCACCCGAGCAAGCGCGCGGACAGAAGATGGACGCGCGCACCGACATCTTCAGCCTCGGGGTAGTGCTTTACCAGATGGTGGCGGGCCACGTACCGTTCACGGGTGAAACGATGACGGATGTATTGGCTTCAATCCTAAGAGTCGACCCGCCGGAGCTTAGTCAATCGGCCCCACAGACACCGGCTGAATTGCTGCGAATAGTCAACCTGACTCTGCGTAAAGATAAAGCCGAGCGCTATCAAACAGCCAAAGAGTTGCTCACTGATTTGAAGAGTCTTAAACAACGGCTCGAATCTCAGCGTGAATCGGAGCTGGCGGTGATGCCAGAGCTGATAGGGATTAGTCCTAAGCAGATGGAACAGGAGATTCGTTTCTGCACCACGGCTGATGGCGTTCGGATCGCTTACGCAACGGTAGGTCATGGCCCGCCACTGGTTAAGGCCGCAAACTGGCTAAATCACCTGGAATTCGATTGGCAAAGCCCGATTTGGCGTCACCTGTTTGAAGAGTTTGCGCGATACCATCTTGTGGTTCGATACGATGAACGAGGGAATGGGCTGTCCGATTGGAATGTAGAAAATCTTTCGTTCGAGGCGTTCGTCCAGGATATGGAGGCGGTCGTAGACGCGGTGGGCGTGAGTCGCTTTCCGATTCTGGGAATTTCCCAAGGTGGCCCCGTCGCCATCGCATATGCAGTTCGTCATCCAGAGAAAGTGTCTCATCTCATTCTGTATGGCACTTATGCAAGAGGTTGGGCCAGACGTGGATCCTCGCCCGAGGAGCTTGAGCGACGCCGTGCTTACCTGACGCTTACGAAGCTCGGCTGGGGGCAAGACAATCCCGCCTACCGGCAGTTATGGACCACACTCTTTTTGCCCAATGCAACGCTGGAGCAGTGGCATTGGTTCAACGATCTCCAGCGCATCACGGCATCGCCGGAGAATGCGTGCCGGCTTCTCAATGAGGTCGGCCAAATAGATGTCACCGATTTCCTATCGCAGGTGAAAGTGCCGACGCTGGTTCTGCACTGTCGTGATGATGCCGTGGCCCCCTTCGAGGAGGGACGCCTGATTGCCGGGATGATCCCCGGCGCGCGCTTCGTGCCACTTGAGGGTCACAACCATCTGCTGCTCGAATGCGAGCCGGCCTGGCCAAAGTTCGTTGCCGAAGTTCGCCGTTTTCTTAAAACAGAAAAGGATAGCTAAGCAGTTCGGCCTATCGGGGCCGCCAGCTTTTTGTACTCCATTCAGGTCCAACATTGCCACGCAAATGACAAGAGGTAAGCGCCAATGACGCCTCAACGGTGGCGACAGATAAAAGAACTCTTGCATTCCGCCCTAGAGGTCGAACCTGGCAAGCGTGCCGCTTTTCTCGATGAAGCATGCAGAGATAATCCGTCCCTGCAAAGTGAAGTTCAATCACTGATCGCATCGCACGAGGAGGCAGGTACCTTTATCGAATCACCCGCTTTCCAATTAATGGCAGAGTCTTTGGAAGATCAGACGAAATCATTAGCCGGGCAATCCTTCGGTCCCTACCAGATCACTCTTCTTATCGGGACAGGTGGTATGGGAGAAGTTTATCTTGCTGAAGACACGCGGCTGGGACGCAAGGTTGCGCTCAAAGTGCTCCCTGCTCATTTCACCGAAGACGATGAGCGCGTGCGCCGCTTCCAGCAGGAAGCTCGCGCCGCTTCAGCCCTGAATCATCCGAACATCATCACCATTTATGAGATCGGCGAAATTGATTCACTTCATTTCATCGCCACAGAGTTCATTCAGGGCCAGACACTGCGCCGGCATATGGAGGATACGCAGATGAAGACTACTGAAGCGCTTCAGGTTGCCACAAAGGTGGCTGCTGCGCTGTGTGCGGCGCACGAGGCAGGCATTATTCATCGTGACATCAAACCCGAAAACATCATTCTGCGCACAGACCGAATTGTCAAAGTGGTCGACTTCGGGTTGGTGAAGTTGACGGAGAAGAAGTTCGACGCTTCTGAATCACCGACGCTGGTTAAGACGGCGCCAGGGATGGTGATGGGTACGGCCCATTACATGTCGCCGGAGCAGGCGCGCGGCATCGCCGTAGATGCTCGCACAGACATTTGGAGTCTGGGTGTCGTGCTTTACGAGATGGTTGGCGGCCGCGTGCCGTTCGAGGGAGCCACCAGTAGCGACATCATCGCTTCGATCCTGGAACGAGATCCGGCTCCGCTGGCCCGGTACTCGCCCGAAGTGCAGGCGGAGCTGGAGTGGATTGTGAAGAAGGCGCTGCGTAAAGACAAAGAGGAGCGATACCAGACTGCCAGGGAATTCCTGACGGATCTCAAGAGCCTCAGGCGCAAACTTGAATTTGAAGAACAGCTCGAACAGTCACTAGACAGCGGCCCAAAGAGGACGGCCGTTAGTTCCGCGTCGGGATATGCCTCTTCCGAAGCAGATCGTACGGAGACTGAATCGCCTGGACGACGTTCGCGCCAGGTAGTCGACTCGCTCGCCGTCCTTCCCCTTACTAATCTTACTGCTGATCCAGGTATGGAATACTTCAGCGACGGCAT
>JBDUAQ010000137.1:0-9231 GCA_040004575.1 bacterium
CTGTAAAAGCAGGTTCAATTACGGCTTCGGAACGACCACTGCGGATTTCCCTCCTGCCAACTCAAGTCGTAAATAGTAAATCGTGAATCGTAAATAGTCGGTGAAGCTATTCGCGTATTGACGGTTTCGGTTTACGGCTTTTTCTATTTACGATTTACTATTTACGACTCACTTCCTATGAATATCCTAATGATTGGCGACGTGGTGGCGAAGCCCGGCCGTTTGGCTGTGCTCGAGCGCATACAGGACTTGCGGGAGCAGTACCAGATTGACCTTGCCATCATGAATGCTGAGAACCTGGCGGGCGGGTTTTCCGTCACTCCTTCATTGTGTGAACAACTTTTCGATTCCGGAATTGATGTGATGACATCCGGCAATCACATCTTTGATAAGAAAGAAGCCATTCCCTACATCGCCAAGCAGCCCCGCTTGCTTAGACCGGCAAACTATCCGCCCAATACCCCTGGAAGCGGGATATGGACCGGAATCATCAGGAACACCCCCGTTGCAGTGATTAACTTAATGGGGCGTGTTTTCATGCCGCCGTCAGACGATCCCTTTCGTGCCGCCGACCAGTTGCTGAAATCCCTGCCAGCGGAAACTAAGGTGCGCGTAGTTGACGTGCACGCGGAAGCTACGTCTGAAAAAATGGCGATGGGCTGGTATCTCGATGGGCGTGTGTCAGCGGTAGTCGGCACACACACGCATGTCCAAACAGCGGACGAAAGACTGTTGCCACAGGGAACTGCCTACCTAACGGATTTAGGAATGACTGGCAGCTACTCCGGCGTTATTGGGATGAACAAGGAAGACGTGATCGCGCGTTTTACCTCGGCAGTTGCGAAAAGAGCAGAACACTCAACCCAGCAAGCGCGGATTTGCGGCGCGGTGTTGGATATCGACGATGAGACTGGGAAAGCGCGCGGGATCGTGCGGTTGAACCTTGCACATGAGCAGTAAAAGTGGCCAGTGACCAGTGGCCAGCAGAAATGCGTTCACCTTACTAAGGAAGTCATTAGTCCATTTAGTAGCCGACCGACCTCGGCCGCCACATTCATCACATCCCGACTTTCCTTGGGCCAAATAACCTAATCGAGTCGCTATTAATACTTGGGTTTCAAGTTCCAACAATGACCCGTAGGCAATTGATAAGTGGCGCAGGAAATCCGCAGTGGTGCGCCTACCTTGTCCCTCTGAAACCGCAGCTCTCCTAAGCTGGCTCGTGAGTCCGTAAATCTCTTCCCTGGGAAAGCTCCGGGATATTTTGTAAACCTCCTCGATCAAATCCATCGCCTTTTGCCAGACTACCAGTTCTTGATAGGTTTTTACCTTCACAAGATTCTCCTTAACTAAGTAAATGAGGATAGTGTTAAGGAAGGCGATGAGAGGTTACAAACGAACAGACACTGCTCGCCCTTTTTTCTGGTGAAAGTATTCTTTCAAGATGGAAACAAACGGCCGCTGACCACTGGTCACTGACCACTGGCAACTGTTTTAGTCTGGGCCTTCCTGATCGGGAACTATCTCACCTGCCGCTTGAGATTTGATGATGGGCGGCGCAAGGAGCCGCTGGGCGTAGCCTTCCGGAAATGATCGCACGCGACCGGTGGCGTCGGTCACCACATGTCCAGTTTCGCCCTCGGCTATTATTTGACCATCCGTCACGCGAACTATCTCGTAGCCAAATCTCAGCGATCGCTTGCGCATCTCGGTAATGTGAGTGCGAACCAGCAGTTCGTCGTCATAAAAAGCGGGCGCCTTGTAACGGGCGTAGCTTTCGGCGACCACGAGGAAGGCGTCTTCGTTCTCTTCCATGTCTCGATACGAAAAACCGCGGGCGCGGCAAAACTCAGTGCGACCCAACTCAAACCAGATGAGGTAGTTTGCGTAGTAGACAATCCCCATCTTGTCCGTTTCCGCATAGCGGACCCGCAAGAGGGTTTCGTGCCATTCTCCTAAGGCGATCTCTGGAGCCGGACTTGTCATATGAGCGTCATGCCTTCAAACTCTAGCTGAAAGAGTTGCGTGTTGCCTTGAGCTGTTTATCGTTTAGCGGACTATAAGAGCGAAAGCCCAATGATGTCAAAGCGAATTAGTCGATTCCTGGCCCTCGTTTTCGTCCCCGGACTGGCAATGGCCGGCCTGCTTGCCAGACACTCTATTGGGGCCTCCATCCTGCAACAGGCGAGCGTGGCTAAAAGCAACGCGAGAAATGCGGTCATCGTGGCGGCGACTGCTGAAGTGCTGAAGGAAACCAGCGAAATCAGAGAGCTGGCAATCCTGAGACCGGTGAGGAGCGGTGCGCAATCTCGATCTGAGATTGAACGCATGCTGATCAAGAACCTTAATGATCAGATGACCACAGCCGAGATGCATGCCACCGAAGTATCATTGCGAAAGTTTGGTCTGGCACCCGACAATTTTGAATATCGATCGAATATCATCAAGCTCCTGACGGAGCAGGTAGCAGGCTATTATGATCCAAAAGCCCAGGAATTCTATCTGGCTGATTGGCTTGAGTTGGAAGGACAAAAGCCGGTGATGGCGCATGAATTGACCCACGCGCTTCAGGATCAGCATTTCAACCTCCGCCGCTTTGAGAAATGGCCGCACGGCGATTCAGATGCCGAGCTTGCTGTTCATGCGTTGGTCGAAGGCGACGCCACGCTCGCAATGATGCTCTACATGGCCAGGAATCCGCTCGTAGCGCTGGCCTTCAGCCGGTCGCTAACCACTGGAGTGTCAACGGATCAGTTTAACAAGATGCCGCGGGCGATGCGCGAATCGCTGATCTTTCCGTACATGCAAGGATCGGAGTGGGCCACTCATTTGTACAAACGAGGAGGTTGGACGATGGTCTCAAACGCCTTTACCCGTCTGCCGCTCTCCAGCGAACAGATTCTGCACGCGGGAAAATATTTCAAGTACGAACGCCCGATAAAGGTCGTGTTGCCGGACGTCACGAATCTGCTGAACGCGGGAAGCAAACAGCAATCGGCAATCAGCAATCAGCATTCGAGTAGACGCCCACTGCCCACTTCTTCTTCCTGGCGCCGTATCGATTCGGACGTCAACGGGGAATGGACGTACTACCTGATTCTCGATCAGTTTCTGAATTCTGCGGCCGAGTCGAAACGCGCGGCGGCGGGTTGGGGAGGCGATCGCTACGCGCTGTATGAAGGACCAGACGGCCGGGTATTTCTCGCACAACTGGCTACATGGGACACAGAGAACGACGCGCGCGAGTTTTTCGATGCCTACGTCAAGCGCACGGAACTCCGCTACCCCGGCGCCAAGAGATTGGAACCATCTGACTCCGAACCCGAAACCCGAAACCCAAAACTTGCAACTCGCAACTCGTATTCCTGGCAGACAAGCGAAGGCGAAGTCGTTATTGAACTCCGAGGTTTGCGTGTAGTGATCCTTGAAGGCCTACCGCAAGGCGTCGAGGCAAGCAAGCTCATCAATGCGCTTTGGTAGCGATAGTGCGGCTTCCATCTTGCCGAAGTGCCGGACCAACCGCAAATTGTAACGACGACTTTGGCTGTGTTAATTTGAGTTGCCTTGACTAGCACTTCCGCAAATGGCCGGTCTGAATCATGAAAATTTCTGACGTCCTGCCGGCCACCAAACAATCTTCGACACGCCTGCGTGAATTAACAACCGAGTTGCAGGAACTCGAGGCCCGACTGCGTCTTGGCGGCGGACCGGACAAGATTGAGAAGCAGCACACTCAGGGAAAACTCACCGCGCGCGAGCGCATTGATTTGCTGCTCGATCAAGATTCGTACGCACAGGAAATAGGATTACTCGTCGCTTACGATCAATATGACGGTGGCGCGCCGGGTGCGGGAGTAGTTACGGTTGTTGGGCGTGTGCACGAACGTGAGGTAGTAGTCGTAGCAAACGACGCAACGGTCAAGGCCGGATCGTGGTGGCCGGAGACAATCAAGAAAATTCTACGGGCGCAGGAGATCGCAATGCGCTCGCACGTGCCGATTATCTATCTCGTCGATTCGGCTGGCGTTAACCTGCCGTATCAGGGCGGCGTGTTTCCCGGCCAGTATGGCGCCTCACGGATCTTCTATTACAACTCGATCATGCGCCGCTATCTGAAAATCCCGCAAATCTCCGCGGTGATGGGGCCTTGCATTGCCGGCGGGGCTTACCTGCCCGCGCTCTCGGATGTGATTGTGATGGTAGATGGAACCTCCTTCATGGGCTTGGGCGGTGCGAATCTCGTTAAGGGCGCGACGGGACAAACGATTGACAACGAAACGCTCGGCGGCGCACGCGCGCATAACGAACTCTCGGGCGTGGCGCATTATCGTGTGAAGGACGACGCCGAGTGTATCGCGCGTATCCGCGAATTTGTTTCCGAACTGCCGGTGAAGCCGTTGAGTGCTGTTCCGATCCTGCCGAGTATCGATGCAGCGCGCTCAGCAGACGAGCTCTACGACATCATTCCCGCTGATCACAAGCAGCCTTACAACGCGCGGCATCTGCTCGAGTGTCTTTTGGACGACGGGCATCTCGATGAGTTTCAGGCAGACTACGCGAAGGAGATGGTCACCGGTCATGCACGCGTTCGCGGCATTCAGGTCGGCGTGATTGCGAACAACCGCGGCATGATCCGCCCGCCAGGAGGCGGCCCGCCTCGCTTTGGCGGCATCATCTACACGGAGTCGGCGGAGAAGGTGGCTTACTTCATCGAAACCTGCAATCGTCGTCAGACGCCGCTCTTGTTCATTCAGGACGTCTCTGGTTTTATGGTGGGCTCGGAAGCAGAACATTCGGGAATTATTCGCGCGGGCGCGCGCTTCGTCGAAGCGATGGCGACCGCGGTGGTGCCGAAGATTGTTTTGACTGTGAACCACGCTTCTGGTGCGGGCTACTATGCGATGGCGGGTCAGGGCTTCGATCCCGATTTCATTTTCACCTGGCCAACCGGACGCATGGGCGTGATGGAAGGAGACTCGGCGGTGCAAGCTGTGTTTGGCAGTCAACTCGAAAAGTTGAAGCGCAACGACTTGAAACCTGATGAGAAGCTCGAAGCGGAGATGGATCAGGTGCGAGATACGTACGACATGGAACTTGACGCGAAGTATGCGGCGGCGCGCGGGTTTGTCGATGCGGTGATCGTACCTGAGAACACGCGTGGCGCTTTGGAACTTGCGCTACGCACCAGCTTGAACTACAGCGGCCCGCACATCGGGCAGTTTGTGCTACCACCAACGTTGGTATAAGTCAGAACCGGGAGCGGTAGCGACCGGGTATTGTTTCGTCTATGGAGACGGGAATTGTAGATTTGACCCGGTCGCTACCGCTCCCGGTTCTGACTTTGTGATTATGAAGAAGACAGTTCGCATCGCTGCCGGTCAGGGTTTTTGGGGAGACCTTCCCGAGGCGCCGGTGCGCCAGGTTGAAGGCGGACCGATTGACTATCTGATGCTCGACTATCTGGCGGAAGTTACGATGTCGATCATGCAGAAGCAGCGCTCGCGCGATCCGTCGGCAGGTTATGCGAAGGATTTCGTTCCGCTGATGAAGCAGATTCTGCCCGCGTGCGTTGCCAGAAATATTCGGGTGACGGCAAATGCCGGCGGCGTGAACGTCGAAGGCTGTGCTGCGGCGGTAAGGGAAGTCGCGCTCGAGCTTGGCCTCGCCGGAAAACTACGCATCGGAATGGTCACCGGCGACGACATCATGGCGAAATTGGACGGACTCCTGGGCCGAGGAATCGAGCTGCGTAACATGGATACCGGCGAACCCCTCTCTACTGTGCGCGATCGCATTCAAAGCGCGAACGTTTACCTGGGCGCGGCGCCTATGCTCGAAGCGCTGAATCGTGGTGCACAGGTTGTGATCACGGGCCGCGCAACCGATACCGGCCTGACTCTCGCGCCGCTGATGCACGAGTTTGGTTGGGCGCCGGACGATTGGAACAAGATCGCCGCCGGCACGATTGCCGGTCACATCATCGAGTGTGGCGCGCAATGTTCTGGCGGCAACTGCCAATATGAGTGGCGCAGCATTCCCAACCTCGCCGATGTTGGTTTCCCGATTGTTGAAGCATCACCGGATGGCAGTTTTGTAATAACAAAACACGAACGCACTGGAGGCTGGGTAATAATTCCTTCTGTCAAAGAACAACTTGTTTACGAGATGGGCGATCCGCATTCCTACATCACGCCGGATTGCGTTGCCGATTTCACTACTGTGCGTCTGGAATACGAAGGCCGCGACCGAGTGCGCGTTTTCGGCATCGAGGGTCGGCCCGCGACCGAGACTTTTAAAGTCTCGATTAGTTATTCCGCCGGTTACAAAGCTGTCGGCACGCTCGTGTATTCGTGGCCAGACGCTTACGATAAGGCGCAGTCGGCGGACAGAATACTGCGAGCAAGACTCGATCTGCTCGGTCTGAAGTTTGACCACATTCTTACGGAGTTTGTGGGCGCCAACGCGACGCACGGCCCGCTCGCGGGCAAGCCTTCCGCGGATCTCCCTGAAGTTCAATTGCGTGTCGGTGTCCGTAGTGAAGATCGAAGTTCAGTGGAGAGGTTCACAAAGGAGATCGCGCCATTGGTGTTAACCGGTCCGCCAGGCGTTACTGGTTTTGCAGGCGGGCGCCCCAAAGTAGAAGAGATCGTTGCCTACTGGCCGGCGCTTATGCCAAAGAGTGAAATTGTACCGGCCGTGAATATTATTGAAGTGTGACATAGACAAAGTCAGAACCGCGAGCGGTAGCGACCGGGTCGGGTTTGTTTTTGCTCCATAGTGATGAAATGAGGGATTCCAGGCTGGGAGATTACGCCGCAATACCCGGTCGCTCCCGGTTCCGACTTTGTGTTGTCTGACTTGAGTGAAAAGCTTTCATGGCTATATGAAGATTCAACTGGTAAAACTTGCCCACGCTCGTTCCGGCGATAAAGGTGACACAGCCAACGTCGGACTGATTGCCTTGCGCGACGAGATTTATCCGATCCTCGTTCGCGAAGTAACGCGCGAGCGTGTGAAGGAGCACTTCAAGGGAATCTGCAAAGGTGAAGTTGAGCGATACGAGTTACCTAATCTGGGCGCGCTGAATTTTCTTCTGCACGAAAGCCTCGGTGGAGGGGGCACGCTATCGCTGATGACGGATGCTCAAGGGAAGACTTTTTCGACAGCGATTTTGAGGATGGAAATCGAAGTCTCTGATGACGAGGCTCTAACTCTGGGAGTAGCGTAAGCAGTTTAGAGTCCAACCTTCAGGTTGCTCTTTTGCACGAGTAGCAAGCTAAAGCTTGAACTCTGGACTACTGGAATGACACCCATCACGCATGCCTACGCCAACGTTAATGGCATTCGTCTGCATTACGCCGAGGCTGGAAGCGGTGGCAAGCTCGTAATCCTGCTTCACGGTTTTCCGGAGTTCTGGTATTCGTGGCAAAGGCAATTGAACGCTCTGAGCGACACCTTCCACGTCGTCGCGCCCGACATGCGCGGCTACAACCTCAGTGATAAGCCGTCGCGAGTCGAAGACTATAAGATAGACAAGCTGGTTGCTGACGTGATTGGCCTCATCGATCACTTTGGCGCGCAGCAGGCGGCAGTTGTTGGTCACGACTGGGGCGCGGGCGTTGCGTGGGCCGTCGCGCAAAAACATCCGGAACGAGTTTCGAAGCTGGCGGTCTTGCAGGTTCCCATCGCAGCAGCGTGGCGCGCCAATATGTCGCTCAAGCAACTCATGCGTAGTTGGTACATGTTCTTTTTCCAAATACCTCGTTTGCCGGAATGGCTGATCAAACAGCAGAATTTCCGCGCCATCGATCGCACGTTCACAGAAAAGCTAGGCCGCAAGAATAGCTTCACGGGCGAAGACATCGAGCGTTATAAAGAAGCGGCGCGCCAGCCTGGCGCACTAACCGGGGCGATCAATTATTACCGCGCCAACGTTTTTGACCGGCTTTTTGCGCGCAAGCAGCGAGGCGAGGCGAGCAAAAGCAACCGGCGGGTTCGCGTTCCAACCTTATTTATTTTCGGCGAACAGGACTTCGCAATTCTTCCTGCGACCGTTCGCGGGTTAGAGAAGTACATCGACGCGTATTATCGCGAGGTTCGCATTCCTGACAGCGGACACTGGGTGCAGAATGAAGCGCCGGAGGAAGTGAACGCCGCACTGCTTGAGTTTCTGAATGCCGAGATTTAGGTTGGACTTTGTAGCGAAAAATATGGCTGACAAAGACAATACAGTTTTATATCAGGTTGAGGACGCGATCGCGCGCATCATCTTGAACCGGCCGGAGAAGAGAAACGCGCTCAATGAAGCGCTGATCACTGGTCTTGAAGACGCTTTGCAGCAAGCGAGTGACGATGCAGCAGTTCGGGTCGTAGTCATTTCTGGGGCGGGCCGCGACTTCTGTTCTGGCGCTGACCTCGCGTCGCTGCAAAAGATCGCGGGTGGTTCGGTTGCCGAGAATGCCGCCGACGCGCGTTCGCTCATGGATCTGTTCGTACTGCTGCGGCAGGTTCAAATTCCTGTTGTGGCCGCCGTTCGCGGAAAAGCGCTGGCGGGCGGATGTGGTCTGGCAAGCGCG
Organism: bacterium; assembly: GCA_040004575.1. Taxonomy (GTDB): domain Bacteria; phylum Acidobacteriota; class Blastocatellia; order Pyrinomonadales; family Pyrinomonadaceae; genus PSRF01. The sequence goes on from JBDUAQ010000137.1 coordinate 8,577, forward strand.
TGCGATATTGTGCTCGCCTCAAGCGACGCTCGGTTTGGTTATCCAGAGGTGAAGATTGGCTTCGTGCCCGCGATGGTGATGGCGATACTGCGCCGAAACGTTTCCGAAAAACGCGCCTTTGAACTGATTACTCGCGGCGCCGAAATCGGCGCGGAAGAAGCAAAGCAGTTGGGACTTGTGAATCAGGTATTCGCGGACGAAGACCTTGAAACTGAAGTGACTGCTTATGTTCGCGGCTTTGAAAAGATGAGCAAGTCTGCCATCGCGCTGACGAAGAAGCTCCTCTACCAGATGGATGGAATGTCGTTTGGAGCAGCGTTGGAAACCGGACTCGATGTGAACGTGATTGCCCGCCTGACCGAAGATTGCCAAAAAGGTATTGCGGGGTTCTTGAAGAGAGAGTAGCATGCGCTCGTCTGAAAAGTTTCTGACTAGCGGCGAGAACGCGGCCGGGGCATTGTTTCTAAACCGCACAAGGCTCGCTAGCTCCCGACCCATCGTATTACTGGAAAATTGAACGTGCTACCTTGACGCGGTTGCCGCGTCGGAGCTCCGAACGCCAGGTCTGATCCGGGCGAAAAACCAACCCTTAGGAGGCTTACGATGAACATGATTACTTCCACCTCAGGCCTGAGAAAGTTTGCGAGAAACTTTT
>JBDUAQ010000015.1:0-29162 GCA_040004575.1 bacterium
CAGTCGCGCCGCGTGCTGTCAAAAATCTCGCGCAGGCAATTCCGCTGCGCGCCGCTCCCACGACTAGTACTTTCTTTCCCCCGACGTTCATTGAGTAAGCAGTAAGCAGTAAGCAGTAAGCAGCAAAGCATAGCGTTCAGCCTCTTGATCAATTCTCACGTCAGCCCTCCCGCTCTCTTCGGCGACTGCTTACTGCTCACCGCTTACTGCCACTGCTTACTACCTGAGTTTCAACGTCGACAGACTCAACAGCGCAAACAGGATCGCCAAGATCAAGAACCGAAATACTATTTTCGACTCTTTCCAGTCCTGCATTTCAAAGTGGTGGTGCAGCGGCGTCATCTTAAACAACCGCCGGCCGGTGCCCGTTGTGCGCTTCGTCATTTTGAACACGCCGACCTGTAGCATCACTGAAAGCGCTTCAATTACAAACACGCCGCCAACCATTAGCAACATGAATTCCTGTTTAGTAAGCACCGCCACTGTGCCCAGCGCCCCGCCGATAGCCAGGCTGCCAACGTCGCCCATAAAAACTTCCGCCGGTGGCGCGTTGTACCAAAGGAACCCAAGACTGGCGCCCGCCATGGCGCCGCAGAAGACAGTTAACTCCGCCGCTTCCGGACGGTGTGTCAATTCCAAATACTTCGCCCAGCGAGCGTCGCTGCTGAGATAAGTCAATGCAGTTAGCGCCGTCATCGCGATGAAGGTGACGCTAATCGCCAGGCCGTCCAAACCGTCTGTCAAGTTCACGCCATTCGAGAACCCGAGTAAGACAATGATGATAAAGATCAGATAAAGGTACGGGCCGATGAAACTGACGCCATCGGGATTAGGATTCGCCGTGGCCTTAATAAAAGGAATGCTGACATTCCATGAGTAATCACTTGCAAAATACTTAGTTAAGATAAAGAGCACTATCCAAACGCCGATAGCGATCAACAACTGTCCCAGCAACTTTTGCTTGCCGGTAAGACCCAGACTGCGCTGCTTCGCCATCTTGTAGTAGTCGTCCGCGAAACCGATGGCGCCGAACAGCAGCGTGGCGATCACGACCGTCCAAACGTAAACACTCGAGAGTTTGGCCCACAGCAAAGTTGAAATGACTACTGAGCCAACTATCAGCACGCCCCCCATCGTTGGCGTGCCGCGCTTGGCCATATGCCCCTGCGGCCCCTCTTCCCGAATCTGCTGTCCCACGTTCCACGTCTTCAGAGCGCGAATTAGCCGGCCGCCAAACACCAGCGAAAGCAGCAGTGCCGTGATCGAAGCGTAGGCTGTCCGAAAGGTGACGTACTGAAAAACATTGAGCGCCTTGATTAGAAACCAATCCTTCTCCTTAAAGTGGTTATAGATCAGTTCGTATAGGACGTAATAAATCATTCGCTATTGTCGTCTTCCTGGTCGTTCCCAATCTGATGTAACGCAAAAAACAGTTTGCGTTACGACTGCTACTCCTCCGAACCAGCCAACGGAAAGCGCTCGCGAATGGCGGCCACAATTTTTTCAGTAGCGACGCCGCGCGAGCCTTTCACCAAAACGAGATCGCCTTCCCTGATTTCCGTAACCAACGAACGGGCCGCCTCTTCAGAAGTTTCGAAGAAGCGTGTCTCAGTTAGTCCTGCTTCCTGCGCGCCGGCGACGATTTCCGCTCCCAGATCGCGGACGCCCCATACGACACTTACGCCCGCGTGGCCAATTTCGCGTCCAGCTTCGCGGTGAAGCGCGGCTTCGTCTGGTCCCAGCTCCAACATCTCACCGGCAATGACAATTCGCCGCTTGGCGTTCACGCCCGCTTCGGTGATAGTGCGCACCATGTTTAGCAGCGAACGCGGATTCGAATTGTACGAATCATCCACCACTGTAAACCCGGCGGCGAACCGAAGCACCTCGCCACGCATGCGGGGAGGCCTGGCGGTATGCAAAGCCGCGGCAATTCCCACGGCCCCCAATTCAAAACAGGTAGCCACGGCCGCGGCGGCGAGCGCGTTCATCAGATTGTGACGCCCGCTCATATGAAGCGTCGCAGGCGCTTCGCCCAGCGGAGTTTGCAGACGAAACTTGATCAAACCGAGACGACCCGTATCGATCTCTTTCGCTGTAACATCTGCCGGACTCTCAATTCCGAAGGTAAGCGTGCGCCCCTTGTGCTTGTCGCGCATCCGCATAACCCATTCGTCATCCGCGTTCAGAACGGCGACTCCGCCTGGCTTGAGACCTTCGATCAGCTCGGCCTTGGCCGCAGCGATGTTTTCGATGGTTCCCAAATACTCCAGATGCACCGGCGCGATCATCAACTCCACTGCTATGTCTGGCGGCGTAATCTTGCAGAGCCGCTCGATCTCGTGCGTTGGTGATGACATTCCCATCTCCAGCACGGCCACATCAAACTGTTCCGGCGATCTGCCTTCGCTAACGAGGCGCAAAACCGATAGCGGCAGGCCCAGGCCATTGTTGTAGTTGCGCTCGCTCTTCAACACGCGCTTACCATTTGCGCTTAGCAGATGCGCGGTCAATTCCTTGGCCGTGGTTTTGCCGGCGCTGCCAGTAATGCCGACGACAGGTTTGCCCCACTGTTCGTAAACGCGATGGGCCAACGTCTGCAGCGCCGCGATCGCATCTTCAACCAGGAGCAGGCGACTCTTCATGGCCTGGAGTTTTTGATCATTAGCCTCGTGATCCGCACGGGCGACGGCGGCAAGCGCGCCGCGGTGAAACGCGCTCTCAATATATCGATGCCCGTCAGCGAATTCGCCGTTAAAGCCGGCGCGAACATAATCCTGCTGCGATAGTGCGAAGAAGAGTTCGCCCGGTTTAACCGATCTTGAATCGATGGAAAAATCTGTGATTTCCTTGTCAAAGAGCTCAGGGCCTGCGTCAACGACGGCGGCGCCCATTAAAAGCGATGCTTCGCGAACCTTCACGTTATTCCCACCTCTTGTTCATCAATCCGCGTCAGTCTGTTCTCCTTAGGCTCACCGCCTTCAAGCGGGGAACAATTCATCCGAGCCTCGGTAAATAATTCTTCGACAACTGTGGTCGCGTGCGCCTTGAGCATCACGCGTTTTTCCCGCAAACGTTTTCTACAAGCGGTTACTCGGTCTCTAAGTCCACTATCAGTGATTTCGTTACTTAGCATTCGATGGGGGATCATTTGCTTGCTCCCTGAATTGGTTTGTTGTGACGCCTTCAGTTGAGTCTCCCAAAATCAACGTAAACGATCTGGCCCGGGCGCAATTCGGCTCCGGCTTGCGGAGTTTGTGCTACGACGCGGCCGCCTTCGCCTCGTGCTTCAACCTGCATCCCCAGTTGCGAGCAGGCTCGCGCAACGTCACGTACGCTCCGTCCGCGTAAGTCAGGCATCAGGATCGCGTTGTTCGTCGCGACTGCATAGATAATCTCACCGCCGCGGTTGTCGCGCGCTGTAACCTGCGGCATGGTTGAATTCCGTGTCTCTTGCTGTCGTGCCTCGCTCTCACGACTCTTCTCGACCTGACGTAGCTCGGAAATCTGCGCCGGCGTTTGCTCCACACGCGCCACCAGTTCCGGAGTTTCCGGGTTCTTGAAATCAGTGTCAGGAATCACGCCCATCTCCGGGAGAATCTGTTCAGCAATCTGACGAAACACCGGAGCGGCCACATCGCCGCCGTGATAGGCCCCAATCGGTTCATCGATCACCACGATGATTACGACGGCCGGATTGTTAACAGGAGCGAAGCCGACGAACGAAGCGACAAACTTGGTCGCTGAATACGTTCGTGTCCTGGGATCAATCTTCTGCGCTGTTCCGGTCTTGCCCGCCGCTGTGTAGCCATCCAGTTGCGCCTTCTTGGCGGTTCCATTCAACGTCACCCCTTCAAGCATTCCGCGTAAGGCGCGGGCTGTCTCTTTGCTGATAACGCGATGCTGTTCGGGATTTGGACGAGACGTCGAAACTCCATTCGCATTCCGGATCTCGCGAATCAGATGCGGAGCCACTCGCACGCCATCATTCGCCAACGCGCCGAAAGCAGAAACCATCTGTAATGGCGTAACGCCCACTTCCTGGCCAATAGCCACCGAACCAATCGACGACGGCTGCCAACGACTAAGCGGCCGAATCAAGCCGGCGGTCTCGCCCGGCAATTCGATTCCGGTGCGCGCACCAAAACCAAAGCGAGTGATGTATTCGAACATCGTTGGGTCGCCAACGCGCAGGCCGAGTTTGATCGCCGCGACGTTGCTCGATTTGGCGAGCGCGTCTGCAAGCGTCAAGTTCCCAAACGGATGATGGTCGTGGATCAAACGCTTGGCGACGGTGATTGAGCCCATCTGGCAGTCGATGTGATCGTTGGGTTTTGCCAGTCCTTTTTCGAGGGCCGCTGAAAAGGCGACGACCTTGAAAGTTGAGCCGGGTTCGTAGATGTTCTGGAGCGCCCAATTAGTGCGCGCTGCCGGCGGAGCTGCGCCGACGTCGTTTGGATCAAACGTGGGCGCGTTCGCCAGCGCCAGGATGTCGCCGGTATGCGGATCGAGCACAATGGCCGTCCCCGCTTTCGCGCCAGACTGTTCGATCGCCGCGGTGAGTGCCGCCTCAGCCTGATACTGAATCGACTGATCGATCGTCAGAATAATCGACTGCCCGGGCCGGCCCAGGACTTCCGTACTCTCATAGGCTCTGCCCAACGAATCCTTTTCGATGAAAATCCTTCCCGGTTCGCCGACGATCTTTTCGTTGTAAACCTGTTCGATTCCAGCCAATCCGTTGCCGTCGAGCCCGACAAATCCAAGCACGTTGGCCGCTAGCGAGCCGTTCGGATAGTAGCGCTTCGGCTCTTTCCGCGTATGAACGCCGGCGAGCTCCATCTTTTCCAGCAGCTCGGCTTTGTCAGGAGCAATGCGGCGCGCGATCCAAAGAAAACGGCGTCCACTATTCTTCGCTTCGTTGATCTGATCGAAGACCGCTTTTTGCTCCAACCCAAGTAACGCCGAAAGCGACTGTGCCGTGCAATCGATCCCGGCAGTGACCTGGGCGTCAGTGTCGTCTTTTTGCTTCCTGAATTCATCGGGCGCGATGAAGACCGACGTGGTGTCGATCGTGCGGGCCAACTCCCGTTCCTCTCGGTCAAGCACCGGCCCTCGCGTCGGGCTGGTCTCAATGGCGTCCTGCTGTTGTTGACGCGCGCGCGCGACCAGGTTGTCGTGCCTGGTCACCTGCAAATGAACCAGCCGGGCGCTGATGCCCAACATCCAAAAAGCGACGAACGCCGCAACAAAAAGCGTGCGGCGAATCGAAACGTCTGGTTGTGGCTCTTTCTTACGGGAAAGACGCGCCATCGAGAATGCATCCCTTCTGCGGAGATCTCAGATCTCAAATTTCTGACTTGGAATCTGAGACTACTAATTGCCAGCGCGCGCCCCGGTTAGCGCTGAAACGAAGCGGAAGGAGTAAGCAGAGCCGGCGCGAGTGGCAATTGGCTCCGGCTGCTCGCCTTCTGGGTTTCGACCTGTCTGGCCGCAAGCGGCTTGAGACCCAGTTCCCGCGCTTTTATCGCTAGACGCGCTGGAGCAAAGGCCTGTTCCTTCGTCAACATCAACTGTTGCTGTTCGTGAAGCAACCGCTCGCGCTCACGACGCAGCCCTTCGCTCTTGTAACCATAATCAAGGGCAGCGAAGTGCTGCTCGGCCGCAAACACGAATCCGCTGGCCAGGACTAGGCCACAGACGAGCAATAGGGCGAGTCGGGAGAGGGCGCGCACGTCGCGATCGCGGTGAATCTGTGAATTACGCTGCTTCGAGGAAACTCTTCTCATGGGAAACTCCGGGTCTTAGTTTAAGTTTTCAAAGCTTGCGACAAGCGCGCAGCTTTGCGCTGCGCGATCGGGGATTCGCGTCGATTTCAACGTCGTCGGGGACCACTGGACGCTTGGTCAATATTTCGACTGCGCGCCTCGCGCCACAGGTGCAAACGTCGGACAAACCTCGAGACTCGCATTGACAGTAACCAGACAATCGTCGCAACTCCTGCTTCATGATCCGGTCTTCAAGAGAATGAAAGCTGATAACAACGAAGCGTCCGTTGGGTTGTAAAAGATCTACTGCCGTAGTGACAAATCGACCCAGGTCTTCAAGCTCTCGATTGACTGCAATGCGTAAAGCCTGAAAAGTTCGCGTGGCCGGATGGATGTGCCAGTTTTTCCTTTTGCCGGCAGCGCGGGCGACTAGATCGGCCAGTTCTTTTGTGGTCGTGATCGGCTTCCCTTGTTCGCGACTCTCAACGATCCACTTGGCGATGCGGCGTGAGTTTCGCTCCTCGCCATAGTTAAAGATGATTGCTGCTATTTCCTCTTCCGACAGTCGCAGCAGCAAATCCGCGGCGCTCTCTTCGTCCGGAGCGGGATTCATTCGCATGTCGAGAGGCGCATCAAAACGAAAACTAAAACCTCTCGTCGGTGAATCAAACTGAAGAGACGAAACGCCCAGGTCAGCCAGGAGGCCGGCCGGTTGGGCCTCATCTAGATCTCCCAAGATCCTGTCAAGCTCGCGAAAGTCTGCGTGAACGGCCCGAAAGCGTTCACCAAAATGCGCCAGACGCTCCCGCGCTGAACTGAGCGCCGCAGGGTCACGATCAATGCCAACGACTCGAGAATCGGGCGACGCCTCGAGAATTCCTTCGCTGTGCCCCCCTAAGCCCAATGTGCAATCGACAAAAAGACCGCCTCGCTCAGGTGCGAGGAACTGCATCGTTTCTCGTAGCAGCACGGGGCGATGGGGCGCGCTTCTGCCCCCCAAAAGCGCAGCCATCACCACCGCCCCGTGATCTTGTGCAAAGAACTGTCAACCAGTGAAAGGTGAAAAGTGAGAGGTGAAAAGTCAGAACTTGTGAATGTGGTCTTCTTGCTTATCACTTTTCACTTGTCACTCTTCACTGCTCTTAGATTCCAAGTTTGGAAATTGCGGCCTCGTCGTCTTCCGTATAAGGCTCCGCTAGCTTCGTGGCCTTGAACACGTCGACCTCCCAAACTTCCAGGTAAGTCAGGTAACCCAGCACGACGACATCTCCCATGACGCCCGCAGCCTTGCGGAGTAAGGGATGAATCAAGATTCGTCCCTGCCCGTCTATCGTCGCCTGCTGACCGAAGTAATTCGTTCTGTCAAGGAACTTGCGCCGGGCCGGATCCATGCTCGGCAAAAGTGAAAGGCGTTGCTCTATCGATTCCCATTCCGGCAATGGGTAAATACGGACGTTGTCACCGCTAAGGCTTGTTAGGTAGAATTCACCGCCGTGCTTTTCATCTATGAGACGGCGAAATGGCGTCGGCACTTTCAGACGGCCCTTCGCATCTATCCGGGCGGTGTAGTTTCCTCGCAGCATAAAGTCGACCGGTTGAAAATTGGCGGGTGGCCTCTCCTGGAAAAGTTACTAAATGATCGTTAGCTACGAGGTTGGACCCACTTCCGACCACTTTCGACCACCCACGCTGGATACTACGCTCCCTAAATTTTAGTGTCAATAGAAAACTCAGTATTTTTCTGAGGCTTTTTGAGTTTTTGATTGTTTGCAGGCAATGTTAACGTTCGCCTGTTGTGCGCCCCGGTTCTTGACCCTCCAGAAGTCTCCTGCTCCGGAAACTTCTCCAATAGGCAGTCGCAAGCCGCTGATGTATATTGGCGCGCCATGTTTCTGCTCAATATTTTCGCTCTTACTAAGAACTAATGAATCCTGATCACATAGGATTTGTGGGCCTTCTACTGTTTGGTTTGCTTGCCGCGGGCGCAAATCTCCTCGGCGGATTTGTGCTAATCAGGTCCGGTGCGCACCGATTTGGCGAGCGTTTCCTCAAGTATCTTGTCGCCCTCGGCGCGGGATTCATGCTGGCCGCGATATTTATCGAGATCGTGCCGGAGAGCTTCAGCATTTGGACTCAAGGGTTGGAGGGTAAAGGCGCGGTTCAAGCTGTAGTTGGTGCGATGACCTTGCTGTTGGGCGGCTACCTGCTGATTCAACTCTTCGAGCACACGCTTGCTCCCCACTTTCACTTCGGTGCTGAAACGCATCCCGAGTCGTTCATGAAACCTTCGGCCGCTTACACGGCTGTGGGAGGACTATGGATTCACACTTTCTTCGACGGAGTTTCGATCGCCGCAGCGTTTCTGGTTAACTTACGCGTCGGCTTGCTCGTGTTCGTGGCCATCCTGCTGCACAAGATGCCGGAAGGCTTCACGGTCGCGTCGATCATGCTTGCATCGGGACGCTCGGCACGAAAGGCTTTGTGGGCAACGGCTGCTATTGGAGCGGCAACGCTCGCGGGCGTCATTGCAGTTGCGTTATTGAACACCCGAATCAGTAGCGCCGTGGGTTACGCGCTTCCCTTCTCGGCCGGCGTCACACTCTACGTCGCAGCGAGCGATCTGATCCCGGAAGTGAATCACAAAGAAGAACGAAACCCGATGGTCTCGATTGTCGTTTTTGTAGGAGTCGCTCTTTTCTATCTGTTGCATAAATTGTTTGAGGGATAGGCGATTACGGGTGATACAAGGTTTTAGTTGACGAAGAGACTCTCCATACCTGGTTCGAACGCACGCCCGGGCCCGATAGCGGGCGCGCTTTGCGTCTTGTCGTACCTGACATTCGCTTGCGTTATTCTGCTTTCAGCAACTCACGCTTCATTTGCTCAAACTGGCCAATCACCCGTTCCACTTCCTTCGCCGTTCACGCCCGTCGTTGATAACGCCAACGTTATCGACGCCGAGACGCGCACCAGACTTGAGTCGATCTATCGAAATCTCGCGCAGCGTGCTGACATTCAATTCGCAGTTGTCACGGTTGATACAACCGGCGGTCAGGAACCCGCCGACTATGCGTTGGCGATTTATCGAGGTTGGGGAATCGGATCAAAAACCAATGACGGCTTTCTGTTGCTGGTAGCCGTAAAGGACCGAAAATACTATACCGAGGTTGGCTACCATCTTGAGGGCGATCTTAATGACGGCTTGGTTGGGGAAATTCAGCGCACGTATCTCGTCCCACAATTCAGGAAGGGAAACTACAGTCAGGGTATCTACGATACAGTGCAGGCATACGTCGCAACCTTGGCGCAGAAGCGCGGTTTCACTATTGAAGGAATCGACCAGAGCTATGCGTATCGAGAAGCCCCGAAGGGGCGACCAGGGATATCCTCCGGTTTTGGGGGACTATCCAGCTCCTGCTGCACTCTTCTAATAATTCTGGGTGTCATCATTCTCTTACTAGCATCTGTGAGAGGTGGCGGCGGTCGCGGTGGCGGCGGTGGTTGGTGGAGCGTTTTTCTGCTGAGTTCACTTTTGAACAGCGGCGGACGCGGTGGCGGTTGGGGCGGATCCAGCAGCGGCTGGAGTGGCGGCGGCTTTGGCGGCGGTGGTGGTGGATTCGGTGGCGGCTTTGGCGGCGGTAGTGCTGGCGGTGGCGGCGCCGGCGGTGGTTGGTAGAAGTAGGACAGGCATTCTTGCCTGTCCCCGTTTTCTAATCGTCGCGGACAGACAAGAATGTCTGTCCCACTAATTTCTGTTAGTATCGAAGAACACGCAAACACCCTATGGTTAAGGCAGTTATCCACGACGCACTAAATGGTCTGCTGCGAGATCTTCGGTCCACGCACGGCGACAATCTCGTTTCCGTTGTGCTCTACGGCTCGGCGGCTGCGGGCGATCACATCGAACTGCGTTCCGACTACAATCTGCTCATAACTTTGAATCGAATCACGCCTGAGGACCTCCGGCTGGCCCAGGCGCCCATGCGCGAGTGGCAAAGATTAGGGCATCCTTTGCCGGTTTACTTCACGGCCGAAGAACTGTCGGATGCGGCAGACGTATTTCCGATTGAGTTTCATCAAATGGCAAAAGCGCGGGTCGTGCTCTACGGACAAGATCCTTTTGAATTAGTAAAACTGTCTGATGCAAATCTGCGTCATCAAACGGAGTACGAACTGCGCAGCAAGCTGATTCAACTGCGCCGGATGTATATCCCTGCATCGATCTCAATCGAAAAGTTATGCGACTTGATGAGCGACAGTCTCGCGAGCTTTGCGGCGCTGTTTCGCGCAGTGCTCATACTGCATGGCGAGGAAGCGCCGGTGGCGAAACCTGATTGCGTCCGCGCGACTGCGCGCCGATTCTCGCTTGATTCAGAACCCTTTGAAAAGATTTTTGCGTTTCGTGCCAGCGATTACCGCCCCCCCACCGAAAAGGAAGCGAACGACATCTTTGGCGCTTACATGACGCAGATCGACCGCGTCATTCAAGTGGTGGATGAATTTAACCAGGCGAAGTATGAGGAGAAATGAAATGACTCGAAGACGATTATCATTATTGGCTTTAGTAGTTTTCGTGGCTGCGACCGCCGGCGGTTGCGGCTATAACACTCTGACAACCAAACATGAGAACGTGAAGGCCAAATGGGCAAACGTGGAAACCCAACTACAGCGCCGCTCTGACTTGCTTAACAACCTCATCGAGACGGCGAAGCTGGCTGGCGTGCAGGAGCAGGAAGTTTTCGGCAAGATTGCGGAGGCGCGATCGAAGCTGTTGAATGCAACACAACAGGCGCCGCAGGGAGAGAGCGGCGACAAGACTCCCGAACAAAAGCAGGCGGTGATTGACGCGGCCAACAGTTTTGGCGGGACCGTGGGACGCCTGCTGGCATTGCAGGAAAACTATCCCGTACTGAGGTCCAATGAAAACTTTTTGAAGGCGCAGGACGAGGTTGTCGGAACTGAGAACCGCATCGCCATCGCACGCAAGGACTACAACGAAGCGGTGCAAGACTACAACACAACGCGCGCGCGCTTCCCCACGATCATCTCTGCAAAGCTCTACGGTTTCAAGGAAGAGCCTTACTTCAAAGCGGAAGAAGGCGCGACGCAAGTACCGAAGATTGATTCAAACAGCCTGCGCCAGAATCAGGCACCCGCTCCCGCACCGACGAAATAATTGCTGCGATAATGGTGCGGCTTGTAGTCGGAGCTGAATTTGGATCGGTCATAAAAGCCACGATCAACAATGGATGCGAATACCAAACTCGATCTGCTTAAGTCCGAATACTTGCATATTCAGGGCGTGATAGAGTCGTTCGATTCGCGCGTGCTCTCGATCAAGACCTGGAGCGTCACTACAGGCCTAACGGGGATCGGCGCCGCGTTTTCGACACACTCCAAATATGTCTTACTTCTCGCAACACTCAGCAGTTTGATGTTTTGGTATATCGAGGGCCGCTGGAAGACATTTCAATATGCTTATGGCTTTAGAGCCAGCGACATTGAATATTACTTTTCGGGAGATAACCCTGACATAGTTCCCATGCAGATAAGGCACACTTGGCGCGGCGACCTGAGTCTGCTACGAACTATGCGCCAGCTTCATGTGGCACTTCCTCATGCCTTTGTTGTATTAACCGGCGCCATCCTCTATCTCCTATCGGTCGTCCGCGTGCTGGCACTATGATCCGCAGCAGCGAGTAATGGGTCAGAAGCCACGCGAGCTGCACATGGCGCAATGGTCGCACGGTTTGCCGCCGGGTTCTACGCTGCAGATCTTCTCTTTCTCGAAGTAGTCGACGAGTTCGGAGACGACTGCTTCTTCAACGCCAAACTTTTCCAGACTGGGATGCGAGAGTGAAGCATTGACACCGGCCAGCCAGGGCGAGTGAGTTAGCGGCACTGGGCGTGTGCTATTCGAAACGGTTGACGCAGTGCTCGATAGACTGAAGTTTGTCGGGCTGTCCGTTGCGTCCGAACTTACCTTCGCTTCGAGTTGCGCGATTTTTCTTTGGAGTTCGCTGAGGCCGGCGCGCACGGCGGCGAGTTCTGAGCTCAGTTCCGGCTTGGGTTGAGCGCGACGCGCTGTTTGGTCGCGATCGCTGGTGGCCGGATCATCACTTGCTACCCGGCGAGCAATTCTCTCTGCAATTTCCCGAGCGTGATCTAATTCCGTGCTCATCTTTGTAGGACAGGCATTCCTGCCTGTCTATATTCTTTAACAAGGTTTCCCAAGCTTGAGAGAACATAAAGAGGGACAGACAGGAATGTCTGTCCTACTGTTCATCTTTCAGCAAGTCGACATAATCGACGACGCCAACTATGGCCGAATCAATCGCGGCACCGGGTTTTCCCGTTGAGGCCGTCGATGCTCCCCAACCCTCCTGCACAATCAAGACCGTGTCACCAACTCCGGCGTCAACCGCGTTGAGCGCCAGCACCGTCATGGCGGTTTCGTCGCCTTCGGGAGTCACCTGCTGGCAGAGCATTATGCTGGAACTGTCGTAACGCTGGTTCTTCGTGCTGGCGACGATGTTTCCGAGAACACGGGCGAGAATCATTTCCTTAACCCTGAGTCACATGCGCATCCGAATCAACTATGCCGATGATGGTGCAATCGGTGGGCGTGTCTTCTCGCTTGAAGGGAAAGCTCGCCTCTTTTCCGCGGCACCAGAACACCAATTCACCAACACCCGCGCCAACCGAGTCAACTGCAACCATCGGCTTGCCGTTCGGCTCAAGATCTTTATTCAGAGTTTGCACGACCAACAGCTTGCGACCCTCGAGCGAGTCATTCTTGACAGTTGCGACCACCGTGCCGATAACGCGAGCTAGCTGCATAAAGTCACGCGCGACTTTCCGAGCCGCCATTTCCGCTAATATGCCCCTCGACAACGCTGATAAGAATCTTCAAACTCTCCTCAGTCCGCGCTTGCGCCTGCGCTAGCCGGGTGAGGTCGTCCGTCAGCAAATTGACCTTTTCATCCGTCCGTATCTGGGAACTAGCAAGATTTCCGACGATATCGACGACGCCGAGCAGCGAATCTTTAAGCAGCTTTGTGTCTGCCGCCTGCACTTCACGCATCATTTCAATGTCAGCAGCAAACTTGGCTTGTTGCTCGACGATGAATTCCATCTTCTTGTTCATCTCTTCGTCACTCATGGAGTCTCCTTCCCTGATAAGCGGAGGGTTATCTTCCAAGCGGATGAACCGGGCCGAGTTAGGGTTACTCGTCTTTCGTAATGTCTACAGTATCAATCACGCCGACGATCGCGGCATCGACGGGTACATCTTTCATTCCCTGCGCCAGGCGCGCGCTCGAGCCCGCCACGACCAAAACTCTTTCATGGTAGCCGGCGCCGACTGTATCCACGGCCACAACATAACCCGTCGTGTCCGTGCCATCGACGTTCACCGGCCGCACGATAAGCAGCTTTTTTCCAAGGAGTCGTTCGTCCTTCTGTGACGAGACGACAGTTCCCAGAATTCGCGCGATGATCATGCTAGCGGTTACCGATGGGAAGGGCGTCGTCCACACTGCCGTGCGGACGCGGTATCACGTGGACACTAACGAGCTCACCTACGCGACGCGCGGCAGCGGCCCCGGCGTCGGTCGCCGCCTTCACAGCCGCAACGTCTCCGCGCACGATCGCCGTGACGAATCCGGCGCCAATCTTTTCGTAGCCAATTAAGGTAACGTTTGCGGCTTTCACCATCGCGTCGGCCGCTTCAATCATCGCGACCAGACCTTTGGTTTCAACCATGCCGAGTGCTTCTTGCATTCAGTTGCTCCTTTTCGCGTCGTAAATAGTAAATCGTAAATAGTGAATAGACGGTTAGGTTACTCTATTTGTTGAGTGAATTACTACCAGCTCGGTCTGAAAGCGTAACTATCTCTTCACTATTTACGATTTACGATTCACTATTTACTGTTCTTCACCAGATGTTTCCCGGCCGGCCTTGACTCATCGCCTGAGCCAACAATTCGACTAACTCTTCTCTGGTTAGCGAAATCTTTCCTGATCCATTCGTTGACGCTGAACGCGGCGGACGATCACCGGTAGGACACGATAACTGTGTCTCGTGCAGATAACCGCAAGCCTGACAGCGCGCGCTCTCACCGAGATAACCCGCCGCCTCGCGCACGTTGATTAGTTTTTCGATCGCCTCCGCAGGCAAATTCTTTGAGCCGCCGAGAATGCGCGCGAGTATGGCAATTCGTGCCGTGTGTTCGAGCGTCTCCAAACGATCGAATGCTTGCCACAAATCAGATCCGTAAGCGACCGCGCCGTGGTTTGCCATCAAGAGTGCATTGTGATGTTTCACCAGCGGCCGCATTGCTTCGGTCAGTTCATCTGTCGAAGGAGTGCCGTAAGCAGCAAGCGGCACACATCCGAGCGTTAGGATAACTTCGGAGAGAATCGGTTGATCGATTGCGAGGCCAGCGACCGCGAAGGCGGTGCCATGCGGCGGATGCGCGTGACAAACTGCCATGACGTCGGGTCGCTCCTGGTAAATCAGGAGATGCATTGCCAACTCGCTCGACGGTTTTCGATTGCCCAACGGGCGACCCGACGCGTCTGTTACTGCCAGCGAATCTTCCGTCATGCGGCCTTTACAGATCATCGTCGGCGTGGCAACGATGCGGCCGTCGTCAAGGCGGACAGAAACATTGCCGTCTGAAGAGACAACGTAGCTGCGCTCGTACAACAAGCGGCCGATGTTTACGATTTCACGCCGTGCGGTCTGTTCGTCCATAACGTTGTCGAAGAATCGAACTACAATTCGTGCTCGTTGACTTCGCTAAGCTCTTCAACTTGAGACTTGGGTTTGTGGTTTCTCATCGCGCTTTTCTGCGGTCGAGCCAGGTAGTATGAAAGTGATTCCAAAGATGTGGTTAAGTCAACCGTCTTAACTTTCACATCGAGCCGCGCGCTGAGCGAGGTCGGCGCAAAGTTCAAGACAGCCTTGATTCCCGCCGACATGATCTGGTTAAGCACCCTTTGCGCCACCCGCGCCGGCACAGCGACAACCATAACATCGATCGCCTCATCACTGACGAGCCGCGGCATTTTCTTTACGTCGTGGATAAGAATCTTGTCTTCGCCGACGCGGCGACCGATCTTCTTTTCATCGTTGTCAAACAGCGCCACGACGCTGAAGTTTGATCTTTCAAAACCTTTGTAGTTTGCGAGCGCCGTTCCCAATCTTCCCGCGCCCACGATGCCGACGCGATGTGGCTTGTCCAGTCCCAGAATCTTAGTGATATGTTCGCGCAAGTCTTCGACGTGGTAACCCACGCCGCGCACGCCAAACTCGCCGAAGTAGCCCAGATCCTTGCGAATTTGCGCGGAGTTGAGATTAAACTGCTCGGCCAGCGCCTGCGACGAGACGCTCTTAATTGCCGCGGCTGATAGCGTGCTCAGGCAGCGAAGATAGACGCTCAGTCGATTGGTAGTTAACTCTGAAATCTTTTCTGACTTCATTTGAGGGAACCTGATTCGCTGCCAGTATAAGCCCAATGCGCGGCGAATGGTAAGCGGTTACAAGTTTCGAGATCATTACTCGTCGCGTGCGAGTCATGAGGTCAGTACCACTCCGCGGTAGCGGGTGGGTCGTGGCTGGGAATTGCTGCGTAAAGGGTTAGCGGAACCCAGCCGCTACCGCGGAGTGGTACTGACCTCATTACAATGCGACTTGGGCAATGACCAGTCATTTCCAACTCAACTGCACCAGTACGAAACTAACACGTACGTTGCCGAACATAGTAGCCATCAACTACAATCGCGCCGTTTCAACCCCTGTCCTTCAAAACCTGCGCCAATGATTGCACACTTGTCCGGCACGCTTCTTTACAAAGAACCCAATACGGTGATTGTGGATGTCGGCGGGGTTGGCTACGAAGTT
This sequence comes from bacterium, assembly GCA_040004575.1. Lineage (GTDB taxonomy): Bacteria > Acidobacteriota > Blastocatellia > Pyrinomonadales > Pyrinomonadaceae > PSRF01. Next base: position 15,676 of record JBDUAQ010000015.1, read on the forward strand.
ACCATTCCCATCTCGACGTTTTACGATCTTGCTGATGAAGGCTCAACAGTAAAGCTGCGCATCTATACTCATGTGCGTGAGGATGTCCTTCAGCTTTACGGTTTTAAGACCAAGCGTGAGCGGGACCTGTTCATGCAACTGATTTCGGTGAGCGGCATTGGGCCGAAACTGGGAATAACCCTCCTCTCCGGAATGACCGCGGAAGAGATGATCGCAGCTATCAGAACCAACAATCTCGCGCGAATGACGCTGATTCCCGGTGTGGGTAGAAAAACTGCCGAGCGACTGGTGATGGAATTACGTGATAAAGTTGCATCGCTCTCATCTGCCGAGCTTGAAGAAGAATTGGGCGCTGCGGCTGCAACGGGTGCGCTGGTTGCCACTGAAGATTCGCTGCGTTCCGATGTGCTCTACGCACTCTTGAATCTTGGTTACCAACGGACCGCCGCCGAGAAAGCTGTTACTGCGGCCTTTGATGAAGGTGGGGATATTTCGGTGGAGTTGATCTTGCGGCGGAGTTTGCGCAAGCTGGCTAAGGTCTAGGGTTGCATTACGAAAATTATGTCTACCGAAGGATTGGCGCGCGACACATCGCTGAGCACCGATGAACAACAGTTTGAATTGACTGTTCGTCCGACGAAGCTCGCGGACTATATCGGCCAGCGGCAGGTGAAGGAAAACCTGCGCGTCTATATGAAGGCTGCGTTGAATCGGAAGGAAGCCCTCGACCACGTGCTGCTAACCGGTCCACCGGGACTTGGAAAAACCACGCTCGCCAACATCATCGCGCATGAAATGGGAGCGGTGTTGCATTCAACCGCTGGGCCTTCGATTGAAATACCTGGCGACCTCGTGGGGCAACTGACTAACCTGGAAAAGGGCGACGTGCTCTTCATCGACGAGATCCATCGTCTCAATCCGGCCATTGAAGAAAAGCTTTACCCGGCGATGGAGGACTACGAGTTTGATCTCATGATCGGACAGGGTGTAGTTGCGCGTTCGCAGAAAATACGACTTGAGAAGTTTACCTTAATTGGAGCTACCACTCGTCCGGGTCTGCTGACGGCGCCGCTCCGGGATCGTTTTGGGATCGCCTTTCATCTGGACTTTTACCCGCCCGAAGATTTGGAAGTGATTTGCAAACGCTCAGCTCAAATCCTCGAAGTGGAAATAGACGAGGAAGGCGCGCGCGAAATCGCGCAACGTTCACGCGGCACACCCCGTATTGTTAATCGACTGCTGCGGCGAGTTCGCGACTATGCGCAGGTGGACTACGACGGGCGCATCACGAAGGAGGTGGCGAAGGATGCTCTCAATCGCATGGAAGTCGACAAATTTGGGCTTGACGAAAGGGATCGCAAGTTCATGTTGACGATAATCGAGAAGTTTGACGGCGGCCCGGTCGGGATCGGCACAATCTCGGCATCGATCCATGAAGAAAAAGATTCAATCGAAGAAATCATCGAGCCTTATCTGATCCAAATCGGGTTCCTCGACCGCACCCGTCGCGGGCGGATGGCCACGCGGCGCGCCTATGAACATTACGGTATTAGCCCTGCCAATTCCCTCAAGCCAGGCCTGTTCGATTCGCAGTAAAGAATTTGCTACCGTGTGATCAATCTTTCAGTCTGAAGTCAGATTTCTGAACTACTAATGCGGAGATTCTCGTCATTTTCGCGTCACACCTTCGGCGTCCGCAACGCTGGTCCCTGGCGCTCAATCATCAGCCACTCGCTGCATCAGTTTCATGAGAATGATCTCTTTACGTCCGCAGCGGCGATGAGCTATTTCGGACTGATGGCCCTTTTCCCTGCGCTACTTCTCATGCTTACGGTGGGCAATCGGATTACGGCTGCAACCGAATTGCTAAGCCACGCAGTCGAAGTCTATCCCGGCTCCGGCAAGTTTCTGCGGGATACAATCCGCTCAATGTCTTCAGTCAGCACCGGCGCTATCATCACCTGTTTCATCGTTACTCTCTGGGCCGGCTCGTGGGTCTTCGCCGTCATCGAGCGGGCGCTGAACAGAATTTGGCAGACGACTGCGCGCACGTTTTGGCATGGCCGCGCGTTGACCATTGGCATGATCGGAATCGTCGGTGTGCTGCTCGCGTTTTCGGTGTTGCTGACTTCAATAGTTCTCCGTTTTCGGGAAATGGCCGCCAGACTATCTCCGCGCCAGGTTGCGCAATTCCCACTGCTGCTGTCCGCCGGGAGTGCCTTTTGGCAGGGCGTTTTCGCGATCGCCAGTTTCTTGATCACGGTCACTCTTTTTGTTGTCGTCTATCGTTTCATGCCCAAGGCTGAAGTAACTGTGCGCGACACAGTGCCCGGCGCAATTATCGGCGGCCTGCTGTGGGAGACGGCGAAGTATGTGTTTGCCTGGGCCCTCACTTATTTCCACTACGATCAGATTTACGGATCGGTGGGTGCTGTGGTTGCAGTGTTGACCTGGAGCTACGTGTCGAGTTTGATTCTTTTGTTTGGCGCCCAGCTTACTGCTGTATTTCACCGCGAGCACCCGCATTATCCAACTCCTGTCGAATTGCCTCTCGCTTCATAACATGCATCTCTCGGATTTTGACTATGAACTGCCCGAAGAACTGATCGCGCAGGAACCTCTTCAACATCGCGACGCTTCGCGGATGTTGATTCTGAATCGCGCAGCCCAAACTCACGACGATTCCAGGTTTGAACTCCTTCCGGAATACGTGCGCGCGGGAGACGTCGTGGTTGTTAACAACACTCGGGTGTTTCCCGCGCGATTGATCGGTCGCCGCGAACCGTCTGGCGGTCGCGTTGAAGTGTTGCTCGTGCGCAAACTCCAAACAGGAATCTGGGAAGCTCTGGTGCGACCGGCACAAAGATTGAAGATGGGTGCCAGGCTGCGTTTCGGCGATTCAGGCTTGAGTGCCGAAATGCTCGAATGCTCAGCAAAAGGCATGCGGCGACTAAGATTTGAAACTGACAAGGAAGTAAGTCGCCCGCTGGAAGCACTATTGAATGAGCAGGGCCATACACCATTGCCACATTACATTCGGCGCCCTGAAGGTGAGACCTGGGCGGACAGCGAACGCTACCAGACCGTATTCGCAACAGAAACAGGAGCCATCGCGGCGCCCACTGCCGGACTTCATTTCACGCCCAAAGTCATCTCCGCGTTGCAAGCACGACAAGCTCGAATGGTTGAAATCACCTTGCACGTCGGCTATGGAACATTTGAGCCGGTGCGGGTCGACAACGTAGCGGAGCACCGAGTTGCTCCTGAGTTTTTTCAAATTGGCGAAGAAGCGGCCGCTGCAATCAACGAAAGCCGGACGCAGGGTGGGCGCGTCATTGCTGTCGGCACAACTACCACCCGGGCGCTGGAATCGGCGGCGAACGCCGAAGGGTTCGTGGCAGCGAGAGCAGGAGAAAGCGAACTCACGATTACGCCTGGCTACAAGTTTCGTGTTACCGACGCACTGTTGACGAACTTCCACCTGCCGCGTTCGTCCTTGCTGCTGCTTGTTTCCGCTTTTGCCGGACGCGATTTCACGCTCGAGGCATACCGCCATGCAGTTGGCGCACGCTATCGGTTTTATAGTTACGGCGATTGCATGCTCGTGATCTAGTGATCCGCAAAACGATGATGTTAGACTATTCGCTAACCCCGACTGCGTAGTTGGGTTTTGTTTCCAATGGCTGTACTAAAGAAAATTCGTTCACGCTGGTGGTCGCCCTCGGCCGAGGACCTTCCGCTCGAGGCAGAACAACCTGTGGCCGCAACACCCGGGCAGCGTTACGATATTCGACCCCTTACAATTTCACTTTTGGACGAATGCTGGCGCCTCGATCAGCGCTGCTTCGTCGATGGCGAGGCTTATAGCCGGGAAACCTTTGAATACCTGCTGACCGCTCCGGAAGCCGTTTCATATCGCGCAACCACTTCCGGTGGTTCGATGGTTGGGTTTGTAATCGGCCTGGTTGAACCCGATCACACGGGACACATCACAACGGTTGGCGTGGCGCCCGACCATCGCCGGCGACGCCTGGCAAAACGTCTGATGGCAGAAGTCGAAAAGGGCTTTAGACAGCGCAATGTGCGCCTTGTACGGCTGGAAGTCCGGTCGCTCAATATTGCCGCACAAAAGCTTTATGAGAGCCTGGGCTATGCGGTAACGCAGCGGTTGCCGAAGTATTACTCAAATGGCGGGGACGGGTTGTTGATGCTGAAGTCGCTGGACTAGTTCGGCTGGGGTTGTGAGTTGTGAGTCTTAAATTTTGAGATTTGAAATTTGAGATCTGAAATCTGAGATCGGCCGACTCAACCCTTCCGCAATTCCGTCAACACCTGCTTCGCCACCGCCTTCAACGTATCAAAAACTCCGGCTCCGGTGGCGGCGACAGCTTCGACAACGGGTTCCTCTTTGCGACGCAATTCTGCGGCAAGTTCATCAGCGGGAATAATGTTGGGGAGATCGCGCTTGTTCAGTTGGAGAACGTACGGAAGCTTCATTAAATCGTAACCCTGCGTTTGCAGGTTCTCTTCGAGATTGTAGAGAGACTCCACATTTGCATCCATTCGTTCTTCCTGTGAATCAGCGACGAACACGACACCGTCAACACCCTTCAAAATAAGTTTGCGCGAGGCGTCATAAAAAACCTGGCCCGGAACGGTGTAAAGATGAAAACGTGTTTTGAAACCGCGTACGGTTCCCAGTTCCAGCGGCATGAAGTCGAAGAATAGGGTCCGATCCGTTTCCGTCGCAAGGCTGATCAGTTTTCCCCTCGCTTGCGGCGCGGTCGATTCGAAAATATGCTGCAGGTTCGTCGTCTTACCGCACAAACCAGGGCCGTAATAGACAATCTTGCAGTTGATTTCTCGGGAGGCGTAGTTGATGAAGGTCATATGGCGCTTACTCTTCTTGTCACTTATTGGAAAAGACTGTCGATGTCTTCGTCCGTAATGTTTCCAAACTCTGAATCCTCGTCCTTGAACTCTTCCTTGCTGATTTCGTCAACCATCTCTGACAATTGATGCGCAACTTGTTTACTTCTCAGCTTCACCAGACCCAGGCTCGATCGTTCGTCAAACACAATGATAAGAAGCAGTCGCTTGATGACTGAAATATGTATGCTCTCCCGCTCCCCTTCATGCGAGAGTGTGGGAAATTCTTTTTCACCTATTAGTTGCGCCATGCCACCGGTGGCGGCGACGTTGCCCGCTGCCAAAGAGGCTAGGCTGGTGGTGTCGAGATTCCCTATTTCGCCGTGGGAAGCTATTTCTTGACCGTCCTTATCGATTAAAAAGACCACTTTGGCGGCCGAGTCCATGCGGAGTCGGGCCAGTATGGCCTTAATCTGGTGATACTGCTTCTCACGGAGCAGTAGAGGCGTGTCTGCCATTAGTACAGCTTTCTTTTGAATATTCGGGAGGCAAGGACAATTGGCGGGCGCTGACTCGAGATGCTGAGCCTTTTACGAGTCAAGCCGCTGAAGGCAAAGCGCTTTTCGGTTAACTTCTTTTTGCCGGTGCGGCGGGGATCCTGTTCCCCTAAGGCCGCAAGGCACTGTAACACAGCCAACAATGTGCTTCAAGTGTTTTCCTATGTTTGGCCTTTCTGGTCGTTCTCCAACCTCAAAGCCGGTCTTTAGTGGAGTAATTGCTCTTTTCGTTGATTTACTAGAGAGGCTATGTTACTCTGCCACCGCAACTTCCGGAGCGCTTGGGTCCACTTGTCCTTTCAATCATAACCTTCGAAATGAGCGCAGTCACCAAGAGTTTGAGACGTTCAACGTCGCGTGCAGTCCCTCGCCGTTCTTCTCCGAAGTCCGCGGCGAAGAGGCGCGCGCCAGCACCAAAGATCGCGCGACCAAAGGCCAGAAGAGCAGTAGCGAAGAAGGTCACAGCGCGAAAACCTCAGAAGCCAAAAACTACCTTCCGGAAGGTTAAGGTTTCTGTAAAGAGCAAGGCGACGAAAAAGACTGCGGTCAAAAAGAGAGTCGCGCTTAAGAAAGCTGTCCCTAAGAAGGCTATCAAGAAGGTAATTGGCCGGAAAGCAGTTCCGAAGAAACCGGCAGTAGCCAAGCACAGAAAACCTCTCGCCCCAAGCGTCAAAAAGACGCAGAAGCTTGCGGCTGTACGCGCACAACGACCCGCGATTACCACTCATCCTCCACCGCGACAACCGACAGTCGATGAGTCGGCGGCTTTAAAAGCTTTCGAACGAGCGCACAAGGAATTCACGCGTGGCCGCTTCGGGGAAGCGCGTAATCAGTTTCGTGCTCTCCTGGACAAATACTTCCAGGTTTCGGAAGTAGCAGCGCGCGCGCGCACCTACCTCGCGGTTGCCGATGCGCGTCTGCGCACCGAGAGCATACTCCCGCGCGATGCCGATTCTTTATATGATCGTGGCGTAATCGAGTTGAACCGTGGCGAGTATGTAGCAGCGCAGGAAATGTTTGAACGGGCCCTGAAGCGCGAACCCGAAGCGGCACATATTCATTACGGCCTGGCAGCAACTCGTGCCCGATTGGGTTCAGTTGACCTGGCGCTGCAATCACTTCAACGCGCATTGGATCTACAGCCAACTCTCCGCGTTCGTGCCCAACACGATCACGATTTGACGTCACTCCGTAACGATCCGGATTTTGACAGACTTGTTTTTGAACACCACGTTTAGTTTTCCTTCAGGAAATTTGCGCCCTGCTTCTTTCTTCCCCCATCTATTTCAATGCCTCGACCTTTTAGGTATGATTCTGCCGTAACGCGTGCGCCGGACACAGGCGGCCACGATGTCCATGGAGATTTAAGTTTGTCGCATTTGTCTGAAGAAAATCGCGGACTCAACCTGGTCGCACTCGGCGGCGGCACGGGCCTGTCGACCTTGCTTGCCGGACTGAAGTGCCTTGTCGATCTTCCCTCGGAGGATCTGTGGATTGCGAATCTATCTGCGATTGTCACCGTCTCTGATGACGGCGGAAGTTCCGGGCGCTTGAGAGACGAGTTGCAAATGCTGCCGCCTGGTGACATTCGCAACTGCATGATCGCGCTTTCAGAGGATTCAAATCTACTTTCGCGCCTGTTTCAACATCGGTTTCGCGGCAAGGGTGAACTAGGCGGTCACAGCTTCGGCAACCTCTTCCTGGCGGCGCTCACCGAGGTGACAGGTGACTTCACTGAGGCGGTTAGATTTTCGTCGGAGGTTTTGGCAAGCAAAGGCCACATCTATCCAGCCACCATTAGTGATGTGCGCCTGGCCGCCGAACTTGAAGATGGGAGCGTGGTGCGTGGCGAGACACAGATCTCCGCATCTCGCGCGCCAATTCGCCGGCTGCGTTTGGAGCCTGAACAGTGTCTGCCGCTTCCCCAGGCGTTAAAAGCGATCCGGGCCGCAGATGTCATAACCGTTGGGCCGGGTTCTCTCTACACCAGCATCCTGCCTAACCTGCTCGTATCACGAGTTGCCGCCGCCATCGGTGAAGCGCAGGCTACAAAAATATTTATTTGCAACTTAATGACTCAGCCGGGTGAGACAGACAACTACACCGCGCGACAACATCTGGAGACGGTTAAGAGCTACGCCCCGGAGATTCATTTCGATTTTGTAATCGTCAACGATAGACGAATAAGCAAAGAACAGGAGCAGCGTTATGAGCTGGAGGGTGCACGTCAAATAGGAATCGATGACGACTCCCCTGATTTCATCGCGGGTGTACTTGACCAACCGACCGTGGTCATACGTACCAACCTGCTCGAAGCAGGTGAAAAGGTGAGACACGACTCCACGCTCCTGGCGCGCGTAGTGCTCATGTGCAAACAACAAGCCTGCTCAACACGTGCTGTCCCCGCATAACTCATGGAGATCATCGAGAAAGGCCAGCCTTTGCCGCCCCGCCAAACCGATCAGTCGCTTGTAGTACTTATTCTCGCCGCCGGTCTAGGAACCAGGATGAAATCCGGTTGGGCCAAGGTGTTGCACGAACTCGGCGGCCTGCCGTTGATTACTTACGTTTGTCGGGCGGCGCAAGCGCTCAGTCCGGAAAAGATCTACGTAGTTGTTGGTCATCAAGCCAACGAGGTCGAACGAGCAGTTCAAACTGAAGTCGGCGATGCAGCCGCCTTCGTCACACAAACTGAGCAGCGCGGGACTGGCGACGCCGTGCTGGCTGCGCAGTCGCAGCTTGGAAGCAGTGATTTTCTCGTGCTCGTTCTCTCCGGAGATGTGCCTCTAATTCGCGCGGCGACTCTGAAAAACCTTGTCGACCAACACCGGGCCGCCGGCGCGGCGTGCTCGATTTTGAGCGTGCGGCTTGAAAACCCGACGGGCTACGGCCGCATCATTCGTGATGAAAACGAACAATTCGCTCGCATAGTGGAGCAGAAGGACGCCACACTCGAAGAACGACAAATCAGGGAGATCAACTCCGGAATCTATTGCTTTAACGCGCGCCAACTGTTTGCGGCGCTCAAACGCGTCGAGCCGTCGAATAAACAGGGCGAATATTATTTGACTGACGTTCCGCAGATACTTTTATCCGACGGCGAGAAAGTAAACATTTATGTTCACGGGGACACGCGTGAAGTTTCCGGCATCAATACGCGGGCCGAACTGGCCGAGTTTGAAAATCTCATGCGGCGAGGAACCATCCGCACACTGATGGTTGATGCCGGCGTAACTTTTCTCGATCCATCAAATGCCTACGTTAGCGCGGAGGCAGAGGTCGGCCGCGACTGCATCATATATCCCGGCGTTTCAATAGAGGGTAAATCCGTAATTGGCGAAGGTTGCGAGATTCGATCGGGAACCCGCATCACGAATTCCCGCCTGGGAAACAACGTAGTCGTCAAAGACCATTCGGTGGTTATCGACTCGGAGATTGAGTCAAACTGTGCTGTCGGTCCCTTTGCGCACTTGCGCATGAATGCGATTCTTGAAGACGGTTCCGTGGTTGGCAATTTTGTCGAGGTTAAGAAATCCCGATTGGGCCGTCGCTCAAAAGCAATGCATCTCACATATCTTGGCGACGCGACGATCGGCGAGGCCGTGAATATTGGCGCCGGCACCGTCACTTGCAATTACGACGGCAAAGATAAGCATCCGACGATTATCGAAGACGGCGTAAGAATCGGTTCAGATACAATGTTGGTGGCGCCGGTAAGAGTTGGCAAAGGCTCGGTCACTGCGGCCGGCTCAGTCGTCACAGAGGATGTGCCGCCTGACACACTCGTCGCCGGTGTTCCGGCAGTCGTGAAGAAGAAACTCAAGAATAGTGATGAGTACTGAGTGATGAGTAAAAAGACGTCCAGGCTAGAAGTTGGACCCGGACTCAGTACTCATCACTCATTACTCATCACTTGGAGAATTTATGTGCGGAATTGTTGGCTACGTTGGAAACAAGCAGGTCGTGCCGCTGATCATTGACGGTCTGCGCAAGCTTGAATATCGCGGTTACGACTCCGCCGGCATCGCTGTGGTCAACGAAGGCCACGATCTTGAGATACGTCGCGCCGAAGGTAAACTGCGCAACCTCGAGGAAGTTATCCGGCTCAGTCCGCTCGACGGAACTTACGGAATTGGCCACACACGCTGGGCCACTCACGGCCGGCCCACTGAAGAAAACGCACACCCGCACCGCGATTGCACCGGACGCATCGTCGTAGTTCATAACGGCATCATCGAGAATTACCTGCAACTCAAGGAACAACTGCGCAAGACTGATCACCGGTTCGTTACTGAAACCGACACCGAGATCATCGCCCACCTGATCGAAGAGTATCTGAAACAGGACCACAACTTCGAGCAGGCTGTGCGGCGCGCGATGCTGGACCTCAAGGGCATCTTCGCGCTCTCAATTATTAATGCGGATGAACCGGACATGATCATTGCCGTCAGGCAGGGGCCGCCCGTGGTAATCGGTCTGGGCGACCGGGAGTTTTTCGTCGCTTCCGATATTCCGCCGATTCTGCAGCACACGCGCGACGTTTTCTTTCTTGGCGACGGTGAGATGGCCATCATCAACAAGGACGCGGTGCGCGTAACCGACTTTGAGGCAAATTCGGTCCAACCCGCCATTCAACGCATCACCTGGGATCCGATCATGGCGGAAAAGGGCGGCTTCAAGCATTTCATGCTCAAGGAAATTTACGAGCAGCCGCGTTCCGTCCGCGACACAATGCAGGGCCGCATCTCGCTCGACACCGGTCGCGTTTTTCTTGACGAGATGAAGAACATCACCGAAGCCGACTTCAAGCGCTTTACTTCGATCAAGATCGCTGCCTGCGGCACTTCGTGGCATGCCGGGCTGGCGGGCAAGTACATGATCGAGCAACTCGCGCGCATTCAGGTGGATGTTGACTACGCGTCGGAGTTTCGGTATCGCGATCCGGTGATGGATGACAACACGCTGCTGCTCGTGATCACGCAGTCAGGTGAAACAGCGGACACAATCGCCGCCTTAAGAGAAGCCAAGGAAATCGGTTCCAAAGTTTTGGCGATCTGTAACGTCAACGGGTCAATGATTACGCGCGAAGCTGATGGCACAATTCTCACGCACGCTGGTCCGGAGATTGGCGTGGCTTCCACCAAGGCCTTCACTTCGCAGATGGTCGCACTCTATTTGCTCGGCCTGTATCTGGGAAACTTGCGCGGGACATTGTCGTCAGACGAGGCAAAGCATCACGCTCAGCAACTCGCCGAGTTGCCCGTGAAACTTGAACACCTGCTGAGCGATTCGGATGACATCGAGGAACTGTCCAAAGAGTTCTTTCGCTCAACTGACTTTCTTTACCTCGGCCGCGGCATCAATTTTCCCGTAGCTCTCGAAGGCGCTTTGAAACTAAAGGAGATTTCCTACATTCACGCCGAAGGCTATCCGGCTGGTGAAATGAAGCACGGACCCAATGCTTTGATCGACGAACGTCTGCCGGTGTTGTTCATCAATTCACGTGAGGAAGGAAATCGCTCGTCCGAGTTGCGTTATGAGAAGACGCATTCAAACATTGTGGAAGTTAAAGCGCGCGAAGGTATCGTGATCTCTGTTTTGACTGAAGGCGACACAATGTCGTCCACCATGTCGGACTACGTCATCAACATCCCACCATCAAGCGATCTGCTGTCTCCGATACTGTCCATCGTTCCGCTCCAGCTTTTGGCCTATCACATCGCCGTGCGCCGCGGTTGCGATGTCGATCAACCGCGCAACCTGGCGAAGTCGGTGACCGTCGAGTAAATCGTTCATCGATCCTAAAGTAAAAAAAGACTCTGACAAACCCGCGGAGCGGGTGATCAGCATAAAGCCTGGGGTGAAGCGAAGCGAAACCCCGGACCGCGCAAACGGCCATCACTAAATTTCAATTCTATTAAGATGGACAGGCAGGAATGCCTGTCCTACTTCGCTTCGCGTTCCAACAGTTTCTTCTTGCGCTCCAGTCCCCAGCGATAACCACCCAAACTCTTGTCCTCGCGAATCACGCGGTGACACGGAATCACGAGCGCAACCGGATTCGTGGCGCACGCGCGCGCGACTGCGCGCACAGCTTTCTGTTGTCCAATAGCTTTCGCAACCTCACTATACGAATGCGTTTCACCATAAGGAATCGCACGCAACTGCTCCCACACCTGTCGCTGAAAAGCCGTCGTGCGTATGTCGAGTGGCAGGTCGATGTGCGGGCTTTTGTTTTTCAAGTGTTCGACTATCGCTTTGAGCGACGACCGAAGCGGCTTTTCATCATCTTGAATTCTCGCGGCCGGAAACTCTCGCAACAAGTCCGCTTTGAGTGACGCATCTGAATCGCCCAGCTTCACCGAGCACACGCCCTTGTTTGTCGCGGCAACCAACAGTCGACCCAAAGGAGTCTCAACAATCGCAAAGTTGATCACCGCCCCGCGTCCACCTTTGCCGTACGTCGCCGGTGTCATTCCAAGTTGGGCTGACGCGCTTTCGTATAAACGGCTACTCGAACCGAATCCAGCATCGTAGATTGCGTTTGTGATTGCGTCGCCCTTGCGTACGCCCTGCTTGAATCTATTCACGCGCGAAGTCTCTGCATAGTCCTTGGGTGTGATTCCCATGACGCTCTTGAAAGTTCGCTGCAAATGAAACGAACTGACGCGCAGAAGCGAACTCAAGGTTGCCAGCGTGATTGGTTCCCCGTCATTTTCATCAATTATGCGGCAGACTTCCTGCGCCATATGGATCTGTGGATCGCGCGTGCGTGCGTCGCGCGGATGGCAGCGAAGACACGCGCGAAAACCGGCCTGCTCGGCCTGTTCCGGGAGTTGGAAAAACGAAACGCGCTCGCGATGCGGCCGGCGCGAAGGACAAGACGGGCGACAATAGATACCCGTGGAGCTAACGGCGAAAACGAACTGACCATCTAAGCGCGCATCCTTTGTCAGCACCGCCTGCCATTGTGCTTCGTGATCGTCCGGCAATAGATTCATCTGCTCTTTCATTAGTGCGCTCATAGTATCACTCCCAAACTTAAATTCGTTCTCAACTAAGCGTGATATTAGTGCGTCTGTTATGCCGGTTCTATCCGATTCTTGCGCTCAAACTGGTGAGCAGTAAGCGGTGAGCAGTGAGCAGTTTGGGTCACGGTGGTTATTATGCTTAAATGAACCCCACCCTTTCGAACACCAATCGCAAAACCGCTAGACACCGCCGCTAAATCTCCTTATCACTTTGAAAGGGCAAAATCATGGATAAACCACACAAGCGTTTACTCGCATGGCGGAAGAGTATGGATTTAGTCGTAAAGATTTATGAGTTGACCAAAGGCTTTCCAAGAGATGAGATTTATGGACTCACTTCCCAAATTCGCAGAGCTTCAGTTTCAGTTCCATCGAACATAAGCGAAGGCGCCGCTGGACGCTCAGTCACACAATTTCGAAATTACTTGTCAGTGGCGATTGGCTCGTTAAACGAGATCAGCACGCAACTTGAAATCGCACATCGCGTCGGCTACCTTGATGTAAGCAAACTGAATGACGCTGAAAGCCAAGTGGATTAATGTCTGGCGCTGACTTACGGCCTTCGCAAGAGCTTGGTTGGAGAATAGTGCCGGATATCCACCGTTATTGTGAGTGGGCAGGCGTTCCCATTCGTCTGCTCACTGCTTACTGCTTACTGCTTACTAAATGACCGACTTTCTTTCTTCGCTAAACACAGAACAACGGATCGCCGTCGAACACACCGAAGGCCCTTTGCTAATCCTCGCCGGCGCGGGCTCAGGCAAGACGCGCGTGATTGCGCATCGCATCGCCTACCTCATCGCCGAAAAAGGCGTCGCGCCGTGGAATATTCTCGCGGTCACATTTACTAACAAGGCCGCTCAGGAAATGCGCCAGCGCGAGCAGCGCCTGTTGCATGACCAGGAACTCTCGGCCATGCCGCTGGTCGCCACCTTTCACAGTCTCTGCGTGCGCATCCTTCGTCAGGACATCGAAAAGCTCAACGACAAATACACGCGCACGTTCACCATCTACGATCAGGACGACTCGC
>JBDUAQ010000138.1:0-9088 GCA_040004575.1 bacterium
CAGCAAGTGATTGCGCCGTGTCTCGAACGTGCGGCGATGATGCTCGCGCGCTTCTGTTGCCTCTGCACTCCACGCGGCCAGCGCTGCCTTCTGCGAGATTGTCGCGGCGCAGGTTGTGACGTAGCCATGCAACAGATGAGCGGCACGAATCACTGCTTCATCGCCGAGTATCCAACCAAGACGCCAGCCAGTCATGCTCATCGACTTCGAAAGGCCACTGATCACAATCGTGCGCGGATAAAACTCCGAGATTGAACCGGGCCGTTCTCCGTTGTAGTAAAGGTCGCGATAGATTTCGTCGCTGATGATAAACGCATTGGAGCCGCTCTCTTCGACGGCTTGGGCCATGGCGCGCAACTCCTGGTTTGTTAACGTGCGACCGGTCGGGTTTGATGGACTGGTGCAGACGACGACTTTCGTCTTCGCGCTGAGATGAAGTTTGAAATCATCCAAATCAAAACTGAAATCCTGGCCGGCTGGGAGTCGGTAGAATATTGGCCGTCCACCTGCCATCCGCGTAATCGTTGGATAGGCAACAAAGCCGGGATTGGGAATCAAAACTTCATCACCCGCTTCGACCAGCGTCAACAACGCAAGATACATCGCTTCCTGCGAGCCCGCGGTGATGATCACTTGATCGGTCGAGAGCTTCAGATGGGGATAGTCATGCGCGACCAGTTCACGTAGCGCTGGTAGTCCTGCTTGTAGCGTGTAACCGTTCTGCTCTTCCTGAATGACGCGCACGGCTTCTCTCCGGATCACATCGGGGGTTGGTAGATCCGGTTCGCCCAGGCCGAAACTGATGTCGCCCGGCTTAGCGCGATCCGTGATCTGACGAATCGGGCTCCGTTCGATGCCGCGCAGAAATGCTGGTGGTTGGAATTGTTTCAATGAAGCGGTTCTCCCGAACTCGTCGTGGCGTGAAATCTTTGGCTATGCCGCCCGATGTGCGGAAGGTCTGTTACCTTCCGGAGCCGGCTCTCGTCTGCTTTCGGGACTATGCCTCAATTCCGGGGCGCAGCCCCTTTGATTTTGACTGAATGTTCGCTGGGGCATAGCCTCCACCGCACATCAAACGGCAGAGCCGCGAAACCATGCACTTTTGAGTCACCGCAGATAGTCTTCCAGTTGCACCGCGCGTTCAGTTTTCTCATCGCGATACTTAACGATCACGGGCGCGTAGAGTGAGAGTCCCCAGGCTTTTCCTGCTTCACCGCGCACATTCCGCGAACCCGGCACGACTACCGCGCCCGCCGGAATCTCCAAAGGCGCCTCAGGCGTGCGCTGATAGATTTTTTCGCGCGCCAAATCGTAAACCGGCGTTGAGCCAGTAAGGATCGTCCCCGCTGCCAACACTGCGCGTTCGCGCACAATTGTTCCTTCGTAAACTCCGCAACCACCGCCCACCAACACGTCGTCTTCGATAACTACCGGCACTGCGCCGACTGGTTCGAGCACGCCACCAATTTGCGCCGCGGCCGACAGGTGAACGCGCTTCCCGATTTGCGCACACGAGCCAACGAGCGCGTGGCTGTCGATCATTGTGCCTTCGTCTACGTAGGCGCCGACGTTCACATACATCGGCGGCATGCAGACTACGCCGGGCGCAATATAGGCGCCGTCGCGTATGCTCGAACCGCCGGGAACAATGCGCACGCGATCTGCGGTCGAAAACTTTCTGATTGGATAAGTGTTCTTGTCGAGGAATTGCAGGCTCGCGCCAGGCGGGGTCATTTCAATGATCGCCCCCATGCGAAAGCCGAGCAGGATGCCGCGCTTGACCCAGGCATTTGTTTGCCACTTGCCGTCAGCGTTGCGCTCGGCGGCGCGAATTTCGCCGCGATTGAGCGTCGCTTTGAACTCAGCGAACAACGCGAACTCTTCGTCCAAGTAATCGCCGGTGTCGCGCGCTGCTAGTCGCTCGATCTCTTCACGCAGTGGCATGCACAGTCTCCAGCAGGCCAAGTTCGGTGATCACTTCGCGAATACGTGTGCGGCTTTTTTCCTGAATCGGCACCAGCGGCAGACGGAAATTTTCTTCCAATAGCCCCATCATTGCCATCGCTGCCTTCACCGGTCCAGGGCTTGACTCAATGAAGTTAATCTCCATCAGCGGCAACAGGCGGTAGTGCAGCGCCCGCGCCTCCGCCCAGTTTCCAGCGAGCGCCAGTTCAGTCATGCGCGACATCAGATCAGGAATTTCGTTCGACGCCACGGAAACAATTCCTTCCGCGCCCAAAACGATCAAAGGGAGTGTGACCGCATCGTCACCCGACAGCACGCAAAAGTTCTCGGGCCGCTCGCGCAGGATCTCCATTATCTGCGTCAGGCTTCCTGACGCCTCTTTGACAGCCACGATGTTCTCGCAATCCCGCGCCAGACGCAGGACGGTCTGCGCCGCAATGTTCGACGAAGTGCGACCGGGAACGTTGTAGAGCATTACGGGCGTGTCGGGAATCGCTTCAGCGATGGCGCGGAAGTGTGCATACAAACCTTCCTGCGTCGGCTTGTTGTACCAGGGGGCGACTTGCAGCATAGCGTCGGCGCCCAGCTCGCGCGCGCGTTGGGAGTATTCAATCGCCGCTGCCGTCGAGTTGCTGCCTGTGCCCGCGATCACCCGGGCGCGACCGCGCGCAACTTCGACCGTGATGGCGATCACGCGTTGGTCTTCGGCTTCAGTCATCGTGGCGCTCTCGCCGGTAGTGCCGCAGGGGACCAGCAAACGGACACCGCCCTTGATCTGCCGTTCGACGAGCGCGCGGAGACGATCTTCGTCAATCGCACCGTCAGCTTTGAACGGAGTTACCAGCGCCGTCGCGCAACCGCGCATCCAATCAATCTTCATCGTCATTGCAGTACCTCCTTAAATAAGTGATGAGTACTGAGTGATGAGTACTGAGTAAAAGAGAACTCTCGCGTTCACTTCGACTCATCACTCATCACTCATGACTCATCACTTTTCCAATACTTCATTCATAACGTCCGAAAACTCACACACCCCTTTTCGCCCCACAATCCAGCGCGCAGCCAGCAGCGCGCCGGCAGCAAAGCCTTCGCGTGAACGCGCCATGTGCGTCAGCGTGATCTGATCCGCGTTCGAGTCGAAGCCGACGCGATGCGTGCCGGGAATGTAACCAGCCCGCACCGAGGCGATGGGAATTTCCGTTTTGATATGTTCAGACATCAAGTCTTTCAGCTTCAAAGCCGTTCCTGAAGGAGCGTCACGCTTGCGCGCGTGGTGTTCCTCTTCCATGAACGCCTGGTACTGATCGAGGCCCGCCATCAGCCTGGCAGCCTGCGACACAATTCGGTAAAAGACATTTACACCGATCGAAAAATTTGCGCCGTACACGAGCGCGCCCTGGTGTGCTTCAATCAGCCGCCGGGCTTCCGCCTCGTTTCCCACCCAACCCGTGGTTCCTTCAACCAGTGGCACACCCGCGCGCGCGCACGCCTCAATGTTTCTGAGCACCGCGGAAGCGACCGAGAAGTCTATCGCGACATCGTGGCCACGCAGTGCAGTCGCAACTTGAGCAGCGTCCTTTGAAGCATCTGTCGACGTTACTTTAGATCCAACCTCGTCCCCCGCAGCAACTGCCAGAGTTTCTACGAGCCTGCCCATGGCGCCGCAACCAATCAAGGCCAGCTTCATTGCGACACTCCTCCGCCTACCTCGCGCGCCTCAGCCTCTCTGGCCAGCAGCGCGCGCACCAACTGCGCATAGATGTCTATGGCACGCGCGAGTTCCCGCTTTTCAACGAACTCGTGTTCAGTGTGCGCGTTCAGAATCGATCCGGGACCGAGCAACAACGGCTTGCCCCAGTTTGATAGATAAGGAATGTCGGTGGTGAAACGAACCACGCATTGCTCGATCCCGGGGATCGTTTCCAGATATACAGGTTCGTGCTCAGACAAATATTGAACCTCCGCACGTCCCGCAATCGCGGCTTCAAGAATCTTTTTTACTTGTGCAACATTACTCACCAGACGGAGTTGCAACTCAGCGTAGGCTTCCGCCGGAACAACGTTGGGGCGCGTGCCGCCGCCAACTACACCGATGTTGCAGGTTGTTTCGCCCAACACTTTATCGCGTGGCCACTCACATTTGCGAACAGCATCGAGCACGTCCAAAAGCTTTTCGATCGCGGACTCGCCCTGCTCCGGATAAGCCGAATGCGCCGGTCGCCCAGTCGTCTTGAGAGTCAATCTGATTGAGCCCTTCGTCGCGGTCGCCAACTTGTTGTCGGTTGGCTCGCCATTGATCAGATACCTGGTGACCCCAGCGGGTTTGTCCAAATTCGCGACCTGCGCGCCCGCGCTTCCCTGCTCTTCATCAACCGTAAACAGCAATCCTATTTCCTCGATACCTTCGCCACGCAGACGCTCAGCGGCGAAGATCTGAGCGGCGATAATTCCTTTGGCATCGCAGGCGCCGCGGCCGTAGATCCTCTCGTCATCCTCGCTTGATTCAATGAATGGCGGCACGGTGTCCGTGTGCGTTGAGAGCACGACACGCGGCGCGGCGTTGGTCGTGGCAAAGACATTGAAGCGATCAGCGGCGACCTGCTGCATCTGGACGAAATAACCTAACCCCTCCAAGCTAGACTGCAGAAACATTCCGACCAGCTTCTCATCGCCGGTCACGGAAGGGATATCGATCAGTTGGCGTGTTAGCCCGTTAACGTTCATTGATATTCACTGTAACGCAAACTGTTAGTTTGCGCGGTGCCGCTAGCGTTAGATCGCAAAACTAACAGTTTGCGTTACACAAGTCCTACGCCGAAACTTCGGCGCTTAGGTCCTTCCGTTCCCGCAGCGCATCTTCGCTTTCTGAGCCTTCAAAGAATTCTTTATGCAGCCGAGCCACCGTTTCGCGAACACGCTCCTCTTCGACCGCAAAAGTGAGATTGATTCGCGAAGCGCCTTGTGAGATCAGCGAAACATTTATGTCGCTGATCGTCGAGAAAATGCGCGCGGCTATGCCCGGCGTCGAGCGCAAGCCTTCACCCACGACACAAAGAATCGCGCGCTTTTCTTCAATCGTTACGGACCCGAGTTTTTCCAACTCCGCCACGATCTCCGCGAGCGACGTCGTGTCGTCAAGCGATAACGAGACGCTGACTTCAGATGTAGTCACAACATCCACGGCAGTTTTGTATTTGTCAAAGACTTCGAAGAGAGCGCGGAGAAATCCGTAAGCGCCGAGCATTCGCGTCGAAGTAACCTGGACCGTTGTGACTCCCGTCTTATGCGCAATGGCTTTGACTGTCTGCGGCGATTTCTTTGTCTGGCCAACCACCAGCGTGCTGCCGCTTTCCTGTGCGCGCGAGTTGCAGATGCGCACGGGGATGTCGCGTTCAATCGCGGGATGGAGCGTTTTCGGATGCAGTACCTTGGCCCCGAAATAAGCGAGTTCCGCCGCTTCCTCGAAAGAAAGATGAGGAACTGTGCGAGCCTGCGCGACCAGTCGCGGATCTGCCGTCAGCACGCCCGGCACGTCGGTCCAGATTTGAATCTCCTTTGCGTCAAGGGCGGCGCCAATGAGCGCGGCGGTGTAGTCTGAACCTCCGCGGCCCAAAGTGCTTGTCTCTCCGGTCAACGTCGATCCGATGAATCCGCCAAGCACAGGAACACATGACGATTCAATCAAAGGCTCTAATTCTTTGCGCGTGTTGCCAAAGGTTTCAGCCATCAGCGGCGTCGCGCAACCGTAGTCGTCGTCGGTAATAACGCAGCGGCGCGCATCAACTTCGCGGCTCATGACGTGGTTCTCCATGAGCACCGCGGCGAGCAACGCCGCCGATAGCCGTTCACCGTAAGAAACTACTGCGTCCGCGAAAAACTTGCGTCGTTTGCGAAGTTCATCTGCCTTGGCGGCTCCCACCTCGGCGGCCGTCGCGTTCAGCAGCCCGCTAATCTCAACCCTGCTTTGGTCAAGCAACTGACGCATCCGTGCCGCTTCACTTGTCAGCAGTGCTTCAATTACGCGCCGGTGACGATCGAAATGCTTCTCCAATGAAGCCGCGCCCGATTCAGCACCAACGGTTAACGCTTGTTGCACGCTGCCGATTAAGGCGTCGGTAAAGCCGGCCATAGCTGAAACTACTACGACCGGCCGCAGTTCCTGTCGGTCGAACACGATGCCGGCGGCATTCTTGAAAGCGGATGCGCCTTCAACAGACGTGCCGCCAAATTTCATGATCGTCGGTTTCATACAAAGCCGGACAAACTTAACCGCCAAGACACCAGGGCGCAAAGGAAAGACAGGAGACATTAACAGGTTTCACTGTATGACGCGCCTTGGTCCTTCGTTAATTCTGTTGGTGATCTTGGCGCCTTGGCAGTCAGTCTCACACCACCTGTCCCTTCCATTTTCCGCGGCGAAAGACCAGCGCACTAACGATTGCCAGGGTTGAAAACGCAATCATGATCGCCAGGAAAACGCCGCGCGGTCCCAGACCCAAAACTTTCGCGAGCACCCAGGCGAGCGGAAGTTCCCACAACCAGAACACGAACAAGTTGATGATCGTCGGTGTCCAGGTATCGCCCGCGCCGTTGAACGATTGAGTCAATACCATGCCGTAAGCGTAGAAGAGAAAACCGTAAGCGACGATGCGAAGACAATCCACGCCGTAAGGCACTACATTTGGATCGTGCGTGAAGAGTCCGATGATCTGTCTCGCGAAAAGAACGAAGATTAGGCCTATGGAACCGAGGAAGATCATGTTGTAAAAACCTGCCTTCCACACAGCACGTTCGGCGCGCTCCGGTTTCCCGGCACCCAGTGCCTGGCCCACCATCGTTGCCGCGGCGTTTGACATGCCCCATGAGGGCAACAACGCGAAAAGGATTACGCGAATGCCGACGATGTAACCGGCCATAGCATCAGTACCAAAACTTGAGATTGTTCGTACCAGCCCAATCCAGCTAGCCATGCCAATAAATACCTGGAAGGTGCCGGTGGCTGACAGTCGCACCAGGCGCGCCATGATCGCCGGCTCGAGTCGAAAATGATGGCGCTTGATATCAAAGCGCCCCCCGGAACGAACCAGCCGGCTAAAAGCATAAAGCGCGCCCGAGCCGCGCCCGATACTAGTCGCGATTGCCGCACCAACGATTCCTAGTTTGGGAAACGGCCCCAAACCAAAGATCAGGCACGGACCGAGCAGGATGTTGATGGCATTTGCGAACCACAACACGCGCATCGCGATTGCCGCGTCGCCCGCTCCGCGAAAGATCGCGTTGATCATGAAGAGCAAAACGACTGACGCGTTGCAGGCGAGCATGACCCGTGTAAAGCCGGAGCCTTTAGCGATTACCGAAGGCGATGCCCCCATCAACCCCAACAATTTTGGGGCAAGCGGAGCGCCGACAAGCGCGATGATGCCCGAAATTATCAATGCCAGCGCGATCGCTTGTACCGCTGCTCGCGCCGCGCCCTCGGGATTTTTTTCGCCAATTCGCCGGGAGATGGTGGCCATCGCACCAATACTCAGCCCAATCGCCAGCGTGTAAACCAAAGTCATCAATGACTCGGTTAACCCGACTGTGGCCATCGCGTCCGGACCTAGATAAGAAACCCACTTGATGTCGACGACCGCGAAGATGCTCTCCATACACATCTCGAGCACCATGGGTATGGCAAGCAGGATTATTGCTCGCCCAATTGGGCCGGTGGTGTAATCCCGATGGCTGCCGCGCAATGATTCGCGGACGGCGCTCCACAAGCCTTGCGGGTCGGCAGGGGCGATAACAGTCGCATTCTCCATTGTTGTTGGACTCCCGATTTGGAGTGCGCCGGCCGAGCGAAGCGGCGACGGCGCTTTGGATTGCGCTCGAAACGGACAAGATCTAAGACCTAATCCAAAGCGGTGCCTGCGTCGTTTGGATTCTAACGCAGAAACTCTCCGGAAAGTTTTTATTAACGGCAAAACCGAACGGCAAGTTCACAGATCTAACTTGTAGTATTGGTCAGCCCGCGCTGCCAGATGATGATCGGAAGCCTCCGGCTCGAAACCAAACTTCGCATAGAGATGATTGGCGGCGATGAGTTTGCTTGAGGTCTCGAGCACGATTTGTTGGAAGCCCAGTTCTTTGGCTCTTGCAATTGCCCGCTCAAGCACGTACCTGCCCAGGCCAGAGCCGCGCGCACTCGGAATGAAATACATTTTACGAAGTTCGCAAGTTGTTTTGTTGACGGGATAGAGTCCAAAGCTGCCGAGCAGATTTGCCTGCGCGTCTTCGATGACTTCAAACAGGCCGCCTCGTTGCTGGTAGTTTGCTTCGATGTCTTTTAGATCTGCGTCGGTCGTATCCGGATCGCCCTCTAGACCAAATTCAGCGAGGACGCCAAACACTAATTTGGACACGCGTTTGCAATCGTCGTTGTTTGCCGGACGGATTGTCAGATCGGAAAGATTCGGGGGAAGGTAGATGCTCATTAGTCTAGACTTCTTCTCATTCACACCTGGCTTCAGCCAGGTGGTAGAAGCGGAAGGACAGGGAAACTGTTTAAACGGTTTCCGGTTTTGGTGCCCCAGGAGCACCTGGCTGAAGCCAGGTGTGAATGAGAGTCACTAATCACTTTTCCGGCGCGCGCCCGAAATCATCCTGCAAACGCACGATATCATCCTCACCGAGATAGCTGCCGCGCTGCACCTCGATAAAGACGAGCGTCTCGCTCCCGGGGTTCTCCACGCGATGCGCCGCGCCAATCGCAATGTCGATTGCCTCGCCTGCCTTGACGATAATGTCGCGATCGTCGAGCGTGACCTTGGCAGTGCCCCGCACTACCACCCAGTGTTCCGCCCGCTGCGCATGCTTCTGATAACTCAATCGTTTGCCGGGCAATACTTCAATTCGCTTGACCTTAAAACCGTCGGCCTCATCGAGTACTGTGAAGGTTCCCCACGGTCTCCGATCGAAACGCGGCGAGTTGTCCGAATCTCTTTCACCCATAAAGGTTCTCCATGCTCAAGAAGTTCTGAGTTCAACCTTCAGGTTGCTGGTTGACGAAAAAAGCAAGCTAAAGCTTGAACTCTGAACTACTAGCATCCAGCTAGTGTCGCTTGAAGTATTGCACAGCCCG
>JBDUAQ010000139.1:0-9052 GCA_040004575.1 bacterium
TGCGCATACGTGCGCGTCGAGGATATTATGCTCCGCGAGCGGCTAACGTTGCGGCAAATTAGTGAGTCTGAAATCTCAAACTTCAAATTTGAGATCTGAAATCTGAGATCTGGAATTCTATGGAGCAACTGTTAACCCAGTTTCTCGAGCACCTGCGCTACGAACGCAACCTCAGCGAACACACCCTGCGCAATTACCAGAGCGACCTGCAGCAGTTCTACGATTACCTGGCACCGGCCCATTCCAAAACAGGGAAGAGAACTGAACCCGCACTCGCCGCGATAGATCACATCACTATCCGCGAATGGTTGGCGACGCTGCATGCGGCGCAGAAACAGAAAGCTTCCATCGCGCGTAAGCTCGCAGCCTTGCGCACGTTTTTTCAGTTCCTGGTGCGCGAGGGAATGCTGGAGATGAATCCCGCCAAGCTCGTGTCAACGCCCCGGCTCGAAAAGAAACTTCCCAAACATCTCTCGGTCGAGGAAGCAATAAAGTTTGTGGAGACTCCCAATCTGGAAACGGATTTGGGCAAACGCGATCGTGCCATGTTGGAGCTGATGTATGCGACAGGCGTGCGCGTCGCGGAGTTGACCAAACTAAATCTTGGTCACATCGATTTCAAGAACCGTTTGATTCGGGTGACAGGAAAGCGTCGGAAGGAACGCATCGTTCCTTTTGGCGAGCCGGCGCTGGACGCTTTGAAAGTGTACCTGGATGTGCGGGAAGGTTTTTTGGACGCCGCGCCTGTTTCCGAACGAGAACCGGAGGCGCTGTTTCTCAACTACCAGGGAACGCGAATAACCACGCGCTCAGTGGGCCGGATGGTGGAAAAATACATCCACATTTGTGCGGGAAGGTATGACATCAGTCCGCACGCGCTGCGCCATTCGTTTGCCACACACCTGCTCGACAGCGGCGCCGACCTGCGCGACATTCAGGAACTGCTCGGCCACGCGCGCCTCTCAACCACGCAAATCTACACGCACGTCTCAATGGAAAAGCTGATCGAGGTCTACGACAAGGCGCATCCGAAGGCTTAGCGGCTTGCGGGCAAGAACTGGCCAGCTTGCTGTTAGACGCTCACATTCATGAGATCAGCATTCCACTCTTGATGAGCTTACCGGCCCATTTCCCTTTCGTTTGCCTATATTCGTAACTAAAACTCTGGCTACTGACAAAAGCACGCGCTCGGCGTGACCAATTGTTAGCGAGCAAGGTAACTATCACTTTTGACCCTTCAGCCCTAAATTCGCTGAAAGCTAAGTATTGCGCTCGACCCTCACGCTTCATCCTCGCTTCAATTTCACTGCGCTTCATCAATATAAACTTGACGTCAGCCAGCTTTGGAACAAGCTCGGGCTCGATATTCAGGGTGGAAAGAATTATCTGAAACTCACCCTTCTTTAAGGTCCCGTATTTGGATTCTTCCTCTCTGCGGCGAGTAATCTCTCGGTTCAAGACGTCTCTCACGATTTCACTTCTATCCTCACTCGTAAGCGTGATGTTATCTTCATTAGCTCTAATATTGGGAGACAATGAAGACATGAAAAACGCAACCATTATAAGGAACACGAATGCTCTGTTTGGCATGCATCGCTTCTGCATCTCAGTTGGTCTCGACCTTTTCAACGGCGCGCCGGGCGCGTTAACGCTCTCAATCCCCCAGGCAATCCTTAATCACATAAGTTTTGCCGCGTGGTAGCAGGATCACGCAGTCGTCGCTCTCAAAGACGCCTACTATCAGGCGGCCTTCGCGCGGCTTAGCTTTCGCATTGTAGAAAAGGCCGCCGCTCCCCAGATCATTGTCGGTGGTAAACGCCGGAACGCTGTTGCCCGCTAGTGGACCATTGAAGATAGCAAATCTAGAAGATGAACGGCCACGTGCTTTTCTTTTTCTTCACAACTCGAACCGGTCTTTATAGGCCATGCCCGACACACTGAATGTAATTGTGTTGGCTACTGGACCCAACCTCATTCGGGAAAAGTGGGCAGCCACTTCAGTTCAAGGTCGATGTGGTGAATGGCGTCGTGGATGGGGTGCTGGTGAGCTACGACAAGTTCAATGACGACGACAAGGATCCGCCGAAGCTCATCAAGGTCACCTCGATACCGCCCAAGGGCGCGAGGGTCAAGGCCGGCGACCAAATCAAGGTCACGATCAAGGCGAGCGATGTGTTGCTGAGGCTCGCGGTTTTGACTTTGGACGCTGGACTTTGGACTGTTACAGCGTAGCGTGTTCATTCTCGCCGTTGGCGTTTTCAATGATCGCCTGGCAAGCAGCGTCGTAGCGGGCGGTGGGTAAAGCTTCCAGGCGGCGCTCATCGATAAGTTTTCCGCAGCGGGCGCAAGTGCCGTACGAACCTTCCTCGATTCGCAGCAGCGCCTGATCAATGTCTGCAATCATCTGAGATTCGCGTTCACCCGAACGCAAGGCCAACTCCTTATTCACATCCATCAGAGACATGTCGACGGTATCTTTAACGCCGTCGTCTGAGAGCTCGATGGCAGCCGCCTGATCAGCGCTAACATGATCGGCGTGCCCCTGGAGTTCAGAGAGAAGTATCTGTTTGAAGTGAGCTAGTTTCTCAGGTTGCATGTTACGACCTTGTATCCCGTCCTGTTTCTAAAATTGCCACTGAAAACTTTGTTGTTCAGGGCATCGGATTATAGCTTACAGGCTTTTGTTTAGCGTAACGCCCGACGCCGGCGCGTAAACCTCTCTGTGCTCCCTCTGTGTTCTCCGTGTCTCCGCGGTGGATTCTAATTGTGCAAAGTACACACCACGGAGTCACGGAGAACACAGAGGAGGCACAGAGGATTTCAAATTAAGCACTACCTTCAGCGCGAAAAACTTGACAGGCTTTGTGGAAATAGTTGAAAATGAAAACCGTTTTCAATACCGTCCTACGGTCGCTATCACCTCAAGAGCTTGGAGTTACTGCAAATCATGTTTCGTGTTCGTAATCTGCTTGCCAGGCAAGCACCTGCCATTCTGCTCCTTTTTGTTACGTTCTCCCTGGCTCAAGCACAGGATTCTGCGACCCGACTTGAAAGGCCGGGGATATCATCAGCAAGAGCGATTGAGAATGGCGAAGCGCAACCTATGTTTGGTCAAAGGCAAGCTGCGTCCGGAAGCATTCGCGGAACCGTTACGCTCCAGCCTGCAGGCGTGAAGGCGCGAAATGCTGTGTTGACCATCGCGGAACTCAAGAGATCGGTTTTGACCGATCAAGACGGCGCCTTTGAATTCAAAAACATTCCCGCCAGCAAATATCAGATCATTGTCCACCTCGATCGCGTTCCGGATATGGTGAAGAATGTTGTAGCCTCCGGCGAAAACCAGACTGTTGATTTTGAACTGACTCTGGCTGCAGTCACAGAGCACGTAACAGTGACCGCTTCAGGTTCTGTCGAAGGAGTTGATTCCTCTTATCAGGCGGTTACCTCAGTTGGAGCTATAGAGTTGGCGCAAAGAAATCCAGTTTCCATCGGCGACGCGCTGGAATATCAGCCGGGCGTGGCCAAGCGCAGTTTCGGGCCGGGTTCTGGACGTCCAGTTATCCGCGGTTTCGACGGCGAGCGCGTACTGGTTCTGAAAGATGGTTTGCGTGTTGGGGGCATTGCTTCCCAGTCGGGCGACGAAGTCGAACCACTTGACGTGCTCGCGCTCGACCGCATCGAGATCGTAAAAGGTCCGGCAACTTTGCTCTACGGCAGCAACGCCATCGGCGGCGTTGTCAACGGTATTTCCACAAACGATGTCTATCAAAGAGGACTGTCGGGTTACCTCACCATGCTGGGAGGTACAAACAACTGGCAAGCAGGCGGCAGTGGTGGATTCAAATACGGAGTCGGGAACTTCCTGTTTTTTGGAAATGGCGGCGCGCAAAAAGCCAGCGACTATCGAACTCCTCTTGGCGTGGTGCCAAATTCGTATTCTCGAAGCGGCAACGTGAGCGGCGGCTTGGGTTGGTTCCCACGCCAAGGCTGGCTTTCTTTTAACTACGCCTTCGATCGCCGGCGCTACGGCATTCCCGTCGAGCCGGGCACAATCGATCTCGAGTATTTGAAGATGCGACGCCACAGTTACGAAGTCAAAGCCGGTTTGCACGATCTCGGCAGCTTCATCGAAGGCGGCGACTTTGCTCTGAGCTATAACGATTACATTAATCGCGAGTTCGAGTTTGAAACGGACGAAAACGCCACCGAACTTGATTCGCTCGCGACGAATAAAAATCTCAACTATCGCGCAAACTTCACTCACCAACGGCGCGGTAATCTTTCCGGCACCTTCGGATTCTCAGGCTTTACGCGAGACTACAAATCAGTCGGCGCAGAAGCTCCGGCGCCGCACACGAAACAACATTCGTTTGCTGTTTACGGCTTGGAGCGGGTTGACTTGGAGCGCATCGGCTTCCAGTTTGGCGGACGCCTCGAACAGAACGGTTACAACCCGGAAGGGAATTTTCGCAAACGTAACTTCGTCGGATTTTCAGGTAGTGCGGGCGCGCGTTTGCCGTTGTGGAAGGGCGGGTCGTTTGTCGCCAACTATCAACACTCGTTCCGTGCGCCGGCCCTTGAAGAACTATATAACAATGGTCCGCACCCGGGGATTCTTGTGTTTGATATCGGTAATCCCAACCTAAAACCTGAACAAGGAAATGGCGTCGACTTTGCGCTGCGTCACCACTCCGAACGTCTGCGAATTGAAAGCGGCGTCTATTACTACAACATCAGCAACTACGTCTACACGGCATTCACGGGCGCAATCGATCCAGGCTCACATTTGCTTATCGTTGACTATGCGCAAGGCAATAGCCGTTACACCGGAATGGAGGCGAGCCTGGAGACTCGCGTTTTGCCGGAGTTATGGTTGAGTGGCAAGGTGGATTACGTGCGCGCGGACCTTACTGATCAGAACAAACCCCTGCCAAGAATTCCGCCTGTTCGCGGCACGCTCGCACTTGACTGGCGTCACAATTCTTTTAGCGTACGACCGGAACTGATTTTGGCGAACCGGCAAACGCGTGTATTTGATAATGAAACGCCGACCGCGGGCTACAAGCTTTTGAATGTCAATGCGTCCTATGCCTTTGTGACCAGGCGCGTGGCGCACATCCTTTCAATCAACGGATACAATCTGGGAAACAAGTTGTATCGTAACCACCTCTCGTTCATAAAAGAGATCGCGCCGGAAGCGGGACGCAGCTTACGAGCAAACTACGCGGTTAGATTCTGAGTAGAAATTGAATTTGGCTCGTGCGTTACTTGTTGCCACTGCCGCAAACAAGTTCGGCAGCAAGGAGCGGAAGCGTCAGTTCATGATGGCCGGTGATCGAATAACCTTTGCCGGCTCCACCAGCCGTGGGACGACGCACTACATTCGTCAGTGGTCGATAGGATTGAATGAAGTCGAAGTTTGCGGTGGTGATATCAGTCAACTGGTTGCCGAGGTTGCGCACCAGCGTCACAGCCTTTAGGAAAACTTCGGGCAGCGTCACAGCCGATCCGATATTTAAGTAGACACCGCCGCCGTCCATCCGGCGCACCAACTCAGACAACAATCTAAAATCTGTGTGCGTCGTAGCGCCGAGCGCGGCGCCGTCTGCCTGCGGATGAAAGTGACCAATGTCGCCGCCGATAGTCAGGTGGGCAGTGAAGGGAACTCGCGCTTGATAGGCGGCGCATAGCAGTGAATAATCAGCGTGCTTCGGATTTAGCTCCAGCAGGGCGCGGCCAGTTGCTTCGCCCAGGCCGATGTTTTCCTTTGCCCCTTCCTGTGCAGCGCGGTTTAGGAGCTTTCCCGTTTCATCGGCGCCGCCGAATGCTCCTTCGCCTAACGTTGCGTCGACATCTTCTGAAGTAGAACCCACCATCGCAATTTCCGCATCGTGAACGAGCACCGAGCCGTTGCCGGCAATCGCCGTAACGAAACCGCGTTTCATCAAATCGATGATCAGTGGCGCCAGGCCGGTCTTAACCACGTGACCGCCAATGCCCCAGATGATCGGCTTCTGCAACTCACGCGCGCGACGCATGCGGGCGGCAATCTCGCGCAGGCTTTGCACGGCAAGAATGTTTGGCAGACTGCCGAGAAAACTTTGCAGCGATGCGTCCGCTTGAACAGCACTTGCGAAGTCGTCAAGCGAAACCTTGCTGGGACGCGAGGCAAGGGGATAGGTGGAAACCTTATCTAGGGCGAGCGGCCGCAAATCGTCCTCGTAAGCTGATGGCAAGCTGTGCTCCTATCCTACAAGTAATCCAAGTCTGCCAGGTCTTGCTTGCGGCCAACAGCAGCCTTGTTCCGCTTTAACAATTCTCTGGAAATGTAGGGAACCTGCAGACCATCGAGATCGCCATACTCCCGAGTGTTCCACGCTTCTTCGAACGCAACGCCGGATATTGATGTCATCAAATCCATCCGGTGGGGTTCTACTCCCAGTTGAACGACTTGGTCTGGAGTTGTGAAATCTTCCTTCGCGACTCCGATATTTGTAAATCCAAATTGCTCAAGAACCTGACTGAGCAATTCAGCATTGTGAGCGGAACACTCTACAAAGAAATCGATATCTCCGGTATACCGAGGACGCCCGTGATAAGCGAGCGCGAAAGCGCCTACAATCACGTAGCGTACATCACGAGCGTTTAGTAACTCGATAAACTCTCTTAGGTCCGGTTCCAGCTTCATGGGGTGTGGTAGATCTATCCTGGCTGATCAGCGTGAGCAGTATATCCAAGCGCTGAGAGGAAGTCAGAGATTTGTAATATTCTCTGTTAGCCTTTTCGGCTTCCGCAAACGATCTGAAAACTCTCTTGACCTTAAGCATGCGACTCGTATTGTAGCAATTTATGAGGCATATCCGAATCCCGAGCCTGGTAACCGTGACTAAGAGCGATAAGTATCACGCGATCTTCTTGTCTTCGCGATGAGAGTTTCCATTCCCGTTTTTCGCGAGACGCCCATTGAGCAACGGGCGCAGAACCTGGCCCGTGTGTGAACGCCGTGAGCGCGCAACTTCTTCGGGCGTGCCCGCGACTACGACACGGCCCCCGTGCTCGCCGCCTTCCGGGCCAAGGTCGATGATGTAGTCGGCCGACTTGATGACGTCGAGATTGTGTTCGATCACAATAATGGTGTTGCCCAAAGAAACGAGCCGCTGCAGCACGTCGAGGAGTTTGTGAACGTCCGCAAAATGAAGACCGGTGGTTGGCTCATCAAGCATGTAAACGGTCCGACCCGTGGCGCGCTTCGAGAGTTCCTTGGCCAATTTGATTCGTTGCGCTTCGCCGCCCGAAAGCGTAGTGGCTGACTGTCCCAGCTTGAGATAGCCAAGCCCAACGTCGAGCAGCGTTTGAAGTTTCTGCTGAATCTGCGGCACGTTTTCGAGCAGTGGTAACGCTTCTTCAACGGTGGTGTCGAGCAACTCCGCAATTGATTTGCCCTTAAACTTGACTGACAGCGTTTCGCGATTGTAGCGAGCGCCTCGACAAACGTCGCAGAGCACATAAACGTCAGGCAGGAAGTTCATCTCGATGCGCTTCATGCCGTCGCCTTCACAACCCTCGCAACGACCACCCTTAACATTGAACGAAAATCTTCCCGGCTTATAACCGCGTTCGCGCGATTCAGGCAGCATCGCGTAAAGCTCGCGCAGCGGCGTGAACAGCCCGGTGTAAGTTGCCGGGTTGGATCGCGGCGTGCGGCCAATGGGCGACTGATCGATCTCGATCACTTTGTCCACATTTTCCAAGCCTTCGACCGAGGTACAGGCGCCAGGCTCTGCAAGCGAACCATAAAGATAACGCGCGAGTGTCGGGTACAGAATATCGGCGACCAGCGTGGATTTCCCGGAACCAGAAACGCCGGTGATCACCGTTAACAATCCAAGAGGAAACGTAACGTCGATCTCTTTAAGGTTGTTGGCTCGGGCCCCGTGTACCGTCAGATATTTTCCGTTTGCCACACGTCTTTCGAGCGGCACTTCAATTTTCTTCAAGCCGCTGATGTAGAGACCGGTAATCGATCGCGGGTTGCGGGCAACATCTTCCGCGGTTCCAAAAGCCACCAGCTCGCCGCCGTGCGCGCCGGCGCCTGGTCCCAGATCGACCACGTAATCAGCGCGCCGAATTGTTTCCTCATCATGTTCAACTACCAGCACGGTGTTGCCGAGGTCGCGCAGCGCCGACAGAGTGTCGAGTAGTTTTTGATTATCGCGCGGGTGCAGACCAATTGAGGGCTCATCGAGAACGTAGAGAACACCGCGAAGTTGTGAACCAATCTGTGTAGCCAAACGAATACGTTGCCCTTCGCCTCCTGACAGCGTCGCGGACGGACGATCGAGCGTTAGATACCCCAGCCCGACACTCTCCAGGAAACGCAGACGGCTTTTTATCTCGCTCAGTATCTGGCCGGCGATCTGTTCCTCGCGCGCGTTCAACTTGATCGCTTCAAAAGCGGCCACCGAATTTTCGATAGGCAGCGACGTGTAATCGCCGATGCCTCGCCCGCCTAAACGCACTGCGAGCGAATCAGACCTCAGCCGTCTTCCTTTGCAATCGGGACAAACCGACGGCGAAACGAGTTCTTCCAGCGTAACTCTAACTTTCTCGGAGGGCGCTTCTTCGAGTCGATCGCGTAGCCAGCGCAAGGCGCCTCTCCAGGGACTCTGATAGGAGTAAAGCCCCTGGCGAAAGGTCAATTGTCCATGAACTCCGTTGAAGAATCCGTCGCAGACTTCCTTCGGAAGTTCCGCAAAGGCAACCTTCGCATCAGCATTGAAATGTTTGACGACGGCCAGCAACGCGCTCTTCAAATAGGCTGACCCTTGCCGATCCAGCGGCCCCATGAACGCCAGCTTGTCGGCTGCGATGTTGGCGTCGGGAATGAGTTTGGATGGATCAATTTCCTGTACCGTGCCCAGGCCGTGACAACGTTTGCAAGCGCCGTAAGCTGAGTTGAAAGAAAACGAACGCGGCTCGAGCGGTGGCACGTTGATGCCGCAAATCACACAAGCCATGCGCTCCGAATAAAGTTTCTCTTCGCCGTCGACTA
>JBDUAQ010000016.1:0-29016 GCA_040004575.1 bacterium
TGGCGTAATTCCAAAAGAACAGCTTTCTTAGCACGTCCAACAAATCAAGTATCTCGAGACTTCCACGGCTAGTCTGGCAACTCGCGCGCCAACAGCGAACGATGAACCGGGGCATTCTAGCCTGTGCAAGATGCCCTGTAAATCAACTGCTTAACCGTTTACAACTGAATACTTGCGGCAGGTTCGACGATATGACCGTCGCGCATTTGCACTATGTGTCGGCACATTGCTGCGGCTTCCGGGTTATGAGTGATCATTACGATGGTTTGATTGAACCGGTAATTCAGCTCCTGAAACATGTTGAGGACCAGGGCAGAATTCTCGGAGTCGAGGTTGCCGGTCGGTTCATCGGCAAGAACGATCGCAGGCCGAGTTACCACTGCTCGCGCCAGAGCGACGCGCTGCTGTTCCCCGCCTGACAGTTCCAGCGGCTTGTGGTGCAGCTTGTCTTCGAGGCCGAGCAGTTTCAATACTTCGCGCCGGCGCTGCGGATCTTCGCCGCCATTACCGTGAATTCGTTCGGCGAGCCGCAGATTTCCCTCGGCTGTGAGCGTGGGAAAAAGATTGAACCGCTGGAACACAAACCCGATCTTACGTCGCCGAATGTCGGTTCGCTTGGCGTCCGAAGCAGCAGTCAAATCCTCGCCGTCCACGACGATGCGGCCAGAAGTCGGAGTTAGTAGACCGCCCAGCAAGTGAAGCATCGTCGATTTGCCACAACCGGACGGGCCCATGATAGCCACGAATTCTCCTTCGTGGACCTCGAGCGAAACTCCGCGCAACGCCGGCACATCGACCTTGCCCACGCGATACGTCTTTACGAGATTCTCGGCCTTTAGAATAGTTCTCATCAGCAGCTGGAAAGTTCGGTTAGTTAACCAGAACGACCCCGGTTGGCGCATTGCGCGGAGCAAGCAAATAGCCAGGACGCCTGATGTTAATACAAGCAGAGGTTTAATAGCTACTACGACTGTCAGGGGGCAGGAGAGGTTTTATTGCGTTGGCGAGCGTCCAGATCGACTTCCGGCAACTGCCATCTGTTTTCCAGGACAAAGACTTCAGGCTGGAACTCTCGATCGATGTCGGCATCGGCAGGAGACTGGTAAGCAACACTAAGTTTGTAGTGATCATGGGGTCGCGTGATCTCAATGCGAGACGGCAGTCGAACTTGCGCAGTTTGCCCAAACGGCTTCTCATCCCAGTAAGAAACATCCGTAATCAGCAGGCCCTGGTTATCAAAAGATTGAAGACGCGCCAAACGAATTCCACCGACGCGGTCAAACCAGAATCTGCGCAACAGCCGGGCCTCGCCGGAGCTCGGCTGTGAAAGTTCCTCCAGCAGGTAGTAACCCCTTACCACTCGCACGCCCGCTTTCGCTTGCGGACGGTTGTCGGGTTCCTCCTGATAAAACTCACTCCGAACATACGTTAACGAGCCCTGAGGATTATCTTCGATCCCACTTACCATGAGCGCGTTCGTGAGATGTTGCGGACGCAAGTTAGAGAGAGCATTCACCGTTTCTTTGGCGTTCATCAGCTTCTTGGGTTTTTCATCGACCGCTGGCTTTCCATCCAGGTCCATCTTTTCGTAGGTGGCGTTGTTCGTTCCTTTCACAAAACGACGATATTTCTCATCGCCCTGCAACACTGCTACGCGAAACGTCTCGCCATTTGAAGTCATCTGCGCGATATCTTTGACGATGAAAGGAACCTGGATAATCAGATAAATGTTGCCGGGCTTTTGCACGGTGATCTGTCCGTCAGCCTGTTTGTATTTTTCGGCGATGCCGGACTCGGCAAACGAGGTATCTTCAAACACGATGTCGACTTTTCCATGTATGGAGCGGACCGCAGCCAGCCGCTTAACTTCGCTAATCAGTCGAGCCGTATCTGCTTCGGCCAGGGGATTGAGAAGCTGCGGCACCTGAATCTTTTTGTGCGTACCAAGAAGTCCGCAGCCACTCGCAATTATCCAGGCTGAGATCAAGATCAGAATTAAGGGGAGCCGTGTAAGCGAGCGGGACGCGGTTTGATTGAGCATGAAAAGGGGTCTCAGGATAACTCCATACAAATACGGAACAGGCCTATAAAATTAGAGGCTCAACCTAACAAAGACGTTTTTCCTTGTCAACGCGCCGTTTTTTCGCAACTGTCGCGTGCAGCAATTCCTCGTCAACCGGAGCAACCCGGCGACCCACTCCCGAATACACCGCGAAGAAGGACGGCGAGTTGTCGCGCATGACCGCGCTGGGCGTCGTCCGTTATTCCAGCACAAGCCGGTCCTTGCCAAATCTGTGCCGCAGTTTATTGATCGCTTTAAGAACCGGCGGCTTGCTGACCAATCGATGTTCGAGGTCGCGCTTCCCCGGAAAATCAAGCAGCATTATTCCCAGCAGGATAGTCAGGATCCCTTGCCCAGGCACACCCGGAATCGACATTACAATCCCCAGCACGACGAGTACCACGCCCAAAAGGTTCTTCACGAAGATGCCAAGGAAACGTACAACGGGATGCCTGTCTGACCACAACTGTCGCGGCCGGTCTTTGCAAAAGTAGTCGGCGGGAATATTGACCATGATAAAGGATACAATGGCCAGACTGATTGCGAAGGTCACCAGAAACAGTAGAACTGCAAATAAGACGCTCTGCCAGGTGATTGATCCGAACACGACTGTTTGCATTCCCTTAATCGATCTCATTGCGAGCGTCCAGCAATGACTGCAAGACTTCCTTAACGACCTGGTCCGCTACCTCGGGAAGTTGAAAATCCGGCTGCTGGGCGACTTGCCAAAATTCATCAAGCCCTCTTGCCCCGGCACGTTCCAGGGCATATGCCTGAACTAATAAATCGATAACGTCTGCGGCCTTAACCAAACGCGCTTCAAGACTGCTACGTTCTTCGTAGTCCTGATAGAGCGCGCGGTATTCTGATTCGACGGATCCCAGTCCCTTTACGATGTCTGCAAAAGCGAGCGTCTCCGCGTTCTTACGTGCGTCTGCGCCAAAATAACCAGTGGCTGTTTTCGGCATGTCGCCGACGCGGGTCTCAGCCCAGTCGTGAAGCAGGGCCATCCGCAGCACACGTTCGCAATCCACTTCCAACCCGCGCGCCTTAACTTCGTCTGCGAGCATCAGCGCGGTAACGCAAACGCCAAACGAGTGTGAGGCTACCGACTCGGTACCGTTAGGAAGCCCGCGAAGAGTCCAACCAGTTCGCTCCAGCCGTTTCAATCGTTGCAGTTCAATCAGTGTGGCAAGCATCGTGAATACTGTAACGCGCCGAGTCGTACCGACAAAACGTCGCCACGCAAAGGTACTGACCTCATCTTGCGCCTTCAGATTGAAGCGCGAATAGTTTTTGGTTGTTGTCAGGATGAGTGGAGCCTAAGAGGCGTTGCCGTGATTGCGGCGAGCTAGCTTGCAAATCTATTGCAATGGAAATTACAGGATGAGGTAAGCGCTCGGGGGTGAAGCCGCTGTTTGCTGACTACTGTTTGCTAGCGCTCTTGCTTGGCCTAGCAGCCTGGGTGATGGCAATTGCAACCTATTTCCATCACCTTCGACTTCTCGGCCTCTTCGCAATACTCGCCGCAATACTTGCTGCCTTTTTCGGGTGGACAATCGCACGCCGGATGCGCACATTTGTTTTCCTGGTTCTCGGCCATAAAACTTCCCTGCTTTCTGGTTAGTTCGTGCTCGGAGCTTTCATCCTAAAACTCCGAACCAGAGTGGTCAAGGATGAAACGAGGCTCGTGATCCTACGGGGCCTCGCGCAAGACGATGGTGCTTTGGGCGGCTCCCATTTTTACCACCATTGGTTTCTGCAATTGGATTGGGTGCTCCTCTCCGTCCACGCTGATTATCAGATTCAAATTCGCGCGACTGACGCTTGCGCTGGCAGCGGCTGGCGCAAGAGGTGCAACTCTGGGAATCAAATTAGTTGCAACTATTCGCCACGTGGACGGCGCGCAACGGATGCGAATTCCCGGTGCGTCAGTTTCAAAAGCTTCACCCGGGCTAAGCACATCGGCCTTGAATACACCCTCGCCGCAGCGTACGCCGGAGCTGTCGTAGAAAGTAACCAGGCCGGAAACAAACACGTAGGAAACATTGGTGGCGTTCTTTACTACCAGACGAATGTTAGTTACGGGTGAGTCTTCTGCACCGTTAAGCGCGGTGGTTTTCAAGGTTGCTTCGAGCGCCGGCGCGCCACTGCCGTCCAGCGCCACAGCGTTCTCGGTAAGCGCCACGCGCTTCTCGGACAAAGCCGCGGGCTCTTGCGCGGCGACGCAGAAACAACTCAGCAACAGGACAGTGGCAGTCAGAATCGCTCTCATGATCGATGTCTCCTTGTTGAAGCTGCTAAATCCAAATAGGGAAGTTTCGATTCTAGTGCGGCCACCCGCTGCAATCAATCTAAATACGACGTGTGTTGCCTAAATTAGCTAGCCAAAGTTCGTGCGAGGTAAGAATCGCGCGCCATGCGGCATGATGTAGCCTTGCTGCCCGCTGCCCGATTGCTCCCAGGCATCGGTCAACGAGCGCGCCGGAATCATGCGCATGCGACGAACCTCTTCATCCGGCAACTCGGAAACAAGAAAAACGCGGTAGCGCTCGGCTTTCGTTAGTAGCGACCAGGCGGTCTGACCGTTTACTTCATAGCCGTTGCGCAGTCGCGCCTCGAGCGCTCGCGAGTCTTGTTCCTCAAACCATTTCAAAAAAGTTGGATGACCGAGGCCATCGCGACACTCGGCTAGCAGGATAATCGTGCCGCCCTCACTGCAAGCGTGCACGGCCATGTCCAGGGCCTTGTGTGCCTGAATCAGATTGATGTCGTATGGCAAACCGCCACAACTAACGATAACAACTTCACGCTGCTCTCCGATCGCTACTGAATGACTGTTGAGATACTCGCCACACCCAGCGCGATGCGCCGCTCGCCATTCGCCCGCATAAATGCGCACGGCCCGCCCGCGCTCGTCCACCACGCTGTTAACGCAAAAGCACGGCGCGATTAAGGCGCCAACTCGTTCGCATTCTTCGTGCACGGCATTGCCATCAAGGAGCCCAGTGCCCACCCCTGCGCGTCGTCCACCAGTTTCGAAATCAAGCGCCAGCATGTGTGTAGACTCGATCGTGCGCGCGGAAGCAAGACCTGGACAGATGGACTTGCGACCACCAGTAAAACCGGCGAAGTAATGAAACCCAATGGCGCCCGTTATTATGACGTGAGAAAAATCTCTGAGCGCGCGATTGATTTCTACCGGCGTACCGCGATCGGTTGTTCCCAACAACATCATCTGCGAAGCATCGTAAGCATCGTGGTCAATTGTTCTCACGCGTTGCGCGATGAATGGAGTTAACAGCTCGATCTTTTCTGCCGGCATGACTGGACGATGAATTCCGGTAGCGAAGATGATTGCCAGATCAGCGGGTGACACGCCAATCTGAATCAGCCGCCGCACCAGCAGGTTCAGAATCTGTGCGCTGGCGGTGGCGCGCGTGGCATCGGAGACGACGATCAAAACTGAATCGCCGGCGGCAAAAAGCTCTTCAAGCGGTTGCGATTGGATTGGCGCACTCAAAGCCTCGCCAATTTCCACATCGTTCAGCGGCTTGTCGTCGCTTAAGTTTCCAGACAGTACCTGGTAGTGATTTTCATTGAAGGTGAAATCCAGGAAGCGCTTGCCATAGCCTAATTGAATTTCAGTCATCGCGCTGCTCGCCGGGGTTTCTTGAAGAGGACATTCACACGCCAAAATCTACCAGCGCGCGCTCGATGACGTGGAGCGAAGCAAAGTCGGTGTCATCCGCGGTGCGCGCTTCCGCGAGCCACTTGCGAAGTTGACGACCCTCCTCGACGGAGGAGATGCGGCAGGCTCCGGTCAACGCCAGCGTAACCAACGCGTCCGGGGCGCCATGCGTGACGAGTGCCGCTTGCAGGGCGGCTTGTTCACGGAGATCCAGCGTGAGCAGAAGTTTGATTTCCATCCGGAGTTGAAAAAATGAGCAAACAGCAAACAGCATTAAGAGCTGTCGATTATCAATCGAGACATTTTTGCTGCTCCTGCTACAGCGCGCTCAAGGCTTGCGTGATGTCAGCAACTATATCTTCAGCGGCCTCAATGCCCAGCGCAAATCGGACTGTTGCAGCAGAAACACCAGCGGCTTTAAGTTGTTCGTCGGAGAACCCGGCGTGTGACGAATACTTCGGATAACTCGCCAACGTCTCGACGCCGCCGAGCGAAGGCGCGGTACGCACCAGCCGAAGCGAATTGAACAGCTTTTCAACTTCACGTTCACCACCAACCAGGTCGACCGCAACAATTCCACCGAACGCCTTCATCTGCCGGCTGGCACGCGTGTGGTCGGGGTCGTCTTCCAAGCCTGGATAGTAAACGCGCGCGATTTTAGGATGTTGACGAAGCGCGCGCGCCAGTAGCAGCGCATTGTCGCAGGACCTGCGCACGCGCACATCCAACGTCTTCATGCCTCGCGACAAAAGATACGCAGCCGCGGGGTCCAGCGTGGCGCCTACCATCACCGACATTTGTCGGACGCGAGCGATGAAGTCTTTGCTTCCCGCAATCGCTCCGGCGGTCAGGTCGGAGTGTCCACCGAGATATTTCGTCGCACTGTGCATCACAGCGTCAATTCCGTGAGCGATCGGTTGCTGCAAAACGGGCGAGGCAAACGTGTTGTCAACGACAGAAAACAGCCCGGCTTTTCGTGAAACTTCAGCAGCCTGACTTAAGTCAACAACTCGGTTTAGTGGATTAGCGGGTGATTCGCACCAGAAGACGCGGGACCTTTCTCCGGCAATTTCCGGCAAGCTCGCAATTTCATCGACGCTGATGAAGCGCGAATTAATTCCAAAGCGGTTAAGAACCTTAGTGAGAATCTTGATCGTGCCTCCGTAGACAGAATCGCACGCAATCACTTCATCTCCCGATTCGCAGAGTGTTGCCAGCGTGCAAAAAGTTGCGGCGGATCCTGACGAGGTAACCACGCAGGCTTCAGCGCCTTCCAATTCCGCGATTTTTCTTTCTGCCTCGGCAACGGTCGGATTGGCGTAGCGCGAATAGAAGTAAGCATCAGGCAATTCGCCACGAGCGTATCGCCGCATTTCATCGAAGTCTTTAAAAGCAAAAGTGGCGGAATGAAAAACCGGAGAAACAACCGCGCCGAATTCCTGTTCGTCGGTCCTCTCGCCGCCGTGGACCGCGATCGTAGCCGGCGACAGCTTGCGATCGCTTGCTGAATCACTCGGACTCATGAACTCTGAAGCTCCGGGCAGCGGAAGTGTTAGGGCGGCTAAGCTTAGCAAATTAGAAACGATAGCAACAGAGATGCGATGCACTGACGTCGAACGCTTTGTATCGTGTTTCCAGAAAGCTCCACCAAAGCAACAGGGCCACCTAAGTGGCCCTGAGTCTTGCTTAACTGAACTGTGTGATCGGTGCGCCGGTCAGCCCGCGAAGCATGGCTGAATCAGACTACAATGCCTGAAGGCCCAGCGTGGCGTTGAAGTCCTTGTAGAGTTCGTTGTATTCCCTGACGCGTCGTTCTAACAGTGAGGGCAGTTCATCAATCTCACTAACATTAATTATCGCGTTGACGTTGTTTAGAAAGGCAGCGTGAGCATCCATGGTGCGCAACGTTGGCGACAGCAAGACGAAGAACAGACGCCGGCGTTGTGCCGGCCTCAAAATGTTTACCTCACGCGTTACGAAAACAGGTCCCTGCTCCACCGGGTCAAACCTTGGATCCAACAAGACTACGTCTAACACATTCTCGCGCATGCGATCTACCGCTTGCCCTGCATCGTTGGCAACGAAGACTTGATAGCCATTTGCTGCCAGGCTGCGCGCAACCGACTCGCGCGAGTCTTCAGGAACACATACCAGCGCTTTTCGCTGGTCCCAGGTGGGACGAGCGTAAGGCAGTTTACGGCCTGTCGCAGTCGGCTGATTAATCAAGCTCGCGAAAAGTTCGACTAATCTGTCTGCGGCCGCTCCCGCCGCTGGTACCGGGGCCTGCTGCTCAGGCTCAAACAGCGGAGCTGGAGTTGGTCGCTCGAAACGATGTTCGCCAGTGGCAGGCGATCCGCCAAGCGCAGTGGCGCTTTGCGCCAGCACTGGGCCGGGCGATTCAGAATCCATGCTGCTATGACATTTAGGACAGCGAACTACGAAAGGTCGTGACGGCACTTTCGCTTCGTCGACCTGCAAGCGAGTGTCACATTTTTGGCAAACAATAATCATCATGGCAAGTTCAATAGGTTGTTAAGGTCAAGAAATCAGGAGTTACTAGTCGATCATACTCAGCATGGATGCGGGGTCTGAGACGGGGCCCGGCCGGGCGCCATTTCCCTCGCGGTTCATATAGTCTTCGCCAGCCGTTACGCCCTTTAACTCGAGCAGCAAATTGTTTTGATTGGAAGCGAAAGCGAGCCCGTCCTCGAGTGAGACAATGCGTCTTTCGATAAAGTCCTTGATGACGGTGTCAAAATCCTGCATGCCGTCAAGCTTTCCGTCTTTCATCGCATCAAGCAAAGATTTTCCGTCAGCTTCGCCCTCTTCGATGTACTCCCGAGTCCGCGGGCTCGAACGCAGTATTTCCACGGCTGCGATGCGACCGCGACGATCCGCGCGGGGAATCAGGCGCTGAGAAACGATGTAGCGGAATGTTTGGGCCAAACGGGTCCGGATAACAGGCTCTTCGTTTTTTGGATAGAGACCAATTATTCGATCAACGGTCTTGGAGGCATCTATGGTGTGCAGTGTTGAGAGAACCAAATGGCCAGTCTCCGCGGCTTCGAGCGCGATTTCCGTAGTCTCGAAGTCTCTCATTTCGCCGATGAGAATCACCTTTGGCGCTTGGCGTAGCGCTGCTCGCAATGCTGAAGGGAAATCCTTGATGTCGTGACCAACTTCGCGCTGGTTGATCGTAGAGTTCTTATGTGCGTGCAGATATTCAATGGGATCTTCGATAGTTACAACGTGGTAATACTTCTTCTCGTTAATGATGTCGATGATCGCAGCTTGAGTAGAGCTCTTGCCGGCGCCGGTTGGGCCAGTCATTAGTACCAACCCATTTCTCAGTTCAGCGATGTCGGCCAGTTGGGAAGGAAGGTTCAACGATTTCAGAGTAGGAATGTCAGTAGGAATTACGCGCATCACGATCGAATAAACGCCGCGCTGTTGAAAGATGTTGACGCGAAAGCGAGCTCGCGAGGGAAGGGAGTAACTAAGGTCCGATGTTCCGGTGTGGGCCAGCCTGTCGGCGGCATCAGGATTCCCTTGCATCAGGGCCATCGCAATGATCTCCGTTTGGTAAGGCGTGAGTTTTTGCATTCCCAGAGGCTGCACGGGCGTGAGTTTCCCGTTTATTTCAACTTGGGGGAGTTGGCCGACTGAGAAGTTGAGATCGCTGATCTTATCGGAGACGAGCAGCATTCGCTCGATGATGGGTGGCAAATCGAAGAAACTCATTACCTTGGGACTCCAGCGGAGGTTGCGTGGAACGACGGAAAAAGGGCGGGTGCAGGGATGGACATCATCCGGTGCTCGAGGATTCTCGCGCATAACAAAGCAAAACACAAGTAAAATCCGTTGGTACGTGAAAAGCTGGGCTATGAGGAATTGAGAAAACACTGAATTTTGGTTGATGTCTCTGCCGCGGGTAGCCAAATATCGCTAATTACAGCCACTGCATTTGCACCAGCCTGTAGCACAGATCTAAAGTTTTCACTCGTGATTCCCCCGATCGCGACGAGCGGAATGGTGCCCAGAGCCTTGCGAACATGATCCAAACCCTTAAGACCAACGGGAGGATTCGAGGACATGTTTGTCGCTGTTGCGAAGATCGGACCGATCGCAACATAGTCGAGCGGCATTTGTGCGGCGCGACGTACTTGTTCAAGGTTGTGCGTCGAGAAGCCAATGATTGCGTCACTGCCAAGGATGCGCCTTGCGGCTCGAGGTGGCAGATCCTCCTGCCCCAGATGAACGCCATCGGCATTCAGTGCCAGTGCAATATCGACCCGGTCATTGATTATTATCTTGACGTCGCGCGCACGCGCGATCCGCAGTGCGGCTTCTGCATCAGCATAGAACTTCGAGGCAGTATCAACCTTCTCTCGCAGTTGAATAAGGGTCGCCCCGCAGTCACTCAGTTGGGTTACCTGGTCGGCGTGTGAGAGCACGGAGAGATGCCGATCCGTGATGGGATAGAGATGAGCGCCGGCCAAAGCGCGCAAGAAGCTGGAACTCATGGGGCGGAGTCTTAACCCTCTTTTTTCTTGGGCCGTTCGTTAGCACGAAGCACTCGCTTTCGCAGACGAATATTCTGCGGAGTAACTTCGACTAGTTCGTCGTCGCCGATAAACTCAATCGCCTGCTCGAGCGACAACTCCTTTGGGGGTACAAGTCGCATAGCCTCATCGGCAGAGGCGGCGCGCATATTCGTTAGTTTCTTTTCCTTGATGGCATTCACATCCAGATCAACAGCGCGCGCATTCTCACCGATTATCATTCCTTCATAGACCTTGATTCCGGGGCGAATAAAGAGAGTTCCTCTTTCCTGAAGGTTGAAGAGCGCGTAGGTCGTGGTTTCTCCAGTTCGATCGGCTACCAGGGAACCGGTGGCTCGCCCGCGCAGGGCGCCCTGCCACTCGCCCCAGCGAAGAAACATCGTGTTGAGCAATCCCGTGCCCTTAGTCTCAGTGAGAAATTCGTTGCGAAATCCGATCAAGCCGCGGGACGGTGTTTCAAACTCGAGCCGAACTCGGCCGGTGCCGTGATTGACCATCTTCGTCATCTGGCCCTTACGTCGCCCGACCGCCTCGGTAACGACGCCGATAAACTCTTCCGGACAATCAATCACAACCTGCTCGATAGGTTCGAGAGTGCGTCCTTCGCTCTGGCGTGTAATCGCCTCCGGCTTGGAGACCTGCATTTCGTAACCCTCGCGGCGCATCATTTCGATAAGTATGGACAACTGCAATTCACCGCGACCGGAAACTTTGAACAGTTCCGGCGACTCCGTTTGCTCCACGCGTATGGCCACATTGCCGAGAATCTCCTTGTCTAACCTTTCCTTAACCTGACGTGAAGTGACGTACTTGCCATCTTTTCCTGCGAAAGGAGAATTGTTCACGCCGAATATCATTGAGATCGTCGGCTCATCGACTGCAATACTCGGCAGTGGTTGGGGATTATCAACAGAGGTTATTGTGTCTCCTATCTCAACATTATCTACACCGGCCAGGGCTACTATCTCGCCGAATCCCGCACGCAGAACCGGCTCGCGCTTCAGACCTTCAAATGCATAGAGTTGGGTGACGCGAACCTTCTGGAAGGAACCATCAGGTTTCGCAACCGACACCTGATCGCCGAGTGCGATCTCACCCGAGTAGATTCGTCCGATTGCTAGCCGGCCGACGTATTCGCTGTAATCGAGGTTAGCTACCAATAACTGCAAAGAATCATCTCTTATTTGTTTCGGCGCGGGAATCGTAGTCACGATCTGCTCGAAGAGTGGCTTGAGGTTTGTTGATACATCCGTGAGCAGTTGCTTTGCCACTCCCTCACGAGACACAGAATAGAGAATGGGAAACTCGATCTGTTCGTCTGTAGCATCGAGATCGAGGAACAATTCGTATATTTCATTCACCACCTCTTCAGGGCGTGAGTCTTGTCGATCGATCTTATTGACTACAGCAATTGCGGGCAGGCGGGCCTCAAGAGCCTTTCGTAACACGAACCGTGTTTGCGGGAGGCAGCCTTCAGCAGCGTCAACCAGCAGCATCACGCCGTCGACCATCTTTAACACGCGTTCAACCTCACCTCCGAAATCAGCGTGGCCCGGCGTGTCCACTATATTGATCTTCACATTTCGATAGTGAACGGACGTGTTCTTCGCCATGATTGTTATGCCGCGCTCGCGTTCCAGATCCATCGAGTCCATTACACGATCGCGAACTTGCTCGTTGTCGCGAAAGGTCCCTGATTGTCGCAACATGGCATCCACGAGTGTGGTCTTGCCGTGGTCAACGTGAGCTATAATTGCGATGTTGCGTATGTCTTTTCTTTCCTGACTCATTATTGCCTTTACATGGATCTGATCGGTCTCAAATTGTCGCTGGAGCGAAACTACGTATCCTACCACTTCAAATGGAATAACTCCCGTAGGGGTTCTGAGGAGCCATTCGACAAAGCTGTGCTGCAGAGGAGTTTCACCAAGGCGCGTTGGGTCAGAGGCTGAACGCTCCGGTCTGCTGGAGGGCTTCGTAGAGAACTATGCCAACAGCTGTAGCTAAGTTTAGGCTGCGGACGTTTGGATTTCGCATAGGAATCGTCAGGCATCTCTCCCAGTTTGAGTTCAGGACTTGATCGGGCAAGCCACGCGTTTCTCTTCCAAAGACCAGACAATCCAAGGGACCAAAATCCCATTCGGCGTAATTCTTTTCCGCCTTCGTGGTCAAATACAGGAAGCGGGCTTCAGGTAGCGACTCGTAGAGATTCTCGAGATTGGGATGCTTTTGGAGCATCACTTCCGGCCAATAATCCAATCCCGCTCGGCGCACTGCCCGGTCGTCCAGACGAAAACCTGTGACGCCGACGATGTGTAAAGGAACTCTAGTGGCGGCACACAAGCGCGCCACGTTGCCGGTATTGGGTGGGATCTCAGGCTCGACTAGAGCAACGCGTATCATTGAATCACAACCAATAGCAAAAGCTGGTTGTTGTACCTCTCAATTCGTTTCAAAATACAAAAGGAACGACGAGTTTCACTTGAAGTTCTCGTCGTTCCTTTTGAAAGGCCATGCTGGCCTCAGATGTTTGTGTGCGCCAGTTGAGGGTTGCGGTTGAAACGTCCAGGTCCGAACTATCTCTTCTTGGCTGCTTTCTTCTTGGCTGCCTTCTTGGGTGCCGCCTTTTTCGCGGCCTTCTTCTTTCCACCTTTTTTAGTTGCCATTCTTAGTTACTCCTTCTTTTTTGGATTTTAGGGTTTCGAGTTGTGACCACAAGATATTGCGCTTGCTTGTTTCTTGTGGGCTAGTGTAAACGGCGCACAACATCTTGCTATATAAACGTAAATGCTCGATATGTCAACAACTTATTACAGTTATGTGAAAAATAATTTCTCGGCGATTTTGAGCGAAGCGAGATGAGTGTGCGTGGTTTTGGCGTTAACGGATCACAAAGCAGGTTACGAAGTCGCT
This sequence comes from bacterium, assembly GCA_040004575.1. Classification (GTDB taxonomy): domain Bacteria; phylum Acidobacteriota; class Blastocatellia; order Pyrinomonadales; family Pyrinomonadaceae; genus PSRF01. The sequence continues at coordinate 13,229 of JBDUAQ010000016.1, forward strand.
CTTTCTTCCTGTGTGGATCGCACGATCACGTACTGGAATTTCTGAAGGTGATCAATGAGAAGAAGATGAAACGAGAAAAAGTCTCGCGTTGTCTGAGCAACGAATCATCTGAAGAGAGGGGTGAAGATCCATCCATCGTGTCGATCAATGCCGTAGTAGTTAATAACCGAATTTCTCTTGCTACTGACAGACACTCCAATGAAAGGTCCAGAAGAGCTTTCATCGCTGCCTGATGACTCGCCGGCTGTTGCAATGCCAAGCGTTGGCAACACTGGCGGCGCCATAACTAGTTCTACCCCTTTGAGTTGCGGGTCATTCGTGGGCGGTCGAACATTCCCCGCAAACAACATCACGGCACGCTGAAAATCTGCGAGTTGTGCTGAGCGCGGACGAACCAAACCCCACTCACCGGAATCGGAAAGAGGATTGCGCGCGGCAGAAGCACGCAGTATCTGAACTTTTTTAGTGCCGCTCGGTACCCCTTCAAGCAGTTGATCGATTGAGGTGGGTAAACCTTGATCAGCCCTCAGGCCTTTTTGGGTGACTTGATAGGAATAATAAATACGAATCGCGTCTGCCACTTCTTCGCCACGAAAGATCGTTTCGATCTCGCGTTCACGCTGAGCCTGCTGACGAATGCTGGGAGCCGCGGCGAGAGCAAAGAGGGCAAGGACAGTCATCAGTGCAAGCAGGGCTACGAGCGTATAACCACCCTCAGAGAGTCCCCTTAGGCTTCTCTGGCAGGCGATTGCCTCACTCCAGTCCCTCAGTGGATTTGTCCACATCTTGTGGTGTGGTCCAACTCTATGGTTCATCATCTTCGCTATCAACTTTTGGCGTCGGTCGCTGAGATGGGTTGCCTCGGTCGCCCTGGGTCGTCAGGCCGAGAGTATGTTTGATCTTCAAATTGCTATCGACGAGCACGATTTCTTTTTCTGAAATACTGGTTACGCGAAATCTCCCTCCGAGAAGATCGCCACGCTGGACGTTTAGTGTGTCCTTGTTGGTTTTGTCCTGGAGAATTGCCGTGTCGATGTGGTGAACCGTGCCAATGATTCCAATGTAAGAGTAGTTTGGTTTTGGGGCTTCGACTACGCTAAGCGTTGACGCATTGGAATAGAGCTTGCCGTCAGCAGATCGGAGCATTACCTGACGGCTGCCTGCGTTCGCAATGAGCGTAGCCGGGACCCTCGCCGAAAGTTGTTGTGGGCCTATATACCGAGTTGGCAATTCGTTGGTGCTGTCGATCACTACGCGCAACTGCGGTGTAAATTTGTCGCCGGTGATTTCCAACGTAAAGTCCGCGGTCTTAGCATAAACATTCGGCGGCGATAAACCTGCGAGCAGTACCGGCGGTGTAGGCGTTGGGGTTGGGGTAGGCGTTATCGGAACCTTTACAGGGGTTGGCGTGGGTTCGTAATAGACAAAAATGTTACGTCCCGCTTCCGGCGCCGATACTGGTGGACGATAGATAACTTGCCGCAGGTCGTCCAAATTGAGCTGATTGATGTCGACAGTTTGCTGAGGGGAAGTCCGAGTCGTTGTGCCTCGATTGCCGGGAGAAGGGGTCGGCTGTCGCGTTGGAGTCGTCGTGGCTTTGTTGGAGCTACTACCGAAGCCGAAGAATGTCCACCAAAGAAACAGGAGGGCCACAATTCCCAGGACTCCTGCCAGGATAAATTTGTTCCGTTCAGTTGGATTTCGAATATCGCTTGCCTGCATAACAATTCTTCTTAGTTAGTCGTGGCGTTATTTGTGCCGTCCTCTCGAGCGGCGCGCTGGAAGTAAGTCGTCATTTCCAGGCGCAGGCTGACCAGAGCTCCCCGGGCTCCAGTGGTTGGCCCCCCCTCGGCTGGGGGCGAATTATTTGTATCAGTCGACCGCTCCAACTCCACACTGTTGATAATGATCAATTGCTGATTTGTTTCCAGGTCGCGAATGAAGCGTCGCAAATTCTGATACTGACCTTCGACTGTCACGCTGATAGCGATGCCTGGATAGATACTCTGCCACTTGGTATTTGCTGATCTCGATCCGCTCGTACCATTCTTCGAGTTGGAAGGCTCCAGCGGCGTATAGGTTGGGCCGGAGGTGTTTCGCAATCCGTTCTTGCGAATTAGAACGTTAAGACTATCGTAGAGACTCATGCGCCCGCGATCGACGCTCAATAAGTGGTTGCTTTCAAAGTCACCAAGACTCTGCGTGATTTTTTGGACGGATGCCTCGGTGGTTTCGTTCTGATTCAAGGCGACCTGCGATGTTCGCAACTGAGTTTGAAGCAGAGACCTCTCAGATTGAAGAGCATCGAGACGAAAGTTAGCCGGTACGAGGAAATACAGATAGCTCACTACCACGAGCAGCAAGATCAGGACACTGCCGCCGAGGCCAATTATTTCAGCCGGACCGAGGATACGATTGTCGCGAAAGCCGAGTTTGCCAAGCCGGGCTCGCACTCGATCTCGGCCAGCGGCGCGAGGGGTCACGGGCGTTGGTTCACTCATCGCACACCTCCTCTTGCAAGGTCGTCCGCAGTTGGTGGCGTTGAAGCCACGGTATCGGTGGTGGGCGACCCAGCCCTTGGCCTGTAGATCACGTACAAGTCATATTCGGCTCCGCTTTCACCGCGCCCACGCTGCAAATTCTGCGCACGCAACTCCGCATGAAAGATGCCGCCACGATCCATGTCTGCAATCATCTCAGTTACTGTCGCTGGACTTTTAGCGACCACTGTTAGTTCCAACTCGGCGAGAGTCTCATCACCTCGCGTGGTCACGCCGCGAACGGCGATCAGCTTTACCCGCACAGTCCCTGGCAAGGCAGATTCCAAGTCCGCAAACAAACGTGACCAGGAGAAATGCTTGCGATCGACGAGCGCGTGCGCTGCCACCAGCGTTTGCAGTTGCTCTGTTGTTAGGGAATTCTTAACAGCTTGAGCCTTTTGGTGGAGTTCGAGCTCCTGCCGCTTCAGGTTATTGATGTCGTTCTGTACAGCCACGGCCTGCGCGTTTGCCCGGTTCGTAACTCGCACGATGAAAACAAGGCAAATGAGCGAAACAACGATAACCAGAGTTGTTACGACCCACGGAAGTGAGCGGTTGCTGAAGGGTTTACTGGCAAGGTTAAGCTTTGTTGGCATCGGTTCTCAGCAAAAAGTTACCAGAGAAGCATACACGGCTGGATAAATACGGCGCAACCGACGTTAGGCCGCGAGTCACTGGGGAGTTACACGCGACATCAGGCGCGCCGTTTCATTTAATCAAAGGTGTCTTAGCCCAGTAGGCCGCTCATGCCTAGCGCCTGGGAGGCAAGGGGCCTTCGGTTAACGCCAGGGACGGCCGGTAAGCACAGATTCGATTGCGACCGCTGCGTTTGGCGCGGTAGAGCGCGGAATCAGCCAGCTCGATGAGATGAATCGGGTCTTTCGCGTCATCCGGGTAAGCGGCTACACCGATGCTAATTGTGATCTGGTGGGAAGTTTGACTGCTAGGAAGGTCACGGCGAGTGACGGGAAATCTGTGTTCGGCCATTGCAGCGCGGACGCGCTCTGCGGCAACCAGGCCCTGAGCGTAATTGGCATCCAACAGAAAGGCCGCAAACTCTTCACCGCCGAAACGTGAAGCGACGTCTCCGGCGCGCAAGGCTTCTTTAATGATGCGCCCGGTTTCTTCCAGTGTCTTGCTGCCAACGAGATGGCCATACGTATCGTTAACTTCCTTGAAGTGGTCCAGATCCATCATCAGAACACAGAAAGGTCGCGAGGCGGCTTCAGCGCGCGCGGCCTCACGTCGAAGTTCGGAGAAGAATGACTTACTGGTTAGCAGCCCGGTAAGTTCGTCGTGTGCAATCAGCCGATGGATCTGTTGTTGAAATTCGCGATCTATCTCGTCAAGTAAGTCGAACCGAAAAAGATGATCGCCGATGACGATCTTGTCTCCGTCGTTGAGCGGGACTTCCGTGATCGGCTCGCCATTGACCAGCGTGCCGTTGGTGGATCCGAGATCTGTAATGCGGCAGTTAGTTTGGTTCGTAGTGGGATCCAGTTCGCTGGAAATACGGGCGTGAAGCCGTGAGGCCCTGGAATCATTGAGGCGGACGTCAGCCTCGATTGCGCGGCCAATTATTACCTCATCTCGTTCAAGCGGGATGGGTACGGCCATTAACTCTCCACGGAGAGAAACCAGCGCCGGTCGCCGTTCCTTTTGCGGAGACTTGACGGCCTTCTGATCTGGTTGCAACTGAGTGCGCCCGGGTTCGTCTTCGTTGATATCGTTGATGGGCATCAATTGGAGTTAGTAAATCACGACGAGTTCAGCATTCAAGTTGCGCGCAACTCAACCGGACGCCGCGTATCTTAGCTCGCGAACAATGCGGTAGCAACGTATTCCCGATAATCGTCGGGCAGGACGAGTCTGATTCCGGCCGGCAAAGCGCCCCTTGTAGCACTTGTGGCCTTACTCCTATAAAATCATTATCAGAAACCCAGCCAGGAACCAGGAAGTCAATAGCAGTAGAAAGGAAATGGGGTTGAAAGAAGAACCAACAGGGAAGTGCTCGGGGTCTGAAGGCAATCTCTCCGTAGAGCGCGTGGCGATTGCTAGTTTGCCCACCGAATGGGGCGATTTTCAAATTGCTGGATATCGCTCGCTTACCAGCGATGAAGAATTTGTGGCGTTGTTTAAGGGCGAGATGCGGCGGGATACGCCAACGCTCGTGCGCATTCACTCGCAGTGTTTGACCGGTGACGTGTTTGGATCGACCAAGTGCGACTGCGGAGGACAACTTCACCAGACGATGCAAATGATCGAGCGGGAAGGGCGGGGCGCTATCGTTTATCAACTGCAGGAGGGCCGTGGTATCGGCATCCTGAACAAGATTCGCGCCTATGCGCTTCAGGACAAAGGCGCGGACACTGTGGAGGCAAATGAGCAATTGGGTCTGGCGGTTGACCTGCGGGAATACAAGCAATGTGCTGAGGTACTTTTCGATCTCGGGCTTTGCCAGGTTCGCGTTATCTCAAACAATCCACTCAAGCTGCGCGCGCTGGAAGAAGCGGGGTTGAAGATTGTCGGGCGAGTGTCGATTCAGGTGGAAGAGCCTGAGCAGGCCGGTGCGTACCTCAGAACGAAAAAAGAGAAATTAGGACACCTGCTGGAGTTTGACTTTTAGAAGGTGTTCGCGATTCAGGCTCCAAGGTAAGATCGTGATACCGAGTTTTCGAGCGTTTCAATGAAGGGAGTAGTGTTTATGCGAGTCGCGGCTCTTGTCTTAATGGGATTTTTTGTTTCGCTGTCGCTAGCGCCCACGCTCGACGTCTATCGATCCACGATTGAGATGACGCCCTCAGCGCTAGCAATGACTGGGCTCCAAAATAGAAACTCAATCAGCGGTCACGTTTTCAGCACGTCACGCGCCCCAATCGGCCAACTGTATGTGGAACTGCAAGATGACTTTAATTCGACAGTTCAGAGAGTGCGCACTGACAACTCAGGGTTTTATGCCTTCAATGGCTTGGTTACTGGCGTCTATCAGGTTGTTGTCCAAACCTATGGAACTGATTATTTACCGCAAACGCAGCGAGTCCAGATTGATAGTTTGAGTCCAACGGGAAGAGGCAGTCAGTCTTTACAGGTCGATTTTACCCTTAGGGACAATAATGCAGATAAAACTGCCGGACTTAAGAGGACGGGTGTTGTGTTTGCGCAGGAAATACCCGTTGCCGCACAAAGAGCCTATGATCTCGCCGTCTCCAACCTGGAAAGCGGCAAAGATTACGATCAGGGAATGAAGGAGCTGATTAAAGCGATTGAGATTTTCCCGAATTATTACCTTGCTCTGGAACGTCTAGGTACCGAATACCTTAATCAGCGAAGGTACCAGGAGGCAATACCTATTCTGGGTCGAGCACTCGACGTTAACCCGAAATCAGATATGAGCAGCTATTTGCTTGGGGTTGCGCGCTATCAGTTAAACGATATTTCGGGCGCGATTGATTCTCTAAGTCGGGCAATCTCTATATATCGTTCTTCTGTAAACTACCAGATGTGGCTCGCTAAGGCTCTCTGGAAAGATGGTAGGGCGGCGGATGCGGAAGCGCATTTTAAAGAAGCTTATAAACTGGGAGGAAAGCGAGTTGCCATTGTTCATATGTATCTGGCGCAGTTATACGATAAACAGAAACGTTACTCCGAAGAAGCCATGGAGCTGGCCCTGTATCTCAAAGAGGAACCACAGCCGAGTAATGAAGCAGCGATAAGAACGGCAATTGATAAGTTGCGCAGAAAGGCAAAGTAACCTGCGCCCCGTCATCCTTCTCCCGATCCGATCCTCTCCGCATTAGCCAGCACTAAGCTTGACCGCCAAAAGGCGTCGCCAGTCCGAGTCAGGACGTAGAAAAGCTTCCTGGTTGAAAGAAAAAGCCCATCCGAGCAAGGTCGGATGGGCTCTTGAAGTTGGTCCAGGGACCAAGGATTTAGAAGGAGAAGCCAAAGCCAAAGCGTATAGCCCGCTCAGCCTGAAAGAGCTGAGGCAAGTTATATCGTTGGTCCTTAGTGATGGATCCGCTGCTTAGTAAATCGAGCACTTTTTGGCTTGTAATTGCACCGTTGAAAAAGCCTCGATCTATACACCTGAGATCGGCGCAGCCGAATCGCGAAATGGGTATGTTGCTGCGGGTGATCGTCTCGCGACGGGAGAGTTCAGCAGATTGATCGAAAAGATTAAGAACGTTAACTTCAAAGGTCATCGCAAGTCGACCATCGTTACCGAACCTATACCTATGCCTGACAGCAAAGTCTGTCTGGCTGAAGGTCTTAAGCCGACCAAGATCGCCACGGCCTTTCAAAATTTGGCCGCTTACGAACGCGATACGAAAGCGTGACGTAACCGGTGTGCCACTTTGAGCTAATTGGAACACGGTAAAGTCGGTACTGTTACGTCCACCCCAGTTTTGGGTGTAGCCCGCGGCTACCTTGAATACGTGCGGACGGTCTGTAGGTAAACGTCCAATATCGGGCTTACCGTCAGCGGTAAAGCCGATAAAAGGAAGGTCAAAGTTGCGATTCACATTGGGACTATTACGGCCGGCACCACCACCGCGTTGAGCTTCGTCGGAACTTGCGAGACCCGCATAGTTTCCAATCAAGCGGCTATAGGTGTAGCTGCCGTTTACGTAATAGTTACTGCTGAACCGCTTGTCGAGGCGTAGTTCCAGAGCGTTGTACCTGCGCACCGCCTTGGCTTCTTTTGTCAGGCCGGGAATAGCATATTTGCCGCAGGCAGGCGCCGCACAAACACCAAAGCCCGGATTACCGATGAAATACTCCTCATCGTCGTCGAGGTTGTGATAACCGATGTCTTCGATGGCCTTATCCACCTGCTTATGGGTAAACCGGCCCCCAAGCACGACGTTGTGGAACAACTCATATTCGCTTCCGAAGGTATATTCGGTTTGCCGGAAAGCCTTCAGGTTGGGATCGATGCGATTGTTCGCAGGATCGTTGGAAGTTGTGCGAAAGTCAGTCAGGTTAACATTCCTTGCGATCGCGTCAGCGCGAGTTTGCGCAAAGATGCTCGGGTTGAAAACGACGAAGTCGTAAACAAGAAACTTGTCGCCACCGAACGAGCCACGAGGCAACTCATACTTGAAGCGATCATAGAAGCGTCCGAAGCTGCCAAAAATCTTCATCTTCCCGTTTCCGAACACGTCGTAGGCCGCCCCAAAACGTGGTGCGAATTTATCCTTCCAACCGAACTTGATTTCCAAGCCATTTGGGGTAAACGTGGGTACGTTTTCCTTCTCTATACGAGCGCCAATATTGAGAGTCAATCGGGGCGTTGGCTGCCAACTATCCTGCAGGTACAATCCTTCATTCTTGCTCTTTGCTTGGCCAAATGTGCCAAATAGCGTCAGAGTGCCTACGCCCAATGCTCCGGGATCAAAACCTGGACCTCTTTCGTTGCCATTGCGATCAGAAACGGTCTGCCCGAAGGAAAAGTCGATTACGCCTGTATCGACATACCCCTCGTTGTCATCGTTGCTGAGCGCGTTGTACTGGTAGCCGCCCTTGAGATCGTGGCGTCCAGCCGCGTTGAAGAGATAGCTGGCAGCGAGGTCAAGAGTTTTGCGGATTGAGATATCCTTATTAGTCTTGAAAATGGTTGGGAAAAGCGCAAATCCGGTACTGCAACTCCCCGCCCGCCCGTTACTGCAGGTATAGTTCGGCCCCGTCGGTATACCGTAATTATTGACCTTTTCATTCAGATAACTACGACCCGCACGAGCATTGAAGACAAACTTGCTAGTTGGTGTGTATGTTCCTTCAACGGTGAAGTTTGTAGCCGGAATGCGTCCGCCCTGTTGTAACTGGGATGCCTCATCAGGTGCATTAACACGTGAGCCGGCAGCGTCAAGCGTCTCGAAGGCGGGAATCGTCCCATGGACTCGTATGGGGTTGTAGGTGTAAGTAGAAGTTACACGGAAATTATTGGTCACGTTCGCATCAACGCGAGCGAAACCATAATCGCGGCGAACGTTAGACGTGTAGCGAGCACCGGAGCCATCGGCAAAAGTGAAGTCCCTGTTGGTGTGAAAGAACTGTGGCGTGTAATTGGTGAAAAACACTATCCGGTTCTTGATAATTGGCCCGCTCAGATTGAAGGCCGGAAAAGTATTAAGATAACCGTCCTTCCCTGGTTGAAGGTATCTGCCCCCAACCACATTGTCGGCGAGTAAGATTCTGCGGGGTTGACCAAATAACTTGGACGGCTCAAATTGCATGCCAATTTCTCCGTGCCAGTCATTGGAGCCGCTCTTCGTCACAACATTAATAACGCCGCCCGTCGCTCCACCAAATTCAGCTTCGAAGCCGTTGCTTTTGATCTGAATCTCCTGAACGAATTGGAAAGGAATATTATTGTTGTTGTTCAGAACGCCAGTGCGGAAGTTAGTCACTTCCTGACCATCGATGACGAACGTGTTTTCGGAACCGCTCGCGCCGTCAATCTGAAATCCTCCCCCAGTAACCTCGGGGCGAACTGCGGGTGCGGCCTTCAAAGCAGACCCGAAATTTGTTCCTTTGGGAAGCAACTCAATATCGCGAGCCGTGATGTTAGTTTGAATCTTGCTGGTTGTGGTGTCGATTGCCGCAATGTCAGCCGTAGTAACGGTAACGCTACCCCCAATTTGTGCGGGTTGAAGTGTGAAATCCACCGGCGTGGCGTTCCCAAGAGTGACTTGGACGTCGTTCTTTGTACCCGCCTGGAAGTTGCCGCCGCTGGTTGCGACGACGTAAGTACCAGAGGGTATCTGAATAATTCTAAAAAATCCCCCTGAGTCACTCGTGGCCGTGCGCTCAAATCCGCCGGCACCAGTGACGGTAACGGTAATGCCAGGCACCACCGCACCATTCGTATCCTTTAGCGTGCCCTCGATCGAGCCGGTTCTCTCCTGCGCCATGGCGATCCCACCGAGGGCGAGGGCCAGGCACAGAACCATAAACAACCTTAAAACATTATTCATCTTCTTGCTGTCCTTTCTTATGCTGTAGGAGCTTGCTGTAGGAGTTGTAGGAGCGCCGCTAGAAAGACTCCCGGTCAACAATTTGTTTCTAATTCTCTGCGGCACTCAAAATATTCCCAGACTAACCTGCTAGAAAAATCTCTTGGTCAGGTCATTTGGCAATTTCCATGCCCGCAAGGGTCATGGAAGGTAGGACTAAGCCGCTCAGATGTTTAGCGTCTAGCACCCCGCCCCGCGAGGCACGAAAAATCCAAAATATTGGGAACAATCCATAAATCCGAACCGACTCCAAGCGGCCTCCGGAGCCGTAGTCAAATGATGGATCGGGATTTTTCTTCGCGTCTCATTGCCTTTCCTTGCTTTTGCGGGTATTAAGAAACCCCCAGAATGTCTGAACGAATCGATCGCGATCCGGTCCATAACATCATTCGCCTTCGTACTGACGACAGTGAAGGCGAGTTGATGATGCGTTTGATCGACACGCCTGAGTTTCAGAGACTGCGGCGCACATAGACTTCCGTTTTTACTTCGGCAGGAAAGCAGACTCGGTGCAACTCGTAGCCGCGCTGCAGCCCCCGGACGACTTCACTAACTTCGTCGATCTTTAAAGGCGCGCGAGGGATGTGGATCGGCATTGAAGCTTCAGGATTAATCGACCCGAGTTTGCGAGCGTTGCTGAACCGGCGCGTCGCTTCGCTCACGGCAGCATTGATCGCCGCGGAAGCTGACTCGAGTCAAGAACTTTACGGCGTCCTGCGCAGCATGATCGCTTCCTTAAACGATCCGCATACTCGCGTCTTCGCGCCCGATGAAAAGTCTGACTGGTGGCGGCCGCGTTTTGTCAGCGTCGGCTTCGCGATTGCCGAGATCGCTGGACTGCCAACGGCAACTGGGTTTGGCGGTGGACTTGCGGGAATACAAGCAATGCGCTGAAGTCCTTTTCGATCTCGGACTTTGCCAGGTTCGCGTTATCTCAAACAATTCACTCAAACTCCGCGCGCTGGAGGAAGCGGGCTTAAAGATTGTCGGGCGAGTGTCGATTCAGGTGGAGGAGCCTGAGCAGACCGGTGCGTACCTCAGAACGAAAAAGGAAAAGATGGGACACTTGCTGGATTTCAGTGCCGGCTGATCGCCGCTCCAGTTGGAGACAAAAGAGGCCGCGAGCCGAATAGCCGCGCCCTCTTTTTTTGTTCTTACCGAAATTGAAGCTACGGCTTCTGACCTTCAAGCGCCTTCTTTATTTTTTCAATCATTGTCTTGGCCTGATTGGAGAATGGCCCCTTTGCATCCAGCCGCAGATACTCTTCAAACTCATGTTGCGCATCCGCGTCACGTCCAACGCTGATAAGCAGATTTCCTTTGATCCAATGTGCCTGGGCGAGTTCGGCATTGTATTTCAAGGCCTCATTGACCTGGTCGTAAGCTTTAACACGAAAGGGCCGGTTCTCGTTTTCATCCTTTATCTTGGCAGCCATCGCCACATAAGTGCGGGCGAGCGTCAAGTGTCCCAGGTAGGAACGATCCTCCACTTGCAGTCCCTGCAACAATACCTTCTCGGCGTCTTCGTTCTTCTTCTGTCGCAGATAAACCTCGCCTAAAGCAAAGAATGCGTTCGCGGCCTTGGGGTCAATCTCGACCGTTTTTTTGAGCGCCTGTTCGGCCTTGTCAAGCTGCTGCAAGTCAATGTAGGTCGAACCAAGCATCAGTTGGGCCCTGAGAAACTGCGGGAAGATCGCTACAGCTTTCTCAAGATGGAGGACACCCTCTTCCAAATTCTCCTTCTTCCCAAGCGCGATCGCAGCCGCACCCTTATCAAATTCCTCGCGCGCTTTTGGTGGCACGTTCGCTTCAGCGGCTTCTACCGTCCCTGGTTTGGTGATCGGCTTGGCGGGGCTGTCCGATCGCAGACGAAAATCCGCATATTCGCTTTGTCGATTGTCAATCAAGTCGTAAGAGCGCGATTCCTCCCGGTAGCCGGGAACACGGACGGTAAGCTCGTAGTGACCGGGGGAAACTCGGAAGTAAAACTTCCCGTTAGGATCAGTCAATCGCTGGTCGAGACCACCAGTGCCGTTGCAACGGACGAGGGCGCCGATTGCCGGTCGCTGCGAATCCGCATACCGCACCTGGCCCTGAATCTCCTGCGCCTGCGCCATAGAGGCACTAAGCACAACGGCCACGACTATCAATAACAGTTGTAGAGTACGAGACATGTATATTCCTCTTGATCAAAAATTTAGTATGAAAACGGAGAGATCAGGTGTGCGCTACTCTCATGATTTTAACTTTTGTACAGCCTGGCGGGCCTGTGCTGCAAATTCGCCCTTAGGCGCCAGGCGCAAGTATGCCTGAAATTGTTCCAGCGCATCCTGACGATTGTTTACGCGTAGGAGAATGTTCCCGGCGAGCAGATGCGCGTCTGGGAAACGATCGTTGAGTTGAATAGCCAACCCAACCTGTCGTCCCGCCCGCGAGAGGTCGCCCTTCGTGTAATAAACACGCGCCAGAGCAAAGTGGCCCTGCCAGGAACGGTCTTCGATCATGAGCCCATCCTTCAACGCTTTCTCAGCTTCTTCATACTTCTTCTGGCGCGCGTAGACTTCGCCCAGAGCCAGATATGCATTGACCGTCCTGGGGTTAATTTCGAGGGAACGCTTCAGGGCTTGCTCCGCTTTGTTCCACTGCTGCAGGTCCATGTAGACAGCACCTAGCTTTAGCTGCGCCTCCAGGAACTTTGGATAAACCATTAAGGCTTTCTCCAGATGAGCCATTGCTTCCGCGGCTTTTTCTTTCTTCTGTGAAGCCAGTACGGCATCAGCCTTTTCAAACTCCTTGCGGGCCTCGGCAGGCACGTTCGCATCGAGCACAACCTTAGAGGGAGCTGGCGGAGGTCTGTTTCCTACTTCCGTTGGATCGGGGATCAGCGCGAGTTGAAGATTCTCCGCTGGCACCATCACCAGATTCACTTCGCGCTCAATGTCCCGATAACCTGGTTGATGAATAACCACGCTGTATTGTTGCGGAGTGAGACCGGTGAACTTAAATTTACCAAGGCGGTCAGTCCTTACGTCGGCAACAAAACCGCCGGAGAAGCGGTCGAGCCGCACCACAACTTCGTTGGCCGGCCTACCATCCGCATAGCGCAAGTAACCGGTAATCTGGACGGGCTGAGTTGTTGAAAACAGGGGTTGCGGCGACTGCCCAAACACCTGACAGCCAGCGAGCGCCAGAAGAATTGTAGATAAGAAAAGTTTTGGCCCGAACATCGGGTTGACCTCCGAATGTTACCGAGAGAAGGAGACAGGGGAGTCCACAATTTTCGCCGATTAGGCGAATTAAGACAACTATAGAGAAGAAAAAAATAAGGGAGGAAACCCGCAGGCTTCCTCCCTTTTAAGGTTGATCCGTTACCGAATCAATTAGAACTCAAACCTCAGACCGAGTCTCATGTTGAAAGGAGCTCGGAACGAAGCCGGTTTGTTAAAGTCTGGATTCAGCACACCCGCCGAGACCTCGAAGTTCTGGTCGACGAGTCTGACTGGACGGCTGTTGAAGACGTTGAAGAAGTCAGCGATAAAGCTGAGCTTCGCTCGCTCAGTGACCTGCCATGGATAATCCGCGTGAAAGTCAAACTGAGTAAAGAAAGGCGACCTGCCGAGTGCACCACGGCCACCAATTGGCACTTCGCCGGCATTTAGATATGCAGGGTGAGCACCAAACTTGCTGAGCGGTACGCCCGACTCCATGTGCAGACCACCACCCAGGTTCAGACCGGCGATAGCGCCGTAGCCCTTATCCTTGGTGAACTGGTAGCTGGCATAGATGTTGGACACCAAACGACGGTCGGTGTTGAGTGGCCCAGCTTTGAACTGATCGCCGAGCAGGTTGAAGTCGCCTTCGGTAAAGTCAAACAGCGAGCTGATCGCGGGATCGGTCTGGCCGTTGTCATTACGGAAGTGGCCTTCGTAGTTGCCGTTCAATTTCGAAATACGCCAGTTGCTGAGCAACTGCCAGTTATCCGAAAAGCGCTTGTTCAATTCGATTTCCACACCGCGATAGATGTGAATCGCATTGGGGAAGCCGTCAGGCTTGCCATCGCCACCCGGATCGCCAGAGCCTGCCGCGTAGCAAATCGCTCCGAGGACCGCGCCAAAGTTGTCTCTGACGGTACCGGCATCGGCGACTAAGGGATTAGTCACTGGATCGAAGGCTAAGGCGGGATTTAATCGGCAGCCGGCTGGTTTACTAGCGGCTAGGGTTCCCGGCGTGTATTTGAATGGAACGAGATTATGGGCAGCGTCGAGGGCTGCGGTGACGTTACCGATAAAGTAAGTTTGGCCGAAGAGTGCGATGGACTCTGGTGAGACAACCGCTGCGTCTTCAACAATTCTCTTCAAGCGACGATCCTGATAACGAATCGACAGCACGAAGTTCTTCGGCAGTTGCTGTTCAAATCCGAATATGTGCTCCTGCGCGAAGCCGAGCTTCGTGCCAGGGAGAATCGGGTTTGACGGATCTTGAGCCGAAATGCTCAGGCCGCTGGCCAAGCCGCAATTCGGATGGGTAGCCAGATTTATTGGGTTACCATCAACATCAAAATCGCAGTTGACTTGGTTACCGCTCAACAAGTGAGCCGAATCAATGATCGGGTTGACAGTGCCGAAGGCGTTGATAACTGCAACGCGCTGGCCGGCGAGCGGCCCGCTTGCTGGCACAACGAAATCAGGCGCGAAACGACCTCCGGTGAAGTCCTTTTCTGCCGAGAGCGAACGTTCCGCCAAATCAAGCGGAATGTATTCAAAGAAGCGACCGAAGTTATAGAAGAGCTTCGTGTTGCCTTTGCCTGTCGGGTCAACCGTCACGCCCAGGCGCGGTGCCCACTGATCGGTGAAGCTGTACGCGACGCGTTTGCCGGTTGATCCAGGATTGCCGACGATGCGTTCCTGCTCACCACGAAGACCAAGAATGGCCGTGACGTGCTTGTTAAAGCGCCAGGTGTCTTGCGCGTAATAGGCGTGATAGTTGTTGTAGGTAGCGAACGCGGGAACACCGAATTCGCCACGGGTCTGTTGCAGCGAAACTCGCCTGTATCCTGCGGGAGCCGTTCCGCCGCCGGGCAATGCAATCCCGGTTGCAGGATCACCAGGAATAAACATCAACGCGCAGCGCGTGCAGAAAGAACTCTGCAAACGCAGAGAGAATGCCCCGTTCAAGGGCTGACCAATTGCTCCGGCTGTGCCACCAGCAAAATCTGAAAGTGGTTCGCCATCGGCATTAAAACCCGGAACCGTAAAGTGCGGGCCGCTCCGATCGCGGACGCCGGAATACTGACCGCGCTGGAACTGGTAACCAATACCCAGGTTATGGGTGCCCCAGAGGCTAACGCCCTTGGAAAGGTCCCAAGTGGTGCGGTAGGTCTTGCCATTAGTAGGCTCGATGAATCCGCGACCGATGGAGGTAAAGCTCTGGCGCTGGCTCGCAAGCGTTGTCTGCGTGCGATCCAGGATCTGGTTGAAGTTATCAAAACCAGTCTCATTAAAGTGATTCACGCCCTGGCTGAAGGAACCAATCAGCGTGTAGGGCGAAGCGCCACCACCGAAATTGCCATTGTAACGAACGGACAGATTTCGCGTTCCGAAATCCAGGACGCTCTGCGCAGTCGCGTTGTCGATGTTCGTCGACGCAAACGAAGACTTGTTGGTCTTCGAAGGATCGCCGAAGAGCGAGAAGTTGATGGAATGGTTTTGATTCAGGTTCCAGTCGAGCTTGGCCGCGTAGTTATAAGTACGCGTGCGAGCGGCATGCTCGCCAAGCAAAGTGAACAATCCTGAGTTTTTTGCACCCAGGAGGATGTTCCGACTGATTGTCGGGTTGAACGAACCGAAGAAAAAGAGCTTGTTCTTTACTAACGGTCCACCAGCATCGACGCCGACATCGTAGTTTTCGGCATGGAGAAGTTTTCCACCCTGACCGATGCGGAAGTCATCCGGCTGTTTACGTGTGGCTTCAAAAGCCTTCGGACGCGCGTAACCATAAACTGCGCCGTGAAACTCGTTCGTCCCTGACTTGGTGATGATGTTAACAATACCGCCAGTTGACTGGCCGTACTGAGGCTCAAAGCCGCCGGTCTTAACCTGAACTTCTTTGATGAAGGAGGTGTTGATGCCGGTGCCGAGTGAGCCATAAGAACGGGAGAACGTGCCGAGTCCGCCAAAGGCTGAGTCGGTGATGTTAACGCCGTCCGCGATGTAGAGGTTATCCAATGCCGAAC
>JBDUAQ010000140.1:0-8898 GCA_040004575.1 bacterium
AAAACCTTGACCGCAACCCCGACATTACCGACTCCACTCCAGGCGCTTGAGCGGCTCTCATGGAACTACTGGTGGAGTTGGTCTTCGGATGGGGCCGGCGTCTATCGCGATCTCGACGCCGAACTTTGGGACGAATGCGAACACAATCCGCGCATGTTGCTCGCGAAAGTTTCGGAATACCGGCTGGCCGAGATGGCTACCGATCCGGTTTATGTGGCACGCATACGCCGGCTGGCGGATCAGTTTGACCAGTACATGGGGAAGGTCTCAGGTCTCAGGTCTCAGGTCTCAGGTCCAGGATCTCAGATTTCAGATTTGAAATCTCAAACCATGACCGCTGAACATCCAGTCGCCTATTTTTGTGCCGAGTATGGCGTCCACAATTCACTGC
Organism: bacterium; assembly: GCA_040004575.1. GTDB lineage: Bacteria > Acidobacteriota > Blastocatellia > Pyrinomonadales > Pyrinomonadaceae > PSRF01. The sequence goes on from JBDUAQ010000140.1 coordinate 392, forward strand.
CGCTCTACTCGGGTGGGCTTGGCGTGCTTGCCGGCGATCATCTGAAGTCGGCGAGCGATTTGAATCTGCCACTGGTTGCAGTCGGTCTGCTTTATCACTACGGCTACTTTCGCCAGCGCCTCAATCTGGTGGGCTGGCAGGAAGAGTTCTATGGTGAGACTGATCCGGAACAGTTGCCGCTGCATCAAGTCGAAGCTGAAGACGGCACACCGTTGTTCGTAGAAGTATTGATTCGCGAGCGTATAGTGCGCGCGCAAGTTTGGCGCGCCGACATCGGTCGTGTGCCGCTTTATTTACTCGATACAAACATTCCCGAAAACGAGGAAACCGACCGCTGGGTTACCGGCCATTTGTATGGTGGCGATCGCGAGACGCGCATAGTACAGGAGATGTTGTTAGGAATCGGCGGCGTGCGGCTATTACGAAAACTCGGCGTTGAGCCGGATGTGTTCCATCTCAATGAAGGCCACAGCGCCTTTCTCACCCTGGAATTGGCCCGCGAGTTGAATCAATCGCAAGGTCTAAGATTTAAAGAGGCAGCGGCGCGGGTGCGCGAGCGTTGCGTGTTCACGACGCACACCCCGGTTGCCGCAGGAAATGATGAGTTTGAAGTCGATCTGTTAACACGTTCGTTTGGCCGGAGCTTTGAAAAGGAACTAGGCCTAAGTCACGAAGAATTTATTGCGCTGGGACGCGCGGATCCCACCAATGTGCGCGAGGCTTTTGGGCTTACACCATTAGCGATCCGCATGTGCCGTTCGACCAATGGCGTGAGCCGCAAGCATGGTGAAGTTTCGCGCGCGCTTTGGCAAAAGCTTTGGCCTCAGGAAACTGTCGAGCAAATTCCCATCACCTACGTCACCAACGGCGTGCACGCTCCAACCTGGATCGCTCCTTTGCTCCGCACGCTTTTCGAGAAACATATGGGCGGTGATTGGCAGGCCAGGCTGTACGACCGCGGGGCGTGGGCGCAGGCCGTGCGGCAAATCCCTGACGAAGAATTATGGGCGGCGCATTTACTATTGAAGGATCGCTTGGTCGCTTTCATTCGCCAGCGCTCGTTGCTTGCGCGCTTTGGTCGCGGCGAGTCAACGGAGTCGGCCGAAACTGCGCGAGACATGTTCGAGCCCGGTGCGTTGACTGTCGGTTTTGCGCGGCGCGTGGCAGGCTACAAACGCTGGAATCTGTTATTGAAAGACCCGGAGCGACTCCGCCGAATAATTAATGACGCGAATCGTCCCGTGCAGTTTGTGTTTGCGGGCAAGGCGCATCCGCAGGACCAGGAAGCGAAACTGATTTTGCAGGAAGTGGCTCAGTGGGAAAGCAGTGCGGGAGTGGGTATCAGATCAGTGTTTCTTCAGAACTACGATCATGAGATAGCCCGTCAGCTCGTCCAGTCAGTAGACGTTTGGCTAAACGTTCCGCGCCGGCCACTCGAAGCATCCGGGACCAGCGGCGAAAAAGTAGCGATGAACGGCGGGCTAAATCTATCCGTGCTCGACGGCTGGTGGCTCGAGGGCTACGACGGCACTAACGGCTTCGCAGTGGGCAATGAGGTAACTGCGACGGAGAACGCCGACATCGACGCGAGCGATGCAGAATCACTCTACGGCGTACTCGAGCAACAGGTGGTGCCGCTTTACTATGATCGCGACAGCGACGCGCTGCCTCACAAGTGGATTGCGATGATGAAGAACTCAATTGCCACTCTGGTTCCCGAGTTTAATAGTGATCGAATGGTTGCGGAATACGCGCGACGCATCTACACGCCAGGCTCAACCAGTGAATAGAAGCCCGACCGTGAGGGAGGGCCCACACAGTCGGGCTTCGGCCATCGCTGATCCAGCCTCACGCCCTATGTTAGACTAGCGAATCTTCGGTACCAGCCCATGAAATACTGCACCGTTTGCAAAGCGAAGTATGAAGATAACGTGAGCTTCTGCGCCACGGATGGCGAGGTGCTCGAAGACGATCCGTCTTCCTTCGTCGGCACGGCGCTCGATGGTCAGTACCAAATCGAATCGCTGCTCGGCAAGGGTGGGATGGGCGCAGTTTACCTGGCTCGGCACATCCTGCTGGGCGATCGGGTCGCCATAAAAATCCTGCCGCCGGAAGTGCGCAATAACGCCGAATGGCTGCGCCGCTTTCGTCGTGAAGGCCAGGCTGCCAGGCGCTTTCGTCATCCAAACGCCGTTACCGTTTACGATCTTCGAACGTCAAGCGACGGCACCATCTACATGGTGATGGAGTATGTCGAAGGACACACGCTCGATGCTGAGCTGAAGCAGCGCGGACGTTTTACCGCCGGCGAGGCCTTTGAGATTCTCGAACCCATCATGAGCGTCTTAAACACCGCTCACGCGATGGGAGTTGTTCACCGCGATCTCAAACCCGAAAACATAATGATCGGCAAGGCGCAGACGAACGGTGAAACGCCGATCAAGCTGCTCGATCTTGGCATCGCCAAAATGCGCGAGATAGCAGGTGTCGAAAGCAGCGGCACGACAGAACTAACGATGGCCGGCCAGGTGCTCGGCACTCCTTATTACATGTCGCCGGAACAGTGGGGTGAAATAGCGCGCGACGGTAATCCTGAGATCGATGGTCGCACCGACATCTATAGTCTCGGTTTGGTCGCTTATCAAATGATTAGTGGCCAGCGTCCCTATTCTGCCGGGACGCTTCACGAATTGCGACGTGAACACATTGCCGTCACGCCGCCTCCGTTGTGTGAAAAAGTTGCCGACGTTCCTCGGGCTTTCAGCGACGCGATCGGTCGCGCCATATCAAAAGATCGCAGCGATCGGCAGGCGACAGCGGGCGACTTAGCGTCGCAGTTGCGCGCCGGACTTGGCGACGCAGCGGGCCACGCGCAGTCAGGCAGAACCTTTCCCGACATTCCTCGCGCCGCGGATTCACACTCCCATACGCAAGCATCGCCGGGCGGGAGAACTACTAAATCAGACGTGAACGCGGCGACGATTGTTACTGTTGATGCCGTTCCTACCAGTCCACCAAGTGTTGCCGCGCCAGTCAAGCAGGTTGCGTTCAAGGGACCTCCGACAAAGGAAACGCCCGAACCCGTGGCAGTTGTCGACTCGGCATCTGATATAACTGTCGTGCAGGATCCGAAGCCTCAGGTTGCGCCAAAAAAATCTCGTGGCAAGTCGCTGGTTTTCGTTGGCGCCGTCGTTCTTATCCTGGTTCTGGTTGTCGTTGGAGTTGGTGGATTCTTCGCAATCAAGTGGCTGAAGCCGACACCAGATAACGGCTCCGCGGGTGTGGGCGGGAAAGGTACGACAGGGACGGGTGGCAATGGTGGTTCAGGTACAGCCGCCGCGCCCGAGTTTGGCCGCTACTGGCTTGAAGTGCTGCCAAACGCTCTCGCTACCGAGCCGGAGCGAGTTGCTGGTGCAGTTCCCCTGGCTTCGGGACAGGCCTTTAAGTTTCATTTCGAATTCGGCGGAAGCGGCTATCTTTACATCGTCGGACCGGGTGAAAAAAATCAGCCGACTGCGTTTCTGACAGATAAGCCGGCAGACATTTCGGGTGTTGAGTCTAACCAGGTTGCTAAAGGCAGCGACTTCAGTTTTCCCAGCGGTATCGAACATTGGCTGGAGTTAGACAAGAAGGCGGGAACCGAGGAATACACCATAATTTTCTCGCCCGAACGGATTTCGGCGCCGGCCTTTTTCAGTTCGCAGGCAACGGGAAAACCCTTGAGCGAAACAGAACAGGCGGAACTGGCTGACTTCCTCGCTAAGTTCAAGACGAGTGAACCGGTGACTGAGATTAATGACAAAGACGCGACAGCACCTTTCGTTACGGTAAAGGTGCCGCAGTTGGCGAGTTCGGCGGCCCCGGTTGTTTTTACCGTCCGGATCCAGCATAAGTAAATCCCCCTGATAATTGGGGTTCGTATTTAGTCTGAAGGAGAACTCTTTTCCATGAGAACCAAAGCTTTTTTTCTGAGTTTCTTGATTGGTCTGGCGGCCTTTATTCCGGCTCTGGCTTTCGGCCAGGACGAAGACGTCCGCGGCTCGTTCATGACTACGCGGCCTAAAGCCACCGGCAAAGGCGCCGGCAATAAATCGACCCCGACCACCAGACCGACTCACCGGCGTCCGAAAACGACGGCGACAAATACCTCGGGGCAGACGACGGCGGGCGCGAAGGGTTCGACCAATCCGGCAAAAGTAAACACCGCGCGTATCGGTCTGGGCTTGACGCTTTTCATGCGTGACTCAAATGGCCTGGCGGTGCGAACCGATCCGTCCCATGAATTTCGCAAAGGCGACCACGTGAGGGTTTTGATCGAGACCAGTGCCGATGGTTACCTTTACGTTTTCAATACGACGGATGATGGACCGCCGAAAATGATTTACCCCGACCCGGAGTTGGACGACGCGGGCAATTACTTTCAAGCGCATGTACCGTTTGAAATTCCTTCGAGCGTTGCTGCGGAAGAGAGACTGCGCTGGTTGACTTTCGACGAACATCCCGGCGCCGAGAAGCTCTATTTTGTTTTCACGCGCGAGCCGCTGGCAGCCTTTCCCATCGAAGACGATCTCATCACTTATTGTCGCGAAAATGCGAGAAAGTGTCCGTGGAGTCCCGGAGCGGAAGTCTGGGCCCAGATTCAGAAAGAGATGAATCAGCCGGTAAAGACAGCCCGGGTTACCGGCGTCGGAAACACGCAGACTTCGAGCGAGCACCGAGCGGCCACTCGCGGCATCGGTCTGAACCGAGATGACCCGGAGCCGTCGCTAATAATGTTGACAGGATCTACAGCCAGGAACATGCTCGTCGTGACTATGGATTTGGTTCACAAGTCTATAAGCATGACTCAGCGACCGGAATGAGGGAACGCAGTAAGGAGTACAAGTGAACGCAACAGCCAGGACACTCATCGCTTTTGTTATTTGTTCAAGTCTATTGCCGGCCTTGGCCGGCGCAGCGTATTCACGTGGAAGCTACCCGCCATTAGCGACGACTATGCAGCAATCCGATCAGGCGGGAACTGCATTGCAGGAAGGAAGGCGTTTGCTCAAGCGAGGGAAAGCCGATCAGGCGCTGGGGCGACTGCAAACAGCTCTCGACTTGTACACTGCAGCCAAGAATCGAAAGGGCATGGCGGCCGCGCACAACGAGCTGGGTGATCTTTACCTGCGGCAGGGACAAAACAAGACTGCGCTCGATCACTATCAACAGGCTTATTACGCGCTGACCGGCGTGCTGGGCCAGGAACAAAAAAACGCAGCGGCAGCCGGAGCCGCAGCCCGCATGGTGCCCAGTTCGAAAGCCGGCACCGCTGTCGACACGGCCGCGAGCGCCAGCGATACCGGGTTCAACTCCCAACTTCTTCTCGCCAAAATTGGTGACACAAACTATCAACTCGGTGAACTCTCCAACGCCGCCGCGGCGTATGGGCGGATGAGTCCCAAAAAGCCCGAGAGTGCTGCCAAGAAAGCCGGTGGCATCTTCGGTAGGATGGCGCCTTCCATCGTTCTCGGTAACGCCACTGATAGCGCTGCGATTGGCTCGGCAGCCGGCGCGGTTGGCGGAGCGCTGGTGGCGAAGAACGAGCTTGAGCAATATCGCATCTCCATCGTCTACATGACTTATGAGCTTGGCATGGGTCGCATCGCATTTGCCGGGAATGATCTGGATACGGCGCAAAAACATTTTCAAAATGCTGCCGACGCCAGCAAAGGCGCGTTGCCGGGAATTGCGAACCTGGGCCAGACGCGCCGCTTTCGTGCCGCCGCGCGCACCAGTCTCGCAGACGTGGCCTTGCGTCAACTGGATTACAAGAATTCGGTCAAGCTTTACGACCAAGCCGCGAAGGGCGCTAAGGACGACAAGCGTTTGGATTTGATGTGGCCGGCCCAACTCGGAATGGGCCGCAGCCAGTGGGCGCTCGCTGGACAGGAAAAGGATCCGAAAAAGGCGGCGAAGTTGAGGGAATCCGCGTTGGCCAGCTATCAGGATTCGATTACCACCGTGGAAACGTTGCGCGCCGGCAGTCTGCGGGCCGACGAGTCGCGCACCATTTTTCTTAGTACGACAAAGGACGTTTTCGACGATGCCGCAAGCGCCTTTGCTGAGATGGCATTGTTGAGCGCGCCTGCTGCCGGCAATGGCGCCGAAGCATTGTCAGGACCAGCCCTGCAATACGCTGCCGAGGCTTTTAGGATTACCGAGCAGTCGCGCGCGCGTTCGCTGCTGGATCTTCTCAGTGAAACCAACGCCGCGGTTACTGAAGGCATTCCCGCTAACTTGCTCAAACGCAAACAGGACAACCTCGATCGCCAACAGGAGATTGCCGAAGAGCTGACCGGGATTAGTTTGTCGGCCGATAGCGGCAAGAAGAAACCGTCTGATCTGGAATCTGACCTGGAAAAGTTGCAGACCGAGTTTGAGCAAATCGAAAATCAGATAAGAACTGCCAGCCCGCGCTATGCCAGTCTAACAGGTGGCAAACCTTTGTCACTCAGCGAAGTGCAAAGCAGTGTGCTTGATGATCAAACAGTGCTTCTCGAATACAGTTTAGGGCACGACGCTTCGTATTTATGGGCGGTGACGAAGTCTGGCGTCTCGCTCTACAAATTGCCGGCGCGAACGGCGCTCGACAAACTGGCCATTGATCTGCGCGCGCAGTTGATTCCTTCGAAACTTCAGCGGCGAATTGTCGGCATTGATGTGATGGCAGACAGCCAACGCGGGCTGGGCATGAGCGCAACGCCCTTTGCAGAAGACGCCGCTGCTTTTGTGACGGCCTCGAGCGCGCTTTACAAGGCAGCGGTCGAGCCGGCCGCAGCGGCACTAGGTGAGAAGCGGCTATTAATCGTTCCGGATGGTGCGCTGAATTATGTTCCTTTCGAAGCGCTGGTGAAGTCACCTGCGAGCGCAGACTATGCTTCGCTTCCTTACCTGATCAAGTCGAATGAAATTATTTATGCGCCGTCGGCGTCCGTTGTCGGGGTTATCAGGCAACAGAATAACAAGGCTAGCGGTCGAGCAATTTTGATCCTGGCCGATCCAGTTTTTAATTCCAATGACACGCGCGCAAAAGGCGCCGGGACAGCAACGAACGGTGCTGAGACGCGCGGGCTGGGAATTGAAAGCGCCATAACCGATGTCACCGGCCAGAGCCCTACTGCCGGTTCCGTGAAGATGCAGGGGTTGCCGTTGGCGCGACTGACGGGCACGCGCACTGAAGCTGAACAGATCGTAAAACTGGCAAAGACCTCGGGAACGCAGACTGACCTGTGGCTCGACCTCGATGCCAGCGAAGATAATATTGATGCGCGGGATATCAGCAAGTATCGCGTCGTGCACATCGCTACCCACGGTTTGTTGAATGCCGAGCGGCCGCAGTTTACCGGTCTGGTTCTTTCGCTGGTGGGTAACAAGAGCGAAGACGGATTTCTACGCACCGATGAAGTGTTTAATCTGCGGCTCGGCTCTCCGCTCGTGATGCTTTCGGCGTGCGAGACCGGATTAGGAAAAGAGAAACGCGGCGAAGGCGTGATTGGGCTGACGCGCGCGTTTATGTATGCAGGCGCGCCCACAGTCGGTGTCAGCCTGTGGTCCGTAGCCGACAAATCAACCGCCGAATTGATGACCGACTTCTACAAACGCCTGCTCGGGTCCTCAGCTGGTTCCACCGGCGTCCCCGCCTCTTCAGCTATGCGCGATGCTCAACTCGCAATGATCGCCGGCAAGAAATACAGCGCGCCGTTTTATTGGGCGCCGTTTGTGCTAGTCGGCGACTGGCGATAGCCCTTTTCGAGTAGGCAGTAAGCAGTAGGCAGTAAGCAGTAGGCAGTAGGCAGTAAGCACGTCGCTGCTTGCTGCCTTTTGCTTACTGACCACGCCATCAGCCCGTCAGATGATGGACCTTCGATTTCGGAAACTTCTCTGTGAGAACTCCGTGTCCTCTGTGCCTCCGTGGTGGAAAGATGGAGTTACAAGCACCCACCACTGAGGCACAGAGAACGCAGAGGTTGCGCAGAGAAATCAGGTTGCCAATACCTTGCGGCTTGCCTGTTTGTCGGAACGAGACCGATACGCTACTATCAAATTGTATTTGAATTGCCTCGTGCCAGGGTGGGATTGATGGAAAATCACTTCGTAAAAGTTACCGATACCGCGTCGCTCGCGGAGCTCGCCGACCGTTCAAAAGAACGGCCGGTAGTTATTTTCAAACACAGCCTGACTTGTCCCATCAGTGCCGGGGCTTACGAGGAGATGACTGAATTTGATGGCGAGGTCGCGTTGGTTGAGGTGCAGCGCGCGCGCGAACTTTCGGCCGAGATCGAGAGCCGTCTGGGCGTCGCTCATGAGTCCCCACAAGTGATCGTTTTGCGCAATGGCCAGGTCGTTTGGAACGCATCGCACTTCAATATTACTGCGGAGGCGGTGGGCGAGGCGGTGCGCGGGGCAGAAGGCAGTAAGCAGTAAGCAGTAAGCAGTAAGCAGTGAGCAGTGAGCAGTGGGCAGAA
>JBDUAQ010000141.1:0-8866 GCA_040004575.1 bacterium
CGCTACGGCGCGCAAGCGGTGGATATGCTTAAGAAGTATTACCCGTGGATCGGGCTTGGTCTCGTCATTCTGATCATCGTTTTCTTCGTGACCCGAAACTTGTTGAAGGGAAAGGCAAAGCCTGCCGAGGAAGTGAGCCTAGAAACCGGGGACTAACGGCAAGAGTTGGGGCGCGGGACTGAATTTTGTTTCCTCGTTTGATTCGAGATCCGGTGATCGGAAACTTCGCGCCGCAGCCAGATCGCGGACGCCGTGCTCTTCAAGCCGCTCCAGAATTCGAATGAACACTTCCGCCGTGGCCAGCGCATCACTACCAGCGCGATGGCGATCGACGATGGGAATTGAGAAGTGGTCGGAGACTGTGTCCAGGCGATAATTTGCCAGGCCGGGGACAGCGCGCCGTGAAAGGGTTACGGTGCAAAGATGCGGATTGATCATGCGATGGCCGGGATAAACGCGCGAGATTTCATGGTTGATGAAATTCGTGTCGAAGGGTGCGTTGTGAGCTATCAGCACCGCGTCGGCAACGAACTCCAACCACTTGGGAGCCACATCCGCAAAGAGTGGCGCGTCCCTAACCATCTCGTTCGAGATACCGGTTAGCGCCATGACGAACCGCGGAATTGAAATCTCGGGATTAACGAGCGTCACAAAGTTATCCAATATCCGGCCGCCGCGGATGCGATAGGCGCCGAGTTCAATGATCCGGTTGGGCGGCATCTTGGCGCCGGTGGCCTCAATGTCAACCACCACAAAATCCAATTCCTTAAGCAGCCGCGATTCGGAGTCATACGCTTGCAGTTCGATCGTGTTGCCGTCAATGATCTTGAACCGCCTATCGTCCTTGACGAGATCGCTGACCAGCAGGCCCGCCAACTCTTCGTCGATGTGCGATACTTTGAAAACAACGTCGACAATTTGAGACGCGTTAGCTCGGCCTCCGGAGAGGCGCAGTAGATCGATGGTTTCCTGAACGAGGGTGGAATCAGAAACTAGATTTGTAAAAGGCGGCATCCGTCCCGAATTATAGCATGACTTGTATCACGGCGGTGCCGGCGCACATGAGGAGTTTAGCGTTGCATTCGGATCAAGTAATAGAAAAGTTTAGAAAAACCGGAGCGCTGCTCGAAGGACACTTCGTGCTTACCAGCGGTTTGCACAGTCCCGTTTATTTACAATGCGCGCTCGTGTTGCAGCAGCCGCGCGACGCTGAAGAGTTTGGGCGAAGCATCGCGGAACACTTTCGAGCGGAGAGTATTCAGACGGTCGCAGCGCCTGCGATTGGAGGCATAGTAATCGGCCACGAGGTCGCGCGCGCTTTGGGCGCTAGGTTCATCTGGACGGAACGCCAGGATGGTACGATGATCCTGCGACGCGGTTTCTCCGTTTCACCCGCCGAAAGAATTCTGGTGGTTGAAGACGTTGTCACTACCGGAGGATCCACCCGCGAAACTGTCGCAGCCTTGCAGGCTTGCGGCGCGCAGGTAGTGGCGGCTGCTTCGATCATCGATCGTTCGTCAGGCAAAGCTGATGTTGGCGTGCCGCGCATTGCGCTGGCCACGCTTGATGTGCCGTCAGTCGATCCTTCTGTTTGTGAACTTTGCAGACGAGGCGAGCCGGCCGTCAAACCAGGCAGCAGGAAAGGCTAACCGCCAAGACGCCAAGAGCGCCAAGGCAAATAGAAAAGATAGCTTGACTGATGTTTTTCTTCTTGGCGTTCTTAGCGACTTGGCGGTCAGTTCCTACCCATGAATTTCAAACTAACCATTCAATACGACGGCACAGACTTTCACGGTTGGCAGATGCAGGGTGAACTGCGAACTGTGCAGGGCGAGTTGAGCAAAGCGCTGTCACTCGTCGAAGGCAGCGACGTTGTAGTACATGGCTCGGGTCGGACAGATGCGGGCGTGCACGCTGAGGGTCAGGTGGCGAGTGTGCAACTCGAAAGGACGATAACTCCCGAGAAATTGCGCGCTGCGATCAATGGGAATGTCGGGAAAGACGTACGTGCGCTGGCTGCGCAGATTGTCGATGACGAATTCCATGCCCGCTACTCCGCGTTGGAGAAAACTTACGTTTACCGGATCGTGAATGGTCCAGTGATGTCTCCTTTCTGGCTCCGCTACGCACAGCACGACGCTCGCGCTTTTGATCTGGATCGCATGGCGAATTGCGCGAAGTTGTTTGTCGGCACGCATGATTGGACTGCGTTTTCGTCCGCGCAGTCTGACTCCGAAACGAAGACGCGCACCCTTACATCGCTCACGATCAAGCCACGCATCGATGATCGGGCAAGTTCGCCAATCATCGAACTGATGATGAGCGCCGACGGTTTTCTTCGCTACATGGTGAGATCAATAGCCGGCACTCTGATGGCTGTAGGTCGCGGCGAACTGGACGACGAACTGGTGTTGCGCGCGATAAACGAAGGAGACCGTTCGCTTGCCGCAGCAACCGCGCCAGCCTGTGGCCTGACGCTGGTTTCTGTGCGCTATGAATAGTCAAAGCTGCTGACCCTCAGGGCTTCGTTGACACAAACGATCGTAGTAGCAAGAATGTGAGCGGGTGGAGGAGAGGCTGGCAGTTCAGAGTTCAACCTTTAGGTTGCCGCATTCCAAATACAAGCTGAAGCTTGAACTCTGAACTGCCTGAACTCTAGCCCATGAGCTTAATATGCTTTCTGATTTCAATGGACTGATTGAGGCCGGCAGCCGTGAAGAGCGGTTGCTTGCGTCGATTGACTGGGATCGACTGCCGCGGCACGTAGCAATCATCATGGATGGCAATGGCCGTTGGGCTGCGCAACGAAGTCAGCCTCGCATCGCCGGACATCGCGCGGGTGTTGAAGCGGTTCGCGCCGCTGTCGATACAGGCGCGCGGCTGGGACTCGGCGCGCTAACGCTTTATGCGTTTTCTACCGAAAATTGGAAACGACCGCGTTATGAAATCGACGCGCTGATGCGCATGTTGCGTCGTTACCTGCGGCTGGAATTGGATGAGATTGACAAGCAGAACATTCGCTTTCAAACCATCGGACGCACCGGCGCGCTGGCGAAGAATGTTCGCAGCGAAATCGAGAAGGCAACTGAACGCACTGCAAAAAACACCGGGATGGTCCTGGCGGTTGCGCTGAACTATGGCGGACGCGCCGAGATCGTCGATGCCTGTCGCGCGGCCGTGCGCCGCCTGCTCGATGAAGGAAGCGCTCCCGATGAATTGACTGAAGAGCGCATTGCCAACGAGCTTTACACGCGCACGATGCCTGACCTGGATCTGCTGGTGCGAACTAGTGGTGAGCTACGGATTTCAAACTTCCTGCTGTGGCAGGCGGCGTACAGCGAGATTTATGTGACGGACACGCTGTGGCCTGACTTTCGTCGCCCGCACCTGCTGGAAGCAATTGTGGACTATCAGCGTCGCGACCGGCGGTTTGGTGGATTGAAGCTGGTTGCGAATGCGACGTAAGTAATCAGCAATCAGTAAACAGCCGGCAAAGACCAAAGACCAAAGACCAAAGACCGAAGGCCAAGACTTCTCGAATGTCTCGCATTATCACTGCCGTAATCGCTCTGCCCATTCTAATCGCCTCGATTTTGGTTCCCTGGTTGCAGCCGCTCTTCGTTGCGATCGCCGCCGCGGCCCTGGTTTTCGGGCTCTATGAGTTTTACGTTTTGGCGAGAAAGAAAGACATGAAGCCCGATGTCGGCGCGGGGTTTCTCGGAGGCGCTGCACTCTTCACGATCTTTTATTTCGCAACTCCCGATCGCGTGGACAGACTCGATTTGCCGACCATCGCATTGGTCTTGATTGTCTTGACCATCGGCACCCTGGTCGCAGCCATGTTTCGCGGCGCGCCGTTCGAAAAAATGATTGCCGCCTCGGGAGTCACAATTCTCGGCGTGCTTTACGTAGTTTTACTGGGCGGACACCTGGTGGCTCTTCGTACTGGTTTTGAGCAAAAGCTCTCGGCGCATTTGTTGTCGTTCTTCTTCCTGGTCCTGATGGGCGCTGACACTGGCGCGTATTACGTGGGCCGCGCAATCGGCAAACACAAGCTCGCGCCGACGATCAGTCCGGGAAAAACATGGGAAGGTGTTGTGGGTGGATTAGCAGCCGCCCTCGCGCTCGCGACCGCCGCGCATTTTTGGTTCTTCAAGGAGCTCCCGTTGAAATGGGCGCTCCCGCTTGCCGGCGTGATGGCAGTTCTAGGAATACTCGGAGACTTAACGGAGAGCGCGCTAAAACGCGGCGCCGGCGCGAAAGATGCCGCTAAAATCCTACCCGGGCACGGCGGCGCTCTCGATCGGTTGGATAGCTTGCTCTTCAACGCACCGCTCATCTACTATTTTGCACACTTCTATTTCAGCGCCCGCATGCCTTAGAAATGACTACCAGGAAAATCATTATCATCATTGTGTCCATTGTGGTCGTGCTGGGCCTTGTGGCGGCGCTCGTCGTGGGCGGAATCGTGGGAGCAGTGTTCTACGGAATCAACAACAGCGAGGCTGCCGGTGTGGCCAAGGAGTTTCTTAAGACCAACGAGAAACTTAAACAGGACATCGGTCAAGTTAAGGATTTTGGTAGTTTCATTACCGGCAATGTCAACGTCACTAACGGCGACGGCAATGCTCAGCTGAATCTCAAAGTGATCGGCGAACGAAAAACCGTGAACGCTACCGTCGAATTGATTTTCCGTAGCGGCCACCAATGGCGTGTAACCGCGGCGTCCTACCGAAATGAAGCTGGCGAGACGATTGACCTGCTCAACCCCTACGAATCTCCGCAAGCGACGTCCCGGGCTGGCAAGGCGTCTCGCAAGTTCGTGCACCCGACGCAGCTGCCGCGCGCAGTACCAGGTTCCTAAATACAATTTCGACCGTTAAAACGGTTCGCGCGAAATCGTTGCCACCTCGACTACCGCACTGAAGTGAGGTGCTAATGAGATTTCAAACTGAACCACTATTAAAAAGTCTAATCTTGTCTAAACATCTGAATAGGTCTACCTTTGTATGCATAGTCTACCTACAGAGACCTTTAAAAGTTAGCAGCGTAATATGAGCGCGAAACACAATTCGAATGGCGTTGCGATACTCGGCTCCACCGGCTCGATTGGCTGCAATACGCTGCGCGTGATCGAGTCGCTCGGTAGCGAACGCTTCCGCGTGGTGGCGTTGGGTGCCGGCCACAATGTAGAAGTCCTGGCTGATCAAATAGCGAAACATTTGCCGGAGCTGGTGTCAGTTGACACTGAAGATGCCGCGCATGATCTGCGCGCCAGACTCTTTGCGAGAGACATCGACCTACCGCGTATCGTTGTTGGTGAAGCGGGATTAGTCGAGGTCGCAACGCACGGCCAGGCAGACTGTATCGTGTCTGCCACGGTTGGCGCGGTAGGTTTTGTTCCGACGTTGCGCGCGCTCGAAGCAGGGAAGCGAGTGGCGCTCGCAAATAAAGAGACGTTGGTGATGGCTGGTGAGTTGATGACTCAGGCCGCGCAGGCGTCGGGCGCAGAGTTACTGCCGGTTGACTCGGAACATAACGCGCTGCATCAGTGTCTGCGCGGAGAGAAGCGTTCGGAAGTTCGCCGCATCATTCTCACCGCGTCGGGCGGGCCCTTTCGCACGAAGACTAAAACGCAAATGCAGGAGTCGACGGTTTCCGAAGCCTTGCGTCATCCGACCTGGAACATGGGCGCCAAGATCACCATCGACTCAGCCACTTTGATGAACAAAGGTCTCGAGGTGATCGAGGCCCACTGGCTCTTCGGCTTCACGGCGGATCAAATTGATATCGTTGTGCACCCCGAATCCGTGGTCCATTCGATGATTGAACTTGTCGATGGTTCCGTGATCGCGCAAATGGGCATTACTGATATGCGCCATGCGATACAGTATGCGCTCACTTATCCGGACCGCCGAGGCTCCGAACTGCCGTCGCTCGATCTAACCGCTTTATCAACGCTCCATTTCGAACCGCCTGATCCCGATCGCTTTCCCTCCCTGGCGCTTGCTTATCGTGCTCTCCGTACGGGCGGCACATTGCCGGCGGCGATGAACGCTGCGAACGAGGAAGCGGTGCAGGCGTTCATCGACGAACGCATTAGCCTGACTGATATCCCGCTGGTCATCGAAGCGGTCATGGATCGTCATCACGCTGAGCCCGCCAACGAACTCGCCACCATCCTCGAGGCCGATCGCTCCGCCCGATTGGCCGCCGCTGATGAAATACAAAAGCTAACGAAGGCTGCTTCAGTAATAGTCTAGACGCACTGTGCAGAACCGGGAGCGGTAGCGACCGGATCCAGCCACAACCTCTGGATCGATGGCTTTTCGCCAGCGAATTTGTGGATGCAAGTTGAAGGTTATGTTCCGGTCGCTACCGCTCCCGGTTCTGCAATCACGTAACCGCATCTCTCAATGAAGTGCATTACCGGCCGAAAACTACCGTTTGACGCGCCCGAAGCCTCCGCGTAAACTCGATTACGGCAACCCGATTAGTAGTTTCCGGATTCTAAAACGGGCGCTGAATTGGGTATTTACTGAGATATTGGAAAAGAGATTTTATTGATGACTGTTGTTACTGGAATTCTCGCGTTTATCTTCATCCTCGGTGCGGCCGTCGTTCTGCACGAGTTTGGCCACTTCATTGTCGCGAAACTTTTCAAGATTCGCGTGGAGACTTTTTCGGTTGGTTTTGGCCCGCGACTCTTCGGTAGGAAGTGGGGACAAACTGACTATCGCGTCTCGGCTATTCCGTTAGGTGGTTACGTCAAGCTTGGTGGCGATGAATCCAATGCGCCGATCGAGGGAGAAAGCGCTCCTGATATTCCGGATCACGAACGATTCGATTTGCGGCCGCGCTGGCAGCGGATTTTGGTGGCCCTTGCCGGGCCCGTGATGAACGTAATAACGGCGCTGACAATTCCACTTGCGGGCGCACTCATGTATGGCGTACCGATGGCGCCGGCTCCAGTGGTGACCAGCATGGCGAGCGGCGGCACTTCCGAGGCGGCCGGCTTGCAACGCGGCGACCGGATCGTTGCTTTCAACGGGATAGAACATCCAAAGTGGGACACAATTCGCGGAGATATGTTGTTGTCCCCCGGCCAACCCTTGCCAGTTGTCGTCGAGCGTAACGGCCAACGAATTACGCTGCAGATAACGCCCGTGCCCCGCACCGAAGACGGTGAGACTGCCGGCTTCCCCGATTTTCTTCCTGACTATGGCGACGTGCCGATAGTTCTTCGCGACGTTACACCAGACTCACCGGCATCGGAGGCAGGTCTTCAGCTCGGCGATCAAGTTGTCGCCATCGCCGGTCAACCAGTTCACAGCGCCGAACAAGTTACGCAGTACGTGAGCGAACATAAGGGTCAGCCTATTGCCCTTAGCGTAAAACGGAACGGTCGTCAGATCGACGTGACTGCGACCTCGCGTAAGCTTTCAGATGGAAAGGACCGATTGGGTATAGGGCCGGCGGAAGACATTCCACTGAACAAAGTCGGTTTAGCGGGAGCGGCGAGGTATGCATTCGAAAGCAATGTTGAAATTCTTCGCCTGACCGGCAAAGCGCTCGGACAGTTTTTCACCGGACAGCGCTCGGCCCGCAACACTTTGTCTGGACCGGTGGGGATTTATAAAGCTGCCGCAACTTCTGTCGAGCGGTATGGTTGGGGCGGACTTTTTAGCACGCTCGCTTTCCTGAGCTTGAATCTGGGGATCTTCAATCTCCTGCCGATTCCAGTGCTGGATGGTGGCGCGATTTTCATTCTGTTAATTGAAGCTGTGCTGGTGCCACTGGGGATGAAGCTTTCAATGCGTGTGCGCGACCGGATTCAGCAAGTTGGATTTGTCATGGTCCTGCTGCTGATGGTCTTCGTAATCACCAACGACGCCTTGAAACTATTTTCGCGCGGCCCCAGCAATAAACCCGCGGTGACAACGCCAGGGAAATGATGTCCAAAGTCGAAAGTCCAATGTCCAACGTCGGTCACGGAAACTTGACATTGGACATTGGACATTGGACTTTGGACTAGGTTGCGTATGCGAAAGTCGAAAGCAGTAAAAGTTAAGAATGTCCAGATTGGCGGTGGCGCTCCGGTCGTGGTGCAGTCGATGACCAAGACTGACACCGCGGACGTCGGCGGCACGGTGGCGCAGATTGAAGAGATGGTGCGCGCCGGCTGCGAAATTGTGCGCCTGGCTGTTCCCGATAATGACGCGGCGATTGCTTTGAAAGAGATCCGGAAGCGCGTGCCGGATGTGCCGCTCGTTGCCGATATTCATTTCCACTACAAGCTGGCGCTCCTGGCTCTCGAAGCGGGCATCGACAAGCTGCGACTCAATCCCGGAAACATTGGCAAGCACGAGCGCATTGTGGAAGTGGTGCGCGCGGCGCAGGCGCAGAACGTGCCAATTCGGATCGGCGTTAACGGTGGCTCGCTGGAAAAAGATTTGTTGAAGAAGTATGGCACGGCGACACCGGAAGCGATGGTCGAGTCTGCATTGCGCCACATTCAGATTCTCGAAGACCTCGGCTTCACCGACACAATCATCTCGCTAAAAGCTTCGGACGTGCATCGCACGGTCGCTGCTTATCGTTTGCTTGCTGAGAAGGTCGACTATCCATTTCATCTGGGCGTAACGGAAGCCGGCACAGCCTTCGGCGGCACAATAAAGTCTTCCATCGGTCTGGGCATACTGCTGCACGAAGGCATCGGCGACACGATTCGCGTTTCGCTGGCCGCAGAGCCGCAGGAAGAAGTGCGGGTCGCCTGGGAGATTGTGAAGTCGCTGGGTCTGCGCACGCGCGGCGTGACCGTGGTTGCTTGTCCCACCTGCGGGCGTCTTGATGTGGACAACTTCGT
>JBDUAQ010000142.1:0-8863 GCA_040004575.1 bacterium
GCAGAGGTCTGCAAAACCTTTATTCATCGGTTCGATTCCGATCGCCGCCTCCAAAACTACTCAACAACTTAGAGATACTCCAAAGTTCAGCGAAAAGCTTACTATAGTAAAAAGTAAAAAATTTAGTAAGTGTTTGCATTCTTCATAAGACGAGGGCAACAACAATGCAGAACCGGTCAGAGGCGTGGCACGGATGAGTCTCTAGCCTCCTTCGCTGGATTTTGTTTAGCGAGAAGCCCAACGTTAAGGCGCTCTCGACGGATGCTTGTGCCAGGCCGAGATTTACCCCTTAGATTACATGAGAAGTGAGTCGGAGGGGGAGTTCGATTTCTTTTCGTGTTGGCCCACCACCCGATCACGCCCATTGCGCTTGGCCTCGTACAGGGCGCTATCTGCGGCATTAAAAGTATCGGCGGCACTTTGCTCGCTAGAAGAGCATTCCGCAACTCCAAAACTTGCAGTTATAGGGTTTGCCAACGGAATAGCTGTCGACTTGATTGCCGATCGTAAACGCTCGGCAAATTCCATGGCGCCTTGATGATCAGTTTCCACCAATAGCACGACAAACTCGTCCCCTCCGATACGACTCGCCAGATCGATTCCTCTCGTTTTCTCTCGCAATACTCTTCCAATCCGACGAATTGCCTCATCGCCTGCGTTGTGTCCGAAGGTATCGTTCAGATTCTTGAAGTTGTCCAGATCGATCATCAACAGGCTAAATGGATGTCCAAACCTGAGGGTGCGACTGTACTCACGTTCCAACTGACGCTCAAATCTGCGCCGGTTAGCCAGACCGCTCAATTGGTCAGAAAACGCTGCCTCTTCGCAGGTATCAAGATAAGCTCGGAAATCGAGCAGGGTCTTGGTTCGCGCGAGCAGCAAATCGAGATCGCTAAGGTCCGTGATAAATCCGAGAGCGCCAGCCTCGGAGGCGCGCCGGTGGGCCTCAAGCGCATGTCCGGCAGCGGTTTGTATGATGACCGGGATAAACTTCGTGAATGGGTTTCCCCGAATGCGCTCGGCTAGTTCATAGCCGTTCATCCGCGGCATCATTACATCGGTTATCACCAAATCCGGCTGACACAACTCCATGGCGACGAGGGCTTCATCACCGTCAGTCGCCGTGTTCACGTTGTAACCGGCCAATCGTAACGCCGTTTCAAGCAGGCTCAGTTTGTCCGGATTGTCGTCGACCACAAGTATGTTGGACTGTGTCTCCATAAGGGTAAGACGCGGGCGCAATCTTGCTTTGCCACCCGCCTCTCAAACTGAGATGCCAACTTCTCACAAATTATTTGGCGGATTCGTTTCTTTTGTGGTGTCCTGTGCACGTTTCTGTCGCTTTTTGATAAAGACCGACCGAGATCCTTGTAGGATAACTTTGCGAAAGTTATTCTGAGGGGCTACTTGGTGTAAACGAATTGGTGTAAACGAAACACTAGGCTTTCACGATCCGAACTGGAACAGACACTGCGGATAAGGCCAGCAACCTCCTTCTTGTGCCGTCTGTTCGCCAGATACGACTGGAGAGAAAAAAGGAGAAATTCAATGTCAGTCATCAACGTAACAACGGTGGGTATGCTCATATCCAGCAGGCAGGAGAGTTCTGCCATGTCTTTTCTCGCCTGGATTGTGCTCGGTCTGGTCGCTGGTTTCATCGGTAGCAAACTTGTCAACAAGACCGGTGAAGGCATCTTCCGCGACGTCCTCCTGGGCATTGTCGGCGCGATCATCGGCGGTTATTTGTTTAATCTGTTTGGAGCGACTGGTGTGACGGGTCTGAATCTCTATAGCCTGCTGGTGGCGGTAGTCGGCGCCGTAGTGTTCTTGATCGTCTATCACGCGATCTTTCGCCGGCGTTCCATAGTGTGAGGTAACTACGCCCGTTTATATTAGACCAGCGAGATTCACAAGACGCTACACTGCACGCTAGCTTGTTCACTGTAGTAAGAAAATGTAGTAAATATCGGCATTCACCGGAGGATAGGAAGAACACGAGAAAAATTAAGTTATTGTGTTTGTACCTACTTGGGCCTTCTGTGTTCTTCGGTGGCCGATGCTTGATAATTTCTGCAAAACCTTTATTCATCGCCTCGATTCCGATCGCCGCCTCCAATACAAGCAACAACTTACGTGCTCACTTCTAGCGACGTTCGGCTATTTGGTCTGCCAAATGGTTAGAATGAGCGGCGATTCGTAAGAAAAAGGGAAGGGATCTGCATCCCTTCCCCCACCGCTACTGAATCTCTAGAACGGAACTTCACTTAGCTTGCAAGGCTCCTTTTAGACCTTTAGCGAGCCACGGAACGCCCTGGCAGCATAGTAAGATTCCGCACCGTTGTGATACACGAAGACCTTGCCGTAGCGGTAATCAGCAAAGATGGCGCCGCCGAGTTTTCTAATATCAGAAGGTGTTTGCACCCAGCTCGATGTTTTCGCATCAAAATTTCCAAGCGTCTGCAACTCTCGATATTGTTCTTCCGTTAAAAGTTCAATGCCCATGGCAGCAGCCATATCAATAGCGTTATGTTCTGGTTTATGTTCTTTCCTTGACTCCAGCGCTTCTCGGTCGTAACAAATACTTCTGCGGCCTTTAGGACTTTCCGCTGAACAATCATAAAAAATGTATTCACCCGTCTTCTTATCATGACCAACAACATCCGGTTCACCGCCAGTTCTTTCCATTTCATTGAGCGACCACAGTTTTTTAGTATTAGCTTTCAGCTTTGCTTGTACTTTAGTCCATTCAAGACCTTTATGGCGGTTCATGTTTTTCTCAAAACGGGCTTTCAATGCTCTGAGTAGTTCTTCACATTGTTCTGCTGACAACTTCTTTTTATTGTCGGTCGCAAGGGGCTTCATTCTATTCATTTATTGATTAACTGATATTGATTAACTGAAATGATTTTTCTATCCGCAGGTCTGAAATACCAAGATACCACAGTCAGGATTTGTAATAGCAACAGGGGAGCTATTTCTCAAATTCTATGAACTCAAGCTGCTTGGGCAAGGCGGTAACGCCCTTTCGCTGTCGGAAAATGTCGAAGGCGCCGGAAGTCTGCCAACGGTCTGCGAAAATTCCTAAAACAGCGTGGCACGAGCAGAAACACAGCGACACAAAAAGTAGCGTTTTTAGGCCGGACTTTTTAAGGTCTTACGGGTCACGGCTTACGCGCTTTCCCCGATGTGGAATCTGCCGATTCTTCTTTCAAACGTTGCACCTTTCCTTTGTTCACGGCTTCTGATTCGCTTTTCACGATCGGCTTTTGTTGCGGCCGCTGGCCGGCGGCGCGTGTAATCGTGTATGAGAGGTTCGCTGGAAAAGCAAAAGGTCGAACCGTCTGGATCACTACTCTTGCCGGCACCGAAACCACGGACGTCATCGACCTGGAGCCAGGCCAGGGTTGGGGCTCCATCGCTGCAAGGTCGAAGCGGAAATTGCCGGTCAAAAAACCTGAAAGCTCTTTGGTGTAGATTGACTGGTTATCGTTATCAAGAAAAGTCACCTGAAAGTTGCTGCCATTGTTTCGGCCGTTAGACCAGCGCAATTCAAGCGCGACTGCCTGACAGTCATCCCCATTGATTGGGATCTCAAAGCTCTCTCCCTGCCACCGAAATTTGTAGGAGCCACGGGCCGGTTCGCTGCACTGGTCTAAGGCTCCATCATGACCCCGCCCCATATCCTGATCGACGATGCCCTTCTGACCGGAGGTCTGCCCGTAGACAACGCCGTTCTGACCGGCAGCTCGATCTTGACCGTATCCGCTGCCCGCGCCGATCAGAAGCATGACGATAGCAAGCCCGAGCAAGCCAACGAAGCGAGAATGCGCAGCCCATCCGTGTGTCACTTCCCCTTTTCTCTTTTCCCTTCTCATAAAGACTCCTCCCTTCACTTCAGCAAATGAGATTTAGGGCAAGTGTTGTGTGCCAGGAATACCCGGGGCGACGTTTCGGTGAGTTTGTGGGGACTTGTTGGTCGTCTAGCTACTGCCGACTGACTGGGGCTGAGGTAGCTCCATACTAGCTACTAAGCGGTGCTCCACGCAATAAATTCTTCATTAGACTCGACTTGTAATAAAAAAATGGCCCGGCAAAATAACTCTTATCTCGCCGGAACCATTGAATAGAAGGGCATTTCCCCAAAAGGAATTACGGCCGGCCGAAAATTCCACCCAGGATATTGCCGATGCTGGTACCTCTTCCGCTGCCATTACTAGAGCGGCCGTTGTAACCCTCTTGATAGCCCTGTCGGAAGCCCTCGCGAAAGCTGCTGCGATAGGCGTCGATATTACCGTAGCGGTTATCGTAGCCGGCGGTCGCATTGCGGTACGCACTATTATCCTCGTAGCGAGCGCCCCGATTACGCGAGCGGTCATCACGTCCGGCACGGATGCCTTCCTGGTAGCCACGCTCTAACGCAACCTGGCGAACATCAGAACCGTTGCCGTAGCCGTCATTGTTATAACCGTCATTGCGGCGACCATCACGGTCGTAGTTCCCGTCGTTGTCGTTGTCGTTGTCGTACCTGCCGTCGCGCTCGCTGCGTTGGTGAACCCTACGGCGGTTCTTCTCATCACGCTGGTGTTGTCTCATATCCTCGCGTTCTTGCTGCTGGTGGTCACGCAGATCGCTGTCGTTGCCGTACCTCTCACGCTCATCCCGTTGATGCTGCTTGAGCGCCTCTTTCTCGTTCTTCTGATGCCGTTTGTCAGCTTTCTTTTCTCGGTGCTGATGATTACTGTCCTGCGGATGGTAATTATCATTGCCGTAGTAGCCACCCTGGCCGAAGGCAGTCGAACCAGCGGCGAGCAAAAGGGTCGCGCCCAAAATGGATGCACCCAACCTGGAAACATACCGTCCAATATTGATCGTCATTCTTCTCTCCTTATAAGATTCTAAAAAGCGCTGGAACTGTCTGGACCAGCAGTCATATCAAACAAACTTGCGGAAGCCGACTTACCCCAGGGCAATGCCCATACCTTGCCGGCAAGACCCGTTTTATATGGTGTTCGAGGCTTTTGCGACAGGTGCAGCACCTCATTCGGGGTGCGACTATCCCATACGGCTTCCAGATTCTGTCGAGATAAAGCAGATAGTCCGCCAAGCCAAAGCCGGATTTCATTGGGAACTCGCGGACAGCAATACCCTTCCCGGCGGTGAGGTCAAGTTCTTCACGATCTTGAACAATCCAACCAGCGGCTGATGAGCTTCGAGCCTGCTGTTCATGGTTGGCGTCGCCGATTACAAGAGGAGCTGATGCGTGGTTAGTCTATACTTGACGTAATGATTGACACTTCAAAGAGCAGGGGCGGCGACGACGTGGTGGCCGTTTTGCCAATCAAACGGCTCCGCGGCGAGCTGCGTTTGCCGGGGGATAAATCCATCTCCCATCGCGCCGCATTGATCGCGTCGCTCGCGCGCGGCGAGTCTGTTCTGGAAAACTTTTCGTCGGCGCAGGATTGCGCGGCCACCCTGGATTGCCTGCAGGCGCTTGGCGTGCAGGTCGTTAGGAACGATTCTAGCGTTGTAATCACAGGCGCAGGAGCTTCAGGTTTCGAGGAGCCGGCACAAATCCTGAACGCGCAAAACTCCGGCACGACCATGCGCCTGCTCGCGGGCATTCTTGCGGGCCAAGCTTTTCCGACTACGATCACAGGCGACGAGTCCCTGCTCAGTCGTCCTATGATGAGAGTCGCCGAGCCTTTGCAGTTGATGGGAGCTGAGGTTGAACTGGAATCTAGCGGCTGCGCGCCGATTCGTATCAACGGATATCGGCCATTGCGTCCTATTAACTATCAACTGCCGATCCCGAGCGCGCAGATCAAGTCTGCCGTGCTGCTGGCCGGATTGTTCAGTGATGGAATTACAACTGTCGAAGAACCAACGCAGACGCGCGATCACACTGAACGCTTGCTGCGTGAATTCGGGGCGCCGGTTGAGCGCGGCGGAAACGTAATCAGCATTCGGGGCGGCGTTGAATTACACTCCCGCAAGCTCTTAGTTCCCGGAGACATCTCTTCTGCGGCGTTCTTTATCGCCGTCGCCGTTTCCCTTCCCGGTTCCGATCTGTTCATTCGCGATATCGGACTTAACCCCACCCGCACAGCTTTTCTTTCGACACTTCGAACGATAGGCGCAGAGATAAGTGTGTCGGATGAACGGCTGGAAGGCGGTGAGCCGGTGGGATCGCTTCGCGTTCGCGGCGTCGTTTTGTCCACGACGCCAAAGCTCGAAGTCTCCGGCGGCGAGGTTTCAAACCTAATAGACGAACTACCGTTGTTGGCCTTCCTGGCGGCCAGTCTCGGCGGCGAGATGACCTTGCGCGACGCCGGGGAGTTGCGGGTAAAGGAATCCGATCGCATCGTGGCGACCGTTGCGAATCTCGGTCGCATGGGTGTGCAAGTAGAGGAGCACGTCGACGGCTGGGACGTTAAGGGCACAGGCAAATTACACGGGGCTAACCTCTCCGCGTTTGGCGATCATCGAATTGCAATGGGTTGCGCTGTGGCGGCACTCTCCGCCACCGGACTGTCTCAGATCGAAGGTGCCGCAAATTCGGTTGCAGTTTCGCTGCCAGAATTCTGGACTCTCTTGGAAAGCGTGACTGAGTAACGACTCTTATGTCCGATGCGCTTTAGCTTGGCGTCATGTCAGAACCACCTGCGTCAGCGGGTGGCTCTCAATCGCGCAGCACGCCTAGGCCACCCGCTGACGCAGGTGGTTCTGACATGACCTCGCAACATTAACGCCGTGTTGCTTTTCGCGTTCAGTGAGGCCAAAATCTAGACGAAGCTAACGACTCGAAAATTACTCCAATTATTGCGAGGCCCTTCCTGATGACTATTCTCCATGATGATATTGCAACCGCAGCAGTAGTAAGTGGTCGCGACGCCTCCGTTCCCCTGAGTAGCAACGAGCACCTTTTGCGCTGGGTTGAGAAAATGGCGCAGCTCACGCAGCCCGCGGCGATTCATTGGGTTGATGGTTCGGTGGCAGAGGACGAGGCGCTCAAGGCCCAGATGGTCGCGGGCGGCACCTTCATCAAACTCAACGAAAAGCTTTGGCCCGGTTGTTACTACGCACGTTCAGACGCAAGCGACGTCGCCCGGGTTGAAGATCGCACATTCATCTGTTCGCTCTCCAAAGATAGCGCTGGTCCGACGAACAACTGGGAAGAGCCCTTTCGGATGCGGCGCAAACTTAAAGAACTCTTCCAGGGATCAATGCGCGGACGCACGATGTATGTCCTGCCGTTCAGCATGGGACCGATCGGTTCGCCGATGTCGCAGATTGGCGTACAACTCACTGACTCGCCTTACGTCGTAGTCAACATGCGCATCATGGCGCGCATCGGTTTGCCCATCTATGCGGAGATCGATAAGGACGCGAAGCGTGTGGTGCCTTGCATGCATTCGGTCGGAGCTCCGCTCGCTCCCGGACAAAAGGACGTGCCCTGGCCTTGTAACAAAGAGAAGTACATCGTTCATTTTCCCGAGACGCGCGAAATCTGGTCCTACGGTTCCGGCTACGGAGGCAACGCGCTGCTGGGCAAGAAATGTTTCGCGCTGCGCATCGCTTCCAACATCGCGCGCGACGAAGGCTGGATGGCGGAACACATGCTGATCGTCGGCGTGGAGGATCCGAAAGGTGAGAAGACTTACGTGACCGCTGCTTTTCCCAGCGCGTGCGGCAAGACTAACTTCGCCATGTTGATTCCGCCGGCGGGATTCGAGGGTTGGAAGGTTTGGACCGTCGGCGACGACATCGCCTGGATCAAGCCAGATGCGAACGGCCGGCTGCGTGCCATCAATCCCGAGGCAGGCTTCTTTGGAGTTGCACCGGGAACGTCAGTCAAGACAAACCCGAACGCAATGGCCACGCTTGCCACGAACAGCATTTTCACAAACGTCGCGCTCACCCCTGAAGGCGGAGTCTGGTGGGAAGGCATGACCGACGAACCACCCGCCGAGTGTCTCGACTGGCAAGCCAAGAAGTGGACGCCGCAAATCGCCAGGGAAACCGGTGCGAAAGCCGCGCATCCCAATGCGCGCTTCACGGCGCCGGCGAAGCAGTGTCCAACGATTGATCCGGCCTGGGAAGATCCAAACGGTGTCCCCATCAGCGCGATCATTTTTGGCGGCCGCCGCGCCACCACGATGCCGCTGGTTTACCAGGCGTTCAACTGGAGCGCAGGCGTCTACGCCGGGGCAACGATGGGATCAGAGATGACCGCCGCCGCCGCGGGAACGATCGGCAAGGTGCGCCGTGATCCGATGGCCATGCTGCCGTTCTGCGGTTACCACATGGGCGATTATTTCCGGCACTGGATTCGGATGCAACGTTCACTCAGCGAGACACCGCGTATCTTTCACGTGAACTGGTTTCGTAAAGACGAGCAGGGCAACTTCCTGTGGCCTGGCTTTGGCGAAAACATGCGGGTGCTGAAGTGGATCGTAGATCGCTCTCACGGCGGCGCCGTCGCTAAGGAGACGCCGATAGGCTGGGTGCCTCACTACGAGGACGTTGAGTGGAAAGGTCTCGACTTTCCCAGAGACAAATTCGATGCCCTACAGGCATTCGATCGAGAGGCCTGGCGCAATGAAGTACTCGGACACGAAGAACTCTTTCTCGATCTGCACGATCGCCTGCCTCCGGAAGCAGTCTACGAACGTGAACTGTTGATCTGCCGGCTCTGATCCAGTGCGTTTCAGCCGGATGATTGAATACGAGGCCCGAAGGGCCGGTATTCAATAGCCACGCCCGTGAGGGCGTGGATCAAGGGTCCTTAAAATAAATGAGCGCCGAAGGTGCGGCACAAACCGAGTGACTGAAGATATTTTTGAAGTGCCGGCCCTTCGGGCCT
>JBDUAQ010000143.1:0-8763 GCA_040004575.1 bacterium
TTGAAGCGGTGAAAAAGAGAGCCGAAGGAGACAATAAATAGTATGACTGCCGCAACCTTAATTTCCGCGCTTTACGTTTTCGCACTCGCAGCGTTTCTTGGTTACCAGGTGATCTCGCGCGTGCCGCCGCTATTGCATACGCCGCTGATGTCCGCGACGAATGCCATCTCGGGAATTTCACTGGTCGGTTCGATTGTTACCGCCGGCGCACACTACAACACGGTCAGCACGATCCTCGGGTTCACCGCTGTATTTTGTTCGACGACCAATGTAGTGGGCGGTTTCGTGATTACCGATCGCATGCTGCGAATGTTTAAGCGCAAGCCGACAGAAGGTAAGACTAAAAACTAACCGCCAAGACGCCAAGAGCGCCAGGATTAGAAATATGAAGTTTCCTTTTCTCCTTTGCTTTTTCCCTTGGCGATCTTGGCGCCTTGGCGGTTGATCAACCTATAAACTGTGCGCACCTACTTCATCGAACTAAGCTACCTGCTGGCTTCCATCCTTTTCATTCTCGGCCTCAAGGGATTGAGTCATCCAGAGTCTGCCAAGCGCGGCATGCACCTCGCTGAATTTGGCATGTTGATGGCGATCATCGGGACGCTAATGCACTACGAGATCGTCACCTTCACCTGGATCATTACCGGCCTGGTTTTGGGATCGTTGGTTGGTTTAGCGATGGGCCTTTGGGTGCCGATGACAGCTATGCCGCAACGGACCGCGTTGTCGCATGCCTTTGGCGCCTTCGCCGCAGCGCTTGTAGGAATTTCCGAGTTCTATCGCGCCGGTGGCCACCTGGAAACCATCACCATGGGCGCCCTTGGGTTTGAAGTAATGCTGGGCGCGCTGACAACCACCGGAAGCCTGCTGGCTTTCGCGAAGTTGCAGGGACTGGTGCGCGGCACGCCGATGACCTATCGCGGCCAGAACGTTTTCAACATGGCGCTGCTGGCAGCTACGATCGGCCTGTTCGTCTACTTGATTATTGTGCCAGGTTCGTTGCCGCTCTTTTTCCTAATGGTCGGCCTCGCCTTTGTTTTCGGACTACTGCTGGTGCTGCCGATCGGCTCGGCCGACATGCCGGTTGTTATGTCGTTGCTGAATTCCTACGCGGGTTTGGCTTCCGCCGCCACTGGTTTCGTGCTGAAGAACAACGTGTTGATTATTGCCGGCACGCTCGACGGCTTCTCCGGATTCATTCTTTCGATTCTCATGTGCCGCGCGATGAATCGTTCGATGACGAACGTGCTGTTTGGCGCGTTCGGCAGCGCGGCGACCGCGGGAACATCGGGCGAGCAGCAGGGCACAATGCGCGAAGTGAGTTTGGACGACATCGCGGTGCAATTGGCTTATGCAAATAAAGTAGTGTTCGTGCCCGGCTACGGCATGGCTACGGCGCAAGCGCAACATGCAGTGCGCGAGTTGGCAGACACGCTCGAGAAGCGCGGCGTCACCGTCAAGTATGGCATTCATCCGGTGGCGGGACGCATGCCCGGTCACATGAATGTGTTGCTTGCCGAGGCAAACGTTCCTTATTCATCGCTGTACGAGTTGGAACAAATCAATCCTGAGTTTCCTACAACTGATGTAGCGGTTGTGATCGGCGCAAACGACGTCGTTAATCCCGACGCGCGCGACAATCCAGCCAGCCCGATTGCCGGCATGCCAATCCTGGAAGTGGATCGCGCCAAGTCAGTGGTAGTTTTGAAGCGCGGTCAGGGCAAGGGATTTTCCGGTCTGGAGAACCCGCTGTTTTTCAAAGACGTGACGGGCATGCTTTACGGCGACGCGAAGGAAACGTTGACGAAGCTGGTCGGCGCAGTGCAGCACGTCTAACAAGACCAGTCAAGTTATTGCTGGGACCGCAGGCGTCCCGCCCGCAACACGCCGCGGGCGCGCAGTCTTTCAAACCGGATCGGAAATCTTTTCGCGCTTCGCGCTCACTGCGGGCGAGACGCCCGCGGTCCCAGCAATCACTTGGACCCATCGACCCAAACGAAATCTAACGGAGCATACATGCGAAGATCACTTGCGATAGTTTTACTGACGACCGTCCTCGTCTTTAGTTTTTCCTCCAGTCCATCCGTCTCTCTCGCGCAGAAGAAAACCAGTCGCACAGCAAAAGCTGCGCCCGTCTCGCTTGCTTCACAAACAGGCGTTGACACGATCTCGGCGGCACAACTCAAAGACTACCTGTCATTCATCGCTTCCGACGAAATGGAAGGTCGTGACACTCCTTCTCGCGGCTTGGATACGACCGCCAAATTCCTGGCCATGAACCTGTCGCGTTGGGGATTCAAGCCCGCCGGGGATGATGGTAGTTATCTTCAGAAGATTGCCTTGAGCAGAGACCTGGTCGACAAAGCCGAAACGCATGTTGAGTTCAATGATCAGGCGCTGGCCTTTGGCACTGACTATGTTCCCTCTGCACGGCCTGCCGATCTGCCGGCGACGCAACTGGTTTTTGCTGGCAATGGGTGGTTCATCAAGTCGAAAGATATCGATGCCTATAAAGGTATCGACGCGAAAGGAAAAATCGCCGTCATCTTTGGTCCGCCCAATGGCGTCCCGGCGGGAATCAGGAGTTCCGATCTTTCCGGCAAGCGCGGCGAGGACTGGATGAACGCAGCTGAGTATGCCCAGAAGCAAGGCGTCGCGGGCATTGTCATCATTCCCGATTTCCAGTACCTGGCAAATTGGGAACGCAATCGCAGTCGCGTTACCGAACGCGGTGTGACAAAGGTAGACAAGTTTCAAACACCGGCCGGCGCACAAATTCCGCAGCTGGTTCTCTCGCCGCATGTGGCAGAAGTTTTGTTCCAGAACGAACGGCAGAATGCGCAGTCGATCTTCGAGTCGATTTACGCAGGTAAGACGCCGGAACCGTTCGCGTTGAACCCGGACAAGAAGCTCGCCGTCACCGTGAAGGTGAAATCCGAGCGCGCCACAACCCAAAATGTCGTCGCAGTGTTTGAAGGCAGCGATCCGATTCTTAAAGACGAATACGTCGCACTGGGCGCCCACTACGACCACGTCGGCATTGGCCTGCCCGTGAATGGCGACGCGATCTACAACGGCGCGGATGATGACGGTTCCGGGACAACGGCGCTGCTCGGAATTGCTGAAGCTTTGGCGAAAGCCCGCATACGGCCCAAACGCTCCGTACTGTTTGTGTGGCATGCCGGCGAAGAGAAGGGGCTGTGGGGCTCGCGCTATTTCACCAGCTACCCCACGCTGCCGCTCGCCAAGATCGTGACGCAGATCAATATCGACATGATTGGTCGCAGCAAAAAGGCAGGCGACACGAATCCGCGAAACAAAGAACTCTCCGGGCCAAACGAGGTCTACGTTATCGGCTCAAGGATGATGAGCACGGAGTTGGGTGATTTGGTCGCGAGTGTAAACCAGCAATACCTAAACCTGACTTACGATTATCGCTACGACGATCCCGCCGACCCCAACCGCTTCTTCTTTCGCAGCGACCATTACAACTATGCGCGTAAGGGCATTCCGGTCGTCTTCTTTTTTGACGGCGAACATGAGGACTACCACCGTCCCGGCGACGAGGTTAGTAAGATTGATTTTCAAAAGATGGAAAACGTCGCGCGCACGATCTACCTGACACTTTGGGAGGTTGCCAGTCGCCCCGCTCGTCCAGTAGTTGATAAGCAGTTGCCGCTACAGGTGACTCAGGAGCGATCGCCTAATTGAGTTGCAGAACCGCGAGCGGAAAGAGTGAGTTGAGTGTAGAACCCAGTCGCTACCGCCCCCGGTTCGCGACGCCGAATCTAGCGATGTCTGAGGAGCCAAAGCAAAAGTAATGTAATCCCCCACATCAATAAGAGAATTACCGGAAAAAGAGCCGGCAATTTGGTAGTATTCAGGAATCTCCAACGCCACTGGTAGAAGCTTGGTTTGACGTGCAGGTCGCTTATCTTCTCGGTTTGATTAACTATGTCTTCTGTTTGGCCAACAAAATAATAATCGGTGAGTTGCAGGTTTGGCCTGATTTTGGCCAATGCCTGTTCAATCTCCTTCCGATATAGCTCGACCAAATACCTATCCTGTGCGCCGAAAATGTACCAGAGAGCGCAGACCAGACCGGCGAAAATAGGAACCCACCAGCGATACTTCTCGGGTGATAATACTGTCGCTCCGAAAAGAGCAGACTGAATTGTGAGAAAGTAATTGAATCGGTTCCACAGCCTGGTGAAATGGTCCTTAAGATACTGAACCTTTTGCCAATAATCCTGTATCAAGAATTCCAGCTTTGACGCTTCGATGTTCTCGTCAAGCCTTTGCGTCTCACTTTGCATGGTGATTGTTCCCAGTTTCGAGTTCCGGATTTCGAGTCAAGAGAAGGCAATTCTCTGAAAGAATCCTTGCCATCTACTCCAGCAATCCCTCACCAGTTAACCGGCTTCAGGTCGGGGCCGCAGATGTGGCCGAAGACTCCCGGCGGTGCGCCGCCGACATCGTGCGTCACGTGGCCGGCGTACCAAACAACCACGTCGTTGTTGCTGATCGCTTCGCCGTTAACGAAGCCGTCGAGGTTGGCTTCGGTGACACAGCCGAATCCCCCGGTGGTGCAATCGACCCCGTCATCAAGCTCACTTCCGTGATAGCGGAGGAACCAGACATCGCCGCGCGGGTAGGGCCAGTCCGGCGAGAGTGTCGCAACTCCATCGTCCGGGCTAGGAATAATCTCGTAGCCTTCGCCGCTCACTGTATTCTCTACTCGCCATTTGCGGGATCGCGCGGGATCGCGCGGGCGCATGATCTCGAAGTTCTTGGTGTGCCAGTTTGATTTACCAACCAGCGGCGGATTGTTGTACTCGCGCACGCGGTTGTTTCCGGCCGTGCGAATATCGAAGTCGAAGCGCCAAAAAGGATGGTGATGATGGATGTTGCAGACGCACGAGTTGGTCCTGGCAGAGAAACCAAAGCGCGGACGAATTGTGCCATTCGCATGCAGCCGCCATTCGCTGATGTAGCGATACCAACTAGCCTCCAGCTCGCTTACCAAGACAACCTCCTGCCCTTGAACATAAATACCCACGCCGAGAAAGTTTCCAGCATCCGATCCGGTGTCGAGAATTGTCGTAGCCGGCGCGTTACACAGACGGAAGCCGGGAGCAACATCAACGCCATCGGCATGAATCATTCCTTCCTGGTGTTGCCAATCCCGGTAAGGACCACAGGCGTTGCCGTCGTAATGGACGTTGAGGATTGGCACGTGAGCGCGATAGAGCACGCGCTTGCCCCGATAGTCGACATAACGCAGCTCGACGCCGGAGGCTCGCGTGCCTGAAGAAGCGGCCGGCCGTACCGCGAGAAACTTCCAGAGAACAACCCCACCCTGGCTGACTGTGATCCAAACCTGTCCGGCGTCACCTTTATTCGCCGTGGCTTGCTGAACGTAGGGTATGCCGCAGATGGGGTTATGGGCCACCGCCCCTAGCGGCGCTCGCCCTTCAAATCGCACGACCGTTTGCCGAACCAGGTTAACTCCTACAATCTCATGTCCCGCTCCAGGCTCGAGCGGTAGCAAGCCGATCCCGATAGTTCGCTCACCGCGCCCGTGGGCCGACTCCACCTCTACTATCGGCGGCATTGCGGGTGACGGTTGGAGCCGTTGGCCGCGGATGGCCTCGCCGAAATTCGAGTCCTTCAGTAAGATCTTCACAGCCTCCTCAAACTCTTCGTTGCTGGGCAGCGGCTGATAGCCCGATTCCGAAACCTTAACCCTTCTTGGCTGGTCCAGATCGCCATCAACGAAGATCGTGCGGTTGTTTGTGTAGTCGTAAAAAGTCGCGTGGTAAGCATGTGGCGGAGGGCCGGGTCGTGGGGATTTGTTTTCCGGCTCCGGTTCGACCAGCTCGAACGAGAGCAAGCGATTTCGAGTTTTGCGGAGGAATTCCTGAACTGCGGGATATTCAACCAAAGCTCTTGACACTCGTTCGCTCCGAGCCGGGTCGGGGCCTCGCGGCTCGATCCTCAACTTCAATTCACTTTGCGAAGCAGCTTCGCTGGCATTGCGGGCGACACCAGCTTTTTGCGTTTTCTTCTTCATGACAATAAATCTCCCATGTTGCCTTTGCAGCGATTCAATAAACTCCGAACTCCGTGCCGGACACTTTGAAATAAAGCACTCCAGGTCGGGCTTTCGATGGGTTGAGACTGGAGCGAGAAGGATGCGGCGTTTGGTCGCAGGCTCTGAGTCCAGCCTGTTGAAAAGTTTCGAGTTCCGGTCGAGTTGCGAGTGTCGAGTTAGGTGGAACTCAATTTCAGTAAACGTTCTTGCGAGGTGGGCGAAGCATATTCCTGTCTCGCTTCGGAAGTCAATAGTTTTCCGCGCTCATTCTGCTGCTGCGCCGATACCTACGTCATCCCTGCCCGCGTTCGGCTACCAGACGGCGATAGGCTTCGTCACGTGAGAGTCCCAGCTCGCGCGCCGCTTTCTTTAACGCCGCGCGGTGATCCAGACCTTCTGCCTCAAACTCCATAACCAGAGTAGCAAGGTTTGCGACGGACTTGTCCCGAGCGGTTTCACTTGGCATTACTGTTCGGTCAATGATCAGCACCATCTCCCCGCGCGCACTCTCGGCTGAAGAAAACTGCGCTGCTAATTCACTCAAACTTCCGCGCGCTATCTCTTCATGTATTTTGGTCAGCTCTCTGGCGACGACGGCTTGGCGTTCGCCGAGGATCTCTTGTGCATCTCGGAGCGAGGCGGCGATGCGGTGCGGCGCCTCATAAAAAATTAATGTGGCTGCGATGGAACGCAGTTCAGCGAGTCGCGCGCGCCGTGCACCTGATCGCGCGGGTAGAAATCCGCCAAAGAAGAATTCATCAGTAGGCAGTCCCGAAGCGACGAGTGCGCTAATCAACGCGCTGGCGCCGGGAACGGGAACAACAGGCACATCGTTATCGATCGCAATTCGCGCCAGGCGAAAGCCGGGATCGCTGATGCCGGGCGTGCCGGCGTCGGAAACGACCGCTACATCGGCGCCGGATTTTAGTCGCTCGATCAGTTCCAGAGCACGCTCACGCTCGTTGTGTTCGTGGTAACTGATGGTCCTGGTGTTGATGCCGTAGTGACGGAGCAGCTTATTTGTGTGGCGTGTGTCTTCGCAGGCAATAACATCCACTTCGCCCAACAGCCTTATGGCCCGATGAGTAATGTCTTCGAGATTACCGATTGGAGTTGCAATAAGGTAGAGCGTTCCGGCCATGAGGCCATTCTGTCATCTACCCTCCGACATGCGAAAGCCTCGTCCCGCACTTTCATGCGGGACGAGGCTTTGCTTTCATGATCGGTTGGTGCGATAGCTTTAGTTGGGCCAGGGAATTCTACGCCACCAGTCGTTGTTGCGGTTGTTGTTAGGGTAACGACGGTAGTCGTCGTTCCGGCGATAATCGTCATTGCGTCGCCGATTGCGATTGTTTTCGCCGTGATTCGCACCTTCGATTCCATAAGCGTCTGAGATAACGCTCAACTCCTGCGTGATCTGTGACCATTCGTCGGCTGGTCGATTGTCGTAGAAGTGATGACTCGCGAGGTCCTCCAGGTGGCTCGCGGCATCGAGAACTCGATGAGCTTCGTCAGCGCTACTTTCGAGGTCGCGTTCATTGAACGCATTTTTCAAATCGATTACGGCACGACGAAACTGCTTAGCATCGGCATTCAAATGGTCCTCGTGACGAGTGCCGTCTTCGTTGCTTCGATCGAGTTCGCGATCAAGGTCTCTGTCAAAATCCCTACTGAGGCGGTCAAGCCGTCGTATCGAGTCGCGAAGATAGCGATCGTCGTACCGGCCGTAGTCGTTGTTGCGATCGCGCCGATAGCTCCCGTCATCGCGATTCCGTCCCCATGGATCGTACGTTCCCTGGGCGGCTGCCAAAACCGGCAGGCATAGCGCCAGGATA
Organism: bacterium; assembly: GCA_040004575.1. Lineage (GTDB taxonomy): Bacteria > Acidobacteriota > Blastocatellia > Pyrinomonadales > Pyrinomonadaceae > PSRF01. Next base: position 7,930 of record JBDUAQ010000143.1, read on the forward strand.
GCAGCCGCGAAAATTGAAAGAGTTAATGTGCGTCGGTTTTTCATTAGTACCCTCCTCAAACTTTTTCGAGTCGACCCAAACTCCTGAGCGCCAGGCATCAGTGTTTGGTTCAACCCGGTCTTGGTGCTCGAAATGGGGGACACGTAAACATTATCGAGCGTTGTGCCGTCCGCATTATTCGCAAACATCGTGCCTAAGAATCCAATTCGCAGTTCCGCAAAATGGGACGATTACAGGAGTAGAAAAAACTAGAAATTCCGACTATTTTTCGCAGGTTTGAAAGGTTTTGTTTACTGGAGTAGTTCGAAAACGTGCACTACTTGCCGGATATGGTCAGGGCCGTGTTCGTGGGTTGCGCGAATCAGCGAGCAGGATCGCAACATGCTTTTTCACGTTTGCTTCGTGAAGCCTGGGAAGCTCGCGGGGTTTCGCAGCAACGTTGTGCACTTCGTGCTTGCTCATCACCACCCAGGCTGGCGTGCCTGTATCATCGAGGACCAGGCGGAGTTCCTCGTTCGCAGGTTTAATACCGACATGTTTGATGTTGCCGCACGCCAAGCCACCGCCGCTAATGAACCCATCGCGGGGCGTGCGCGGCCAACCTACTTCCACTAAGAGCTGGCGCACGCCGCTGCCCAAACTCAGCCGCATGCCAACCATGTTGGCGTTGCCAACTTTGAAACGATGCGTATCTTCGGTGGAGACCTGTATCGCGGCGCCGGCGCGATTCGCTTTACCGGCGGCGTTCGTAAACATTGTCAGTAACCAGTCGCCGGCGACCTTTCGGATCAAGTCGTTGGAACTGCGCAAGGCAAGATACTCGGCGATATCTTT
>JBDUAQ010000017.1:0-28360 GCA_040004575.1 bacterium
GCTGAGTCGGTGATGTTAACGCCGTCCGCGATGTAGAGGTTATCCAATGCCGAACCGCCGGCGATGGATGGATTGGCACGACCGCCACCAAGGCTGTCCGTGGTGCCGGGAGCTATATAGAACAAACTGGTGACGCCGCGCGCAACCGGAACGTTCGCAAAAAGCTGATCGCTCAAGCTCTGATTGACGGCCGAACTCTGCTGATCAATACCGCCGGTGTCAGTAACGGTGACGACCTCAGAAATGTTGCCCGCTTCTAACTTAGGGCTAATTGTCGATTCCCTACCTACGTTAACGATCACGCCTTTGGAAACGACCTTCTTAAAGCCGGCCTGTTCCACGGTGACGGTGTAGGTGCCTGGGAGCAGGTTGTCTACTTTATAGACACCCTGATCATTGGTCTGGGTAGAGGTCGAGGCTTGCTGACCTTCGACTGTCACCTTGGCGTTTGGTAAAGCACCGCCGTTGGAGTCAGTCACTACGCCCCCAATGCTACCTTTCGTTTGAATGTCCTGCGCAAACGCTGCCGTACCGGCGAGGGCGATGCACAGGACCAGAAATAACCTTAAAACATGCTTCATTGTTTGCTGTCCTTTCTTGATTCTGAGAGAGTGCCGCCGGGGAGATTCCCTGTTGACCATCTGTTCTTTGCTTCGCGGCACTTAAAATATTCCGAGACTAACTGTCGTAAAAAACTCTCTGGGCAGATCGTTTCGCAATTCTTATGCCCGCAAGTGTTCGGTAGCATATAACTAACCCAATCAGGTATTTAATAACCGTTGGCGTGGCCGCAGGGGCACGAAAAATCCAAAATATTGGGAACAATCCATAAATCACAACCGGCCCCAATCCGTTGCGGCAGCCTTGGATATTCAGGTGATTCGCAAAGTTTTCTCCCGTCGCATTGCCTTTCCTTGCTTTTGCGGGTATTAGAAACCCCCAGAAATGTCCGAACGAATCTATCGCGATCCGGTCCATAACATCATTCGCCTTCGTACTGACAACAGTGAAGGCGAGTTGATGATGCGTTTGATCGACACGCCTGAGTTTCAGAGACTACGGCGCATCAAACAGCTCGGCCTGGGACTCTATACTTATCAGGGCGCCGAACATTCTCGTTTCACACACTCGCTCGGCGCTTTTCACTTGATGACTCGGGTGCTGGATCGCCTCAGCGAAAAACATGAAATCAACGAGCAGGACCACACCGCCGCTCGTGCGGCCGCATTGCTTCATGACGTGGGCCACGGGTCGTTTTCGCACGTCATGGAAAAGGTGCTGGGTTTCCACCACGAAAAATGGACTGTCGAGATTGTGCTCAGTGAAGCCACAGAAATCGGCCAACTGCTGCACTCATATTCTGCGGACTTGCCTGCGAAAGTGGCGGCAATTATTGAAGGCAGGTTTCAGCCGGCAGCTCTGGCCCAACTCGTCTCTTCGCAACTCGACGTGGATCGCATGGATTACCTGCTGCGAGATTCATTGATGACGGGAGCGAAGTATGGCATCTACGATCTCGAGTGGATCATCAACGCGCTGGCAATCGATGAAGAACATGATCGAATCTACGTAGCGGCGCGTGGCCTTTATGCAGTTGAAGAATATTTGCAGGCCCGCTACTACATGTTTCGCCAGGTGTATTTTCACCGCACGCTGCGATCGGCGGAGGCGGTATTGCGCGCGACGCTGCGGCGCGCGCTGCAACTTCTGGAAACTGGCGGGCAAGTTTGGCACGCGCCGGGCACTGCCTTTGAAAAGGTGTTGCGGAGAAACGATCTAACGATCACCGAGTATCTCGAGGTTGACGACTCAGATGTCCTCTTTCACGTTAAGCAATGGCAACGATCGACCGATGAGATCCTGGCGGACCTCAGCAAGCGCTTCACTGCGCGCCGGCTGTTCAAGGCGATCGATCTTGACATGCCGCTCGGGGAGCGCCCGGAATTTTTGGCGGCGGCTCGAGAGTGCGTCGTTCGGGCCGGTTACGATCCGGATTATTACTTCATTGAAGACCGCGCCAGCGATGTGCCGTATTACAACTATTACACCGCACAAGGGGCCGAACCGAAGAGCCGAATTTATGTGGAAGACGGCTACGCGCGGCCCTGCATAAGAGAGATCACAGAAGTTAGTGAAGTCGTCCGCGGCCTGCAGCGCGGCTACGAGTTGCACCGAGTTTGCTTTCCAGCCGAAGTAAAAACCGAAGTCTATAAGCTTTACCACGAGGTGACACCGAGCGACCGCTCGTCGGTGGCAAGTAAGTAATTGCATTGGGTCTTGGCGCGGAGGCCGTTGGAGATTAGAGATGGCAAGAGTAGCGAACGCAGATGTCGCAACAACCGACAGATACATCAAGACGGTGCTGGAGGCGCAGGCAAAAGACTGGGGCGGTCCTTTACTTAACCATCTGGTCTACGCGCGCCGCCCGTCGATCTTTAAAGGCGCGCGAGCGATGTGGACCGGCATTGAAGCGTCCGGATTAATCGACCCGAGTTTGCGAGCATTATTAAACCGGCGCGTCGCTTTCTTGAACGGTTGCGAGTTTTGACAGGACATCAATGCTGCCGTGAGCAGCCGGCTCGGAGTCTCCGACGACAAGATCGAAGCCCTCCCCAACTACGCAAACAGTGCTCTTTATAGCGATTCGGAACGCCTGGCACTTGAGTTTGCCGACGCGATGACCATAACGGGACGCGACGTTAGCGATGAACTCTTCGCGCGACTGCGCGGATTCTTTACTGAGGATGCTTTGGTAGAGTTGACGGCCACGATCGCCTGGGAAAACGCATCTAGTAAATTCAATCGCGCACTGCGCGTGCCGTCGCAGGAATTGTGGAAAAGGAACGAACCCACTTGATCGACGCTTAGTTCGTTGGACATACATTCCCGTCTATCGCTTCCTAATAAGACGGCGGGCAGGCAAAATACCTCTCCTAACTTTGCAATGCAATTTTTCAAACCACAGTCGAGTCTTAGCCTGTCGATTCGCGCGAGAGCTTGTGGTAATGCGTGCCTCTACACTGGCCTTGCACTGGTCTGCGCGAGTTTTTTTGTTAGCGCTGCTGCTCAGGAACCGCCCGGCAACGCAACGGAAAAGAGAGAGGCGGAACATGGACGGGTAGAGCGGCCGTTAACTTTAGCGGTCCTGGATTTTGGCGACTCTGCGTTGGCGCGCCAGGCCGCAGACAAAGTCGCCGCGAATCTCAAGCGCGAAACCAGCTTAGTCGTTTTGGATCACGATCAGGTTCGCGCCGCCGCTCGGGGAACTGGATACGCGGGCTCGATTAGTTTGTCACTCAGCGAAGCGCGCGACCTTGGCGCCGCCCTGGGATGCGATTTCTTCATCCTTGGCGATGCGCAAACGCTTCGACGCTCGCCCTCGACCGGCCCCGTTTATTTTGAATCATATGCTTCGATCTTTGTGGTTAGTGCGCGAACAGGCAGGCTCGTTCGCTGGGATCGTCCGAACCTTCGCGCCGCTGCTGCCGTCGCTGCTGAGCAGGCGCTGCTGGCACAACTAGCAAACGGCCACACGGATCCGCCTTACACGATTTCAATTCATCGTGCCCAGGAGGAAGAGCGCGGCGAGCGGGAACTAACAACCGCGGAGCAGATCCCAGTCATCGAAGCAGCGCCGGACGACGACAAGAGCGCAGCAGCAGAAGGCCTGCGACTGCCGCGCGCGTATCGACACTTGATTCCCGCTTATCCCGAGACGGCGGCGCGCGCTGAAGTAGAAGCGACGGTCGATGTGCTGGTGGATCTCGACGCGACCGGTGAAGTGACGCGAGTTGCGGTCGCGCGTTGGGCTGGTTTTGGGTTGGACGAAGCGACAGTTGATACCGTTCGCCGGTTGCATTTCTTTCCGGCTATGCGCAATGGAGTTGCCATTCCTATTCGCGTCTTGCTGCGTTATAACTTCCGCAAACCGCCGAAATAAGAAAAGGGAAAAAGGGGAAATGGGGAAAAGGGTCAAAAGGAAATCGATGCGCGCGAGGGAAGTCGCGTTTGTCATTGGGCTGGCACTCGTCTTCAGTTTCCCTGTTCTCCTTTTCCCCCGTTCCCCAGTTTTTCGGTCGCACGAGTCCGTGCTTGTTTCCACCGCCACCCGCGCAGGCCGGCTCGCTGTTTTTGATGACGCCTGGGCCAGGATAAACGAGCGCTACTACGATCAAACATTCCACGGTGTGGATTGGGACGCGCAAAGAATGACCTTCCGGGCGCTCGCCGCGGAAGCCGACTCGAGTCAAGAACTTTACGGCGTCCTGCGCCGCATGATCGCTTCCTTAAACGATCCGCATACTCGCGTCTTCGCGCCCGATGAAAAGTCTGACTGGTGGCGGCCGCGTTTTGTGAGCGTCGGCTTCGCGATTGCCGAGATCGCGGGACTGCCAACGGTGATTAAGGTCGATCACGGTTCCGCAGCGCAACGAGCGGGCTTGCGCGCCGGAGACGTTATTGAAACCGTGAACGGCGGAGCGGCGCTGTCCTTAGTTAAAAGTCATTTGGATAACTTGTCTGAGTCCGCAAGCGCCTCGACGCGTTTCCGCGTTTTTGCAAAACTGCTTGACGGGCCAAGCGAAACGCCCGTCGCGATAACCTGGAAAGGAAAAGACGGGAAAGCGAAGTCCGCTCGATTTGATCGACACTGGCAGCAGCGCGAGCTCGGCGTGCGCGTTCATCGCAAACGGGGAGCTTCGATAATTGAAATAGAAGTTTTCACAAAACCGATTGCGGTTGCTTTCGCCCGCGACCTCAAAAAGAAATTGGCAGGCGCCCGCGGGTTGATTTTAGACTTGCGTACTAATGGTGGCGGTGATGCAGAAGCGATGAGCGATATCGCCTCTACCTTCCTGGGCACTGGAACCAACCTGGGCCAGTTTACCGATCGCGCCGGAACCAGTTTCACAATCTCAACGCATTTCAAATCCTTGCTTTCGCCTGCTCTGATCGCGCAAACCAAGCTTCCGCTGATCGTTTTAACCAGCGAACGCACGGCGAGCGCGGCGGAGATTTTCGTCGAGGCGCTCCGGCTCTCAGGCCGCGCCACGATCATTGGGACAGAAACGTGTGGCTGCGTACTCGCCGTTCGCACGCGCCACCTGTTACCCGATGGCGGTTTACTTGACGTCAGCGAGCTTGATTACGAAACTGCCCAGGGCCAGCGTCTCGAAGGTCACGGCTTGAAGCCTGACGAGACTGTCGCAGTCGAGCGAAGCGATCTCTATTCCGGTCGCGATCGCGCGATGGAACGGGCAGTTAGTGAACTGGGTCGGCTGCGGATCGCGCTTCGCTAGTTACTGATAACCAGTCAAGCGATTGGCTGGGACCGCAGGCTTCTCGCCCGCAATGAGCGCGAAGCGCGAAAATGGTTGGGGTGTAGCCTTCGGAAAATCTGCGCGTCTGCGTCGCGTTGCGGGCGAGTCGAGCACCCCAACAGATAAAAAACATCTGTTGGGGACCCCAGACGCCCGCGGTCCCAGCAGAAAGTTGCTCGGAACTCTTTTGATCGCCTTCCTCCTATCCCTTGCCATCGTCGATGATGGCTCATGCTATTATTCGCGACGAAGTTCGCAACCCCCGCGGTGAATCAATAATGCTGTACTTGTCGCAAGTGTTGGGTCGCCCCATCCGCGATCTCGAAGGCGAGCGTGTGGCGACCGTCAAGGACGTCATTGTGCGTCTTGGCGAAGACGACCATCCGCCGGTTACGGGTCTGGTCGCGCGCTTCGGTCGTCGCGAATTTTTTCTCTCCCGCTGGCGCATCACTGAACTTGACGAACAAGGCGTGCGACTCAATTCCGACAAACTGAATCTCCGTCCTTTTGTGCGCCGCGACGGTGAGGTTTTACTGGCCCGCGATGTGCTCGACAAACAGTTGATTGATGTCGATGGCAAACGCGTGGTTCGCGTAAACGATGTGCAATTGATCGAAGCAGCAGGAGACTGGCGGGTGACCGGAGCCGACGTTAGTTTGCAGGGACTTTATCGACGGCTCGCCCCAGCGGGTTTCCTCGGCACGCGCAAGCCGGTTGAAGTGCTCGACTGGGCCGACGTTGGTTATCTCGCCACGGACGCAGCGACAGTCCAGCTCAAGTCTTCCAGCGACAAGCTGGCGCGGCTCCATCCAGTTGAAATTGCGCGACTTGCCGAAGCGCTCTCCTATCACCACGGCTTCGAAGTGGTCGAGTCGCTCGATGACGAAACTGCGGCCGAGACACTTGAGGAAATGCCTTCCGAACAACAGGCGCGAATTCTCGGCAACATGGATGAGGAGCGCGCCGCCGATATTCTCGAATGGATGTCGCCTGATGAAGCGGCTGACGTGCTCGGTGATTTGCCGGAAGAAAAAGCGGAAGAGCTGCTCGGACTCATGGAAGACGAGGAGCAGGCCGACGTTGCGGAACTGCTGCCCTATGAAGACGACACTGCGGGGGGCCTGATGACCACCGAGTTTGTGACGCTGCCGCGCGAGTTGACGGTTGGCGAAGCGCTGGCGCGTTTGCGCGAGATGGCTGAGACGCCAAACATGATCTATTACCTTTACGTGGTTGAGGGCGAAGGTTCATGGAAACTCGTCGGCATAATCGCGCTGCGCAGTTTGATCCTGGCTGATCCGGCAATGCCACTGTCCGAGGTCATGCGCACTGAGTTTCAAATGGCTCATCCGGATGAACCGGCAAACGAAGTGGCGCAAAGAATTGCGGAGTACAATCTGCTGGCGTTGCCGGTGATGGATGAAACCGGAGATATTCTGGGCATCATTACCGTAGATGACGCGATGGAGATACTCTTGCCGAAAGATTGGCGGCAAAGATTGCCCAGACTGTTTTCCTGATTTTGAGATCTCAAATTCCAGATCTGAGATCATAGCCGCCGATTTACGCGGATGAACGCGGATTAAACGAAATAGGAATCAATACCAAGGAAGTTTTTCAGATTCGTGTTATCCGCGTTAATCAGCGGCTGATATTGATCTTAAATCGAAGAGGCACGATGACTGACGGAGACCCTCCAAGTGGCCGAATCACGAGCAGCGGTAATAGCCACTGGCCGACGCTTATTGCGGCGGCGCGGTCGGGGTCTGAAGCCGAGCGGACTCAGACGCAAGCTCCTTACGTATCTCGCCATCCTGGGTCCGGGAATGATCGCTGCCAGCGCCGGCAATGACGCCGGCGGCATCGCCACGTTTGCCGCAGTCGGCGCCGAACAAGGTTATCGCCTACTCTGGATCCTAATTCCCATCACAGTTAGCCTCGGTCTCGTTCAGGAAATGTGCGCTCGCATGGGCGCAGTCACTGGCAAAGGACTCGCCGATCTGATTCGCGAACGGTTTGGTGTTCGTTGGACCGCAGTTGTGATGTTGGCACTGCTGATCGCAAATGCCGGTGTCACCGTTTCCGAATTTGTCGGCATCGCCGCAGCCACGGAGTTGTTTGGTGTGCCGCGTTTTATTTCCGTTCCCCTGTCAGCTATCGCGATTTGGTGGCTCGTTGTAAAGAGTTCCTATCAGCGAGTGGAGCGCGTATTTCTCCTGATGTCGCTGGTGTTCCTTGGCTACATAGTGTCTGCATTTCTCGCCAAGCCCGACTGGAGCGCTGTGGTGGTCGGACTGGTACGCCCGAGCTTCAGCTTTGAGTACGCGTACTTGTTTACCCTCGTCGCAGTGGTCGGTACAACGATCTCGCCATACATGCAGGTCTACGTTCAATCGTCGGTGGTCGAAAAAGGTGTGACTCCTGAAGACTACGGCAGAACAAAAAAGGATGTTTGGGTGGGAACGATCTTGGCAATCCTGGTTGTGTTCTTCATCGTGGTTTCGACTGCCGCGACTCTGAACAAACACGGACTGCATATTGAAAGTGCGGCCGACGCAGCCCGCGCGCTCGAGCCCTTCGCCGGGCCATACGCCGAGAAACTCTTCGCGATCGGTTTGTTTGGTGCCTCGATGTTGGCCGCGGGCGTGTTACCACTGGCCACGGCCTACTCTATAAGCGAGGCCCTTGGTTTCGAGAAAGGAGTGTCGCGCAGTTTTCGTGAAGCTCCCATCTTTATCGGCGTCTTTACCTTTCTTGTTGCGGTCGGTGCAGCCATCGCTGTCATCCCAGGTTTGCCGCTGATTCGCGTGTTGCTCGTCACGCAAGTCATCAATGGCCTGCTCTTGCCCATTATCCTCTTTGCCATTCTAAAACTCGTAAACGATCGCGAGTTGATGGGGGAACACGTCAATGGACCTGTCTACAACGTGGGCGCGTGGCTCACCGCCATCATCGTCACGCTTCTATCGCTTTTCTTTATTTTAGTAACTCTCTTTCCCAGGCTTCTGCGATAAGCAACCACTCCGGGCAAATGGCGCAACTGATTCTTTCTCGCCAAGCCGCAGGATCAGTGATAAAAGATAGGTTCCTGAGCTCCAGAAATCTTTTGGTTCTCGCTGGCAGATACATCAACAAGACATGACCAGGCCCCGCCAAAAGAACAATGTCGCACTCTTCTCCATCGCCACCGCCATTGTGGTTCTCGCGATCTATCTGATCTTCAAATTTGATCAGCCAATTCGCGATTTGCTGAACACCCAAATGGGTCTGGCTTCCAGAGCAAATACAATCGTCGGCGTTCTCCGTTTAGCCTCGTTCGCGATTCTTGCTTACCTGGTTGTGCGCGCGCTCAACGCGCTCATTTTTGGTTTGGTGTTTCGTTTTCGCCGCGGGTTTGAAGCGCCAACCCTGGTTCGTAACATTTTTTCCATCATAGCGTTTACCACGTTGTTCTTCCTGATCTTCACGCTGATATTTCCTGATGCCAACCTTGGCGCCGTCTTTACTACGTCCGCAATTTTCGGCGTCATCCTCGGACTTGCGCTCCAGGACACGCTGGGAAACTTCTTTGCGGGCATCTCACTGCAAGCCGACCGGCCTTTTCAGGTTGGCGATGTAATCACCGTCGGCGCGCAGAGACACACCGGCGTGGTAGAGGAAATCACCTGGCGCGCTGTCAAGATTCGTACTTTTCAAAATCACATCGTGCTCATAAGCAACGCCACCGCGGCGAAAGAGCCGATAGAAGTTTGCCCACGCGAAAACCTCAATGGTCGTCTGGTATTTTTCAACACGCTTTTTACTGACTCGCCGGCGAAGACGATCCACGTAGTCAGAGAAGCGGTTCGCGAGGCGGACAATGTTTCGGATAAGGTTACGCCGATCGTCCGCATCCGCAACATCGGCGACAGCTCGCTGGAATATGAAGTCAAGTACTGGCTGGTCGACTATGCCAAGTACAACGACACCGACGCCCTAGTGCGACAGCGAATCTGGTACGCATTTCGACGCGCCGGTCTGACGTTCGCCTATCCCACCCGAACGATGCTGATAGAACGAAAGGCGAAGACATCTGATAGTGACGGCGGTGCGATAGTCGAACGGCTTGCGGCAGTAGATATCTTCGCTCCCCTCACAGCAGAAGAGACTGCGATGCTCGCTCAAGCCGCGACGAGCCATGTTTTCGCTCCCGGCGAGACTGTTATACGCGCCGGCGATCCGGGGTCATCAATGTTTGTTGTGCACAACGGCCGGGTCAGCGTGCAGGTGAGCGAAAGCGGACGAGCCCGCACAGTTGCAACCCTTAGCGAGGGAGCCTTCTTTGGTGAGATGGCGCTATTCACTGGTGAACCGCGGACCGCAAACATCCTGGCAATCGAGGAGACAGAGGTACTCGAAATCGGACACGATGCGATGAAGCAGGTCTTCGAAACCAATCCCGACCTGGTCGAGTCGCTGAGCCACATCATTGCCGAACGCCGCCAGGGTCTGGCAGCCAGCGAGGATTTTTCCGCTGCCGATGCAAACCAGTCGGCCGGTATCCTCAAGTCCATCAAGCGATTCTTCGGCTTGAAATAAACCGGTCCCCCAATAGCAAGCAGTCTGAAACGTCCTCCAAAAGCAGTGAGAGTCCGCCAATTTACTGGCTTTCTGCGACTATTTTGCAACTTGACAGAGCCAGACTCAAATATTATTATTCCACCACGCTCACAGCAGTCGATTGGTTACAGTTTCAGTCGTCTGAATCAGAGCGCAGAGAATTAAGGAGGAGAAGTAAAGATGACTATTGTTCGCTATGACCCCTTTCGGGACCTGCGCACGCTACAGGAAGAGGTGAACCGGCTATTTTCGACTAATCTGACCCGAGGTTTCGGTGAAGAAGGTATCGGCGCCGGCGCCTGGAACCCCAGCGTGGACATTTATGAGAACAAGGATCACATCGTGCTCGAGGCCGAGCTTCCCGGAATGAAGCGGGAGGATTTCGAGTTGTCGGTCGAGAACAACGTAATTACGTTGCGCGGCGAGCGTCAATTCGAAAAGAAGAACGACTCGGATAACTATCACCGAGTGGAGCGCTCTTATGGATCTTTCACCCGCTCCTTCACCTTGCCTCAGACTGTTTCAGCAGACGGTGCAACAGCCGAATATCGCAACGGCGTGTTGCGCGTGACGCTTCCGAAACGCGAAGAGACCAAGGCAAGACGGATTGAAATTGCCGGCGAATCGTCCGCGACTTCGCCAAAGACGATTGAGGCCAAGGCCGAGACCGGCGAGAAGTCCAAAGCTGCCGGCCGCCAGTAAACCGTCAAAGGTTCGAGCTAACGAGCGGGGTTCTGGTTCATGTTCAATGGACCAGGCCCCGTTAAAAATCAAGGAAACATTGGTTAGACAAATATTCTATGCGTTTAGATAAGTTTACTCTGCGAGCTCAGGAAGCTATACAGTCGGCTATCGAGCTCGCCGAGCGCAACCAAAATCAGCAAGTGGAACCGGAGCACCTGCTTGCGGCAATGCTTGAGCAGCCGGAAGGCATTGTGCGGCCCATCCTGGGCAAACTCGGCGTCAATTTCCAGGTAGTCCTCAACGATGTTCAGGCGGCCATCGCGCGCTTCCCTCGCGTCGAGGGCGGCCAACAGTATTTCAGTTCGCGTCTAAGTCAGATCTTCACCGCAACTCAGAAGCATGCCGACAAAATGCAGGACGAGTTTAACTCGACCGAGCATTTGATGTTGGCGATCGTGGATGAGAAGGACGGGGAAGCCGGCAAAATTCTTCGCCAGCACGGCTTGAAGCGCGAGGATCTGCTCAAAGTGGTCGAGCAGATGCGCGGTGGTTCTCGCATCACGGATCAAAACGCGGAACAGAATTATCAGGCACTGTCAAAATACGCTCGCGACCTGACGGAGCTGGCGCGCAAAGGGAAACTGGATCCGGTAATTGGTCGCGACGATGAAATACGCCGCACCATCCAGGTCCTTTCACGGCGCACGAAGAACAACCCGGTTCTTATTGGCGAGCCTGGCGTCGGCAAGACAGCGATCGTTGAGGGACTGGCCCAGCGCATCGTTTCCGGTGACGTTCCCGAGACGTTGCGTAACAAGCGATTGGTGGGACTCGACCTCGGATCGATGCTGGCAGGTGCGAAGTATCGCGGTGAGTTTGAAGACCGGCTCAAGGCCGTGCTTAAGGAGATTGAGAACGCGCAAGGCCAGATTATTCTCTTCATCGATGAGCTCCATACTCTGGTCGGGGCCGGCGCTGCTGAAGGCGCTATTGATGCTTCGAATATGTTGAAGCCCGCGCTGGCGCGTGGCGAACTTCGCTGCGTCGGCGCTACCACGCTGAATGAGTACAAGAAGTATATTGAAAAAGATGCTGCGCTCGAGCGCCGCTTCCAACAGATATATGTTGGCGAGCCGAGCGTTGAAGACACGATCGCAATTTTGCGTGGACTAAAGGAGAAGTATGAAGTTCATCACGGCGTTCGCATCAAGGATTCGGCCATCGTCGCAGCGGCCACGCTTTCGCATCGTTACATCACCGATCGTTTTCTGCCGGACAAGGCAATCGACTTGATCGATGAAGCTGCCTCTCGTCTCAGAATTGAGATCGACTCGCTGCCGCAGGAGATCGATCAACTGGAACGCGAGATTCTGCAGTTGGAGATTGAGCGGCAGGCATTGCAGCGCGAGGACGACGAAAGATCGAAGGCCCGTCTTCAAGAGATTGAAAAGCGCATTGCCGATCTCCAGGAGAAATCTTCGGGGATGAAAGCAAAATGGCAGTCGGAGAAAGAAGCTATCGAGCGGATGCGCACCGCCAAGGCGGAGCTGGAACAACTTAAGCTACAACTCGACCAAGTCCGAAACGCCGGCGACCTGGCACGCGCTTCTGAAATCCAGTATGGCCAGATTCCTGAACTTGAACGCCGCTTTGCTGCCGAACAAGAGAAACTTGCGGCACTCCAAAGTGACGGCGTTATGCTGAAGGAAGAAGTCGACGAGGAAGATGTCGCCGAGGTTGTCGCGAAATGGACGGGCATTCCGGTCTCCAAAATGCTCGAGGGCGAAATGCAGAAGCTGATCTCGATGGAGGAGCGCCTCAGCAAGCGAGTGATCGGACAGGCGGAGGCGCTGAAGGCAGTTGCTGACGCAGTGCGACGCGCGCGGGCCGGACTTCAAGATCCGAACCGACCCGTTGGTTCGTTCATTTTTCTGGGCCCGACGGGTGTAGGAAAAACGGAGACCGCGCGAGCGCTGGCCGAGTTTTTGTTCGACGATGAGCACGCAATGATCCGGCTCGACATGTCTGAATACATGGAGAAGCATGCGGTCGCGCGCATGATTGGTGCGCCGCCCGGCTACGTGGGCTACGAAGAGGGTGGACAACTTACGGAAGCAATTCGCCGCCGGCCGTATGCAGTGGTGTTGTTTGACGAGATCGAGAAGGCACACCCGGACGTGTTCAATGTGTTGTTGCAGATTCTTGACGACGGGCGGCTGACTGACGCGAAGGGCCGGCTAGTCGACTTCAAGAACACGGTTTTGATCATGACGTCCAATCTCGGCTCGCGCGAGATTCAGGATGCCGAGGGCGACGAGCAGGAAGTGCGCGAGGCGGTGTTGCAGGAGTTGCGCGCCCACTTCAAGCCGGAGTTTCTAAATCGCATCGACGACATCGTGATCTTCCATCAACTTTCACGCGAACAGATCGGCCAGATCATAGACGTGCAGTTGGAGCGTCTGCGAAAGATGCTTGCCGAAAGAAATATCCAGTTGGTGTTGGACGACTCGGCACGTCAACTTCTCGCCCGTGAAGGTTACGATCCAAACTACGGCGCTCGGCCGCTGAAGCGCGCGATCCAAACATTGATACAAAACCCACTGGCGGTAAAACTGTTGAGCGGGGAAGTTTTGCCCGGCCAAACCGTTAAAGTTTCGGCAAATGGCGACCAGATGGATCTAAAGGTAGACGTTGCAGCGGCGGCAGCCTAAGGCAAAATCGAGGGAAGAATGATGGCACAATGGAATCCCTTGCACGACCTGGTGTCTCTGCAAGATCGAATGAACCGGTTATTTGAAGACACGTCGCAGCGGCGCGCAAGTGAAGCCAAACCGAGTGATGAGGTTGAGGGTGCGGACTGGTATCCCGCGGCTGACGTCTGCGAAAACGATGACGCCTACACGGTCGCCGTTGATCTGCCAGGCATTGATCGCGCGACGCTCGACATCAGCGTTGACGACAACCGGCTATCGATAAGAGGTGAGCGAGGCGGGCAGGACGCGTCACGACATCGTGGCGAATGTCCCCGTGGCAAATTTCTCAGGACATTTAGTGTTCCGGCTTCCGTCGATCAAAATGATATTCGGGCCGACTACAAGGATGGTGTGCTTCAAGTCCACCTTCCCAAACGTCCCGAACGGAAAGCGCAGCGAGTGAAAATCAAAGTGTCGTAACGACAGTCAATCGGATCTAGAGATCTGAGATTTAAGATTTGAAAAAGGAATCGCATGGCCAGGGATTTATTCGGCAGAGATCATAAGCACAAGCGGGACGACGAGCCGGAGATTCGCGTAACGGATCGGCGTCGCATTCTCTTGGATGATGACGAGGGTTCTGATCGCAACGGGGAGGTTGAGTCTCCAAGTCTTAAGCCCAGCTATGTGCAAGAGTTGGAGGCGCGCACGAAAGCCGCCGAGCAAAAGACTCTCGAGGTACAAGCGCGCTTTGAACAGTTGCGGAAGCAACTCCAAAGCGAAACCGATGAGACGCGCCAGCGTTTGAATCGCGCGGCCGATGAGCGCGCGCAACGTGAGAAGGCAGACTTCATTGCCGCAATGTTGCCGGTGCTCGACAATCTGCAACGCGCAACCGCTGCTGCCGAGACAGGCAGTTCGTCAGAAGTTATCGCTGAGGGCATACGGCAAACGGCGTCGAGTTTTGAAAACGCATTGGCGGCGGCGGGTGTTGAGCCGATTGACGCTGTCGGCGAAATGTTTGATCCGGAGTTGCACGAGGCGGTTGAGACTGTTGAGGCCGTACCGGAAGATGAGGGCAAGGTTATTGCTCAACACACACGCGGCTACAAGATTGGTGCCCGTCTTTTGCGGCCGGCGCGTGTTAAAGTTGGGCGCTATTCGGACAAGGCGAATCGTGCGATCGAGTAATGTAACGCAAACTGTTAGTTTGCGGCTTGATGTAAAAACATCTGGCTAGTTGGTACGTTGAATTCGCAAACTAACAGTTTGCGTTACAAGATCTCAGAAGGAGAAAAGAGTGGCTGCAAAAGAGTTGAAGTTTCGCGAGGAAGCGCGGAGCGCAATGCTGAAGGGTGTGAACACGCTTGCCAATGCGGTGCGCGTAACCCTCGGCCCGAAGGGTCGCAATGTTGTTATTGGTAAGGCCTATGGATCGCCCGTGATAACTAAAGACGGCGTAACTGTTGCGAAGGAAATCGAGCTGAAGGACAAGTACGAAAACATGGGCGCGCAGATGGTGCGCGAAGTTGCAGTCAAGACCAACGACACCGCCGGCGACGGTACCACTACCGCCACCGTGCTGGCGCAGGCGATCTTTCGTCAGGGCGTGAAGAATGTAACCGCCGGCGCCAACCCGATGTCGTTGCAACGCGGCATTCAGATCGCGACCGAAGCCGTGGTAGCGGAGCTCGAGCGCACGTCCAAGAAAGTAAAAAGCAAAGAAGATCTGATGAATGTCGCGACAGTCTCGGCCAACAATGACCGCGAAATCGGCAAACTCATATCAGACGCGATGGAGCAGGTTGGCAAAGATGGCGTGGTTACAGTTGAGGAAGCAAAGGGTCTGCAAACCGAGCTGGAAATTGTCGAAGGGATGCAGTTTGATCGAGGATATTTGTCGCCTTACTTTGTGACCAATGCCGACCGGATGGAGTGCGTGCTGGACGATCCGTTGATTCTGTTGCATGAGAAAAAAATCGCCGCGATGCGCGACCTGCTCCCCATTCTCGAGCAAGCAGCCGGCGGCGGTCGCCCATTATTGATTGTCGCTGAAGACATCGAGGGCGATGCGCTGGCTACGCTCGTCGTTAACAAACTACGTGGCACTATAAAAGTTTGCTCCGTTAAGACACCTGCTTTTGGAGATCGTCGTAAGGCCATTCTCGAGGATCTCGCCGTGTTAACAGGCGCGCGTGTAATAACCGAAGACTTGGGTGTCAAACTCGAAAACGTTCAGCTTGCCGATCTGGGAACTGCCAAGCGCGTGATTGTCGACAAGGATTCGACAACCATCGTTGAGGGCGGCGGCGATGCCAAGGCCATACAAGGACGCGTGGCCACCATTCGCAGACAGATTGAAGACACCACTTCGGATTATGATCGCGAGAAGTTGCAAGAGCGACTAGCTAAACTTGCAGGCGGCGTGGCTGTAGTTAAAGTCGGCGCCGCGACGGAAACCGCGATGAAGGAGATCAAGACGCGCGTTGAAGATGCGCTTAATGCTACGAAAGCGGCCGCGCAGGAAGGCACAGTTGTAGGCGGCGGCACTGCATTGCTGCGCGCTGGACACGTGCTGGATAATCTGACGGACGATGACCCTGACGTTGTGACGGGGATAAGAGTAGTGAGACGCGCCTTAGAAGAGCCGCTCAGACGAATCGCTGAAAACGCCGGGCTCGATGGCGCGGTCGTGGTTGGCAAAGTCGCAGAGTTGAAGGGCAACAAGGGATTCAACGCGGCCAGCGGTGAATATGAGGATCTGGCGGCCGCCGGCATACTCGATCCTACCAAAGTCGTGCGCACTGCGCTCCAAAACGCAGCATCCATTGCGGGACTATTGCTGACAACCGACGCGGCAGTCACAGATGCGCCTGAACCAAAGAAATCAGGGCCGCCAATGCCAGGCGGCGGTGAGGATTACGACTACTAATGGTCGTCGGGTCGATCCCCACTATTTGGAACTGGGGCTTTTTGCCCGCAACTCGGCCACGCAACGCGCGTGGCCGAGTATTTGCTTTGTAATTGTCGGCAGAATTCCTGTTGCATCGAAACGCAACGGCGCATATGCTCACGACATCCAACCCTTGAGGTCGGGGTGGGATTTTGCCGAGCGAGGATTACTGATGACGGCGAGTATGCTGTCGTGAATTGGTGCACGAGACGGAAGAGGGCCGGGGAGCAAGACAATGGTTGATTTAGGATCTTATAAAGACAAGTTTGGAGACAGCGGACAGCGGATACTCGATCACGCGCTGAACGAGTCGCGCCTGCGCGCTCAGAACTTCGTGGCAGTTGAACACATTCTGGAGGCCCTCATGCATGAGGAGCCTGACATGTTCAACTCCACCATGCGCGAGCTTTCACTGGATCCGATCTCGGTCAAGATCGCCATTGATAAGCGACTGGACGGCAGCCGCGACCAGCATGTAGGCAAAGGCATCCGTATTTCGCCCGACACCACTGAGCTTTTCAAGCGGGCAATGGAACGCGCGCGCGCGCAGGGTCGCAAGGTGATTGAGGCGACTGATATTTTTTCCGCACTTACAAACTACGACAGTCTCTTCGTTGAGGTGCTGAAAAACATGGGCGCGAATCCTGACGCAGTAGCGGAGAACGTCCAGACGCAGGTAACAAGACGCGAGCGCCAGGAAGAACAGTATCGCAAGAAGTTTGAGTTGCCGCCGTATCTCAAGCACTTCGGAGTTTCGCTGAATCGCCTGGCACGTACCGATAAGATCGCGCCGACGATCGGCCGCGAAAAAGAAATTCAACAGATGGTGGAAATCCTTTGTCACCGCGAGCGCGCAAACTCGCCGATGCTGGTCGGCGAACCTGGCGTCGGTAAGACTGCGGTGGTCGAAGGCCTGGCGCGCTTGATCGAAATGGAGCCGGAAAAAGTTCCGGCGCGTTTGCGTGGAACGCACGTGGTGCAATTGCAAATGGGCGGCATTGTCGCCGGCACGATGTTGCGCGGAATGTTTGAAGAAAGAATCAAGGGCATCATCGATGAGGTGAAGGAACGCGACAATCTCATTCTCTTCATTGATGAAGCGCACACTATCATGGGCGCCGGCGCGGCGCTGGGCACCTCTTCCGATGCAGCCAATATGTTCAAGTCGGCGTTGGCCCGCGGAGATTTACGCATCATCGGCGCTACCACGCTCTCGGAATACAAGGAGTACATCTCCGAAGACGAGGCGCTGGCGCGACGCTTCCGTCTGGTCAAGGTGGTTGAGCCGACGATCAATGAAACGCGCGAAATACTCTTGGGTATTCGGCCGCGGCTGGAAAGAAATTATTCGGTAAAGATTTCCGATGAGGCGATAAACGTCGCGCTGGAAATGGCGCCGAAATACATACGTAACCTGCACCTGCCGGATAAGGCGATTGGCTGGCTCGACACGGCGGCGGTCAAGGTCGAAATAAATGAACCGCAAACGATGGTCGTCAAGCCGGAACACATCATCGATGTGATTTCGCAGGAGTCGCGCATTCCGCGCGACATGATCTTTCGCGACACCAGCGAACGTTTCTCGATGACGGAAGCGAGACTGGGACAGCGCGTCATCGGCCAAAAGGCCGCCATCAAATCCGTCGCCCAACGACTAAGGCTGAACAAGGGCCCGCTGAAAGAGTCGCACTACAAACCTGACGGCGTACTCCTGTTCCTCGGCCCGACGGGCGTTGGCAAAACCGAGCTGGCGAAAGCGGTCGCCGAGTTCATGTTTGGCGACGAAGAGAAGATGGTCCGCATCGACATGTCTGAATACAGCGATGGCACACTCAGCATCGAGAAACTTATCGGCATGCCGCGTGGGATTGTCGGTTCGGAGCGCGGCGGAATTTTGACGGAACAACTGCGCGAGAATCCCTACACCGTTCTGTTGCTGGATGAAGTTGAGAAGGCGTCGCCTTATTTGATGAACCTCTTCCTGCAGGCCTTCGACGAAGGCTGGTTGACGGATGGACGCGGCAAGAAAGTTTACCTGTCAGACGCGATCGTGATCATGACGTCTAATCTCGGTTCAGAGAGCTTCAAGAAATTTGAGAAGCCGTTGGGCTTCGGCACCAAGACCGCGCAGGATTTTCGCGTTGTTAAGAATGAAGTAATGAAGGCTGCGGAAATGCGGTTCTCGCCGGAGTTTCGCAATCGCATTGATGAGATCGTTGTATTCGCGCCGCTTACAATGGACGAGGTACGCCAGATTGCCGAACTTTACGTGAGCAGCCTGCAGCGTCAGATGCAGCGACAGGGCAAGGACGTCAGCGTTACCGACGCGGCGCTCAACTTTCTCACTGAAAAGGGCTTCAACACCAAGTATGGCGCGCGTTTTCTCAAGCGCCACATCGATGAGAAAGTGAAGCTGCCGCTGACCGCCTTGTGGAAGACGGCCACGAATTTCGTGGTTGAGTTGGAAGAGGGCGACGTGATTGTGAAGGCAGTTGCCGGAACAAACGCGAGTTTGAATTAGCAAGCTATACCGGTACGCTTTGTCCAACAAGGGCTTCAATGTTATTGATTGAGGCCCTTTTTCTATGGAGCTTCCTTATGCGACGACTAAACATCGAAAGTCTACATACAAAAAAATGAACTACTCAGTAACGCGCCGGTCAGTTGTGGTCCTCTTTCTCCTGGTCTTGTCGTGTGGCACGGGCGCCGCGCAAAAGGATCAGTCACCCAAAAACTCGCCGGAGAATTCCGCCAAGGCTGAAGCAGTGCTCGAGCACGCCTTGGCAGTGCTCGGCGGCGACGCCTATCTGAATATCAAAACCGTCGTTGGGCGCGGTTTCTTTACGAGCTTCCGGGACGGAGTGGCAGACATTCCCGCCAGGTTCGTTGATTACATTTCCTACCCTGACAGAGAGCGCACAGAATTTACCAGCTCCGGCATTCGGGTAATTCAAGCGAACTCCGGTGAAACCGGTTGGCTCTACGACGGCGCCACCAAATCCTTGAGCGACCAGAAGGGCACGCAGATCGATGACTTCAAGCGAAGCATGCGCACCAGCGTTGAAAACCTGCTGCGCGGTTCGTGGAAAAAAGAGAACGCAACGCTTAGCTATGTCGGCCGGCGAGAAGCCGGTATCGGCAGGCGTAATGAGACTGTTCGGCTCTCCTACCCCAACGGTTATTGGATCGAGTATGAGTTTGCAGCTAAGGAAGGGCTGCCCGCGAAGGTGATTTACAAGACTACCAAAAAGAAGCTTGATTCGGACGAAACTGAGGAAATGACTGAAGAGGATCGTTTGGCGAAGCCGATTACAATTGGCGGCATCACCGCGCCCTGGGTGATCGACCACTTCATCAACAGCGTACAAACAAGCCGCGTTGGTTACGAGTCAATCGAATACAATACTCAGTTCGCCGATGCGCTGTTCGCCAAGCCAACAAACATCAAGAGCTTGAAGTAGTCAGCCGAACGCAAAGGAGTTTTTCAGGAAAGCGTTTTCACCCCGTAGGGGTGCAATGTTTATAGATTTCGGCGCGTACCCCATCCGGCTCCGTTCGAAGGAGCGGGCGATTCTTGAGTAGTAAGAATCTGTTTCTTTCCGCTCCTTCGAACGGAGACGTCGAAAGGTTAGGCTCGGATTCTATAAACATTTCACTCCTAACGGAGTGAGATTCCTAATTCCAATGAAATTCACATTCACTTCATTACTAGTCATATTCTTGTTGTCTTGCGGCACTGCGTATAGAGTTTCCGCGCAAAACCCCGCCGACCAGGACGACGAAGTTATCCGTATCGAAACCGATCTCACCAACCTCTTCTTCACTGCCACCAACAAACAGAAAGCGTTTATCACCACGCTCCGGGAAGAAGACTTGCGCCTGATTGAAGACGGCGTGCCGCAAAAGATTCTCACGTTTCAGCGGGAGACGGATCGCCCACTTTCAATAGCCTTCCTGATCGACGTCAGCGCTTCCGAAGAACGCACGTTGCCGCAGGAGAAAGCAGCCGCGCGCGCGTTTATCGAGAGCGTAGTTCGATCCAACAAAGACCAGGCTGCGATTATTCCGTTCACCGGCTCGGCGTTTCTCGAACAGGGACTGACGCGTGACGTTTTGAGTATTTATCGCGCTCTTGACCGTGTCGAGGTGGCGATGCCGGCGTATCTCGGCTCGGGCCGGCCAATCAGCGGCATCGCTTCCGGGCCGGGAATGAAGCGGCCTCCGCAGGAAGGCTCGACCGCAATCTGGGAGGCGATCGTATTGGCGTCAAGCGAAGTGTTGGCGCGAAGTTCCGATCCGAAGATAGCAGGACAACAGAGTCGGGACCGTCAGCGTTCTCGCTCGGCGCCAGGGGAGACTAGCTTTACGCCCAATCAAAGACGCAATGCGATCATTCTTCTAACTGACGGGCAGGACACTACCAGTCGCCTGTTGCGCAGCGACGCAATCAACCGCGCGCTCGAGGCCGAGACGATCATCTACGCGATCGGCATTGGGGACAAGAAGTATGGTGGAGTGGACCACGATGCGCTAAACGCGGTGGCGACGGCGACGGGTGGCCGCGCCTTTTTTCCGAAGCGAGATACTGACTTGACGAGTGCCTTCGCTGCGATCGAGCAGGAACTTCGTTCGCAATATCTGATTGCCTATTCGTCTACGAACAAGAACCGCGATGGTTCCTACCGCCAGATGCAAATCGAAATCACCAATCCCGACCTGCAAAAGGAACAACTGAAATTCCGCCACCGCCCCGGCTACTTCGCTAAACCTGTTTCCAAAGAACGCTGAACGCGTTCGCTAGCGGAAGCCGCGGGTAACGCGCGAACGCCGAAGGCGTTCAATAAAGTAGCCCAGGGTAAGCGCGTTTTGCGCGCCACCCTGGGATCAAAGTTGGTTCTAATTGACGCTTAAGCCCGCGAAGCGGGCGGCAGAGGCAGGCGTTCGCTTGGACCTTTTTGTTCGCTTCTTCCGGTTTCGGCGTGGCCGTGGAGTAGTTGCCTCAACGGTTGGTTCGCTAGTCGGGCCGCTGGGCGATGCGCCGGCTGGTGTAGTTGTCACCGGCGCGGCGCTCTGTCGATACGCATCCGCGTCGGCTTGCGCGCTCGCCGTCTCCAAACGACTGTGACTGGTGTTCAGTAGATCGAGTTGCTTCTGCACTCCGTTTCGCTCGATTTCCAATTGCCGTCGTCGTTGTTCACGCAAATCTTCCGGCTTTGTACTCCCTACACCAGCCAAATTCTTTTCGATATTTTCCGGCTTCAACTGCTCTTCAAGATTCTGAAGACGCGTTTGCAGTTCCGCCTGCTTGGTTTCGACATCACTCAGTTGCGCCCGCAGACTCGCGGCTTTTTCCTGTGCACTGGTTTGAATCCTGGCAACAGCGGGAGTGAGCGCTGCCTCGCTTAATAAGAACGCAGCTAAGACAACGAATGTAATCAGATATCGCATGGGATCATCTTATCGTCTACTTCGCTCGTCGAACCGGCAGTAACGAAAATAGAACAGAAACGCCAGCCCCGCGTGCAGTCAGGCTGCTTTTACTTCTCGCACCCGCCCTTTGCCAAGTTCCTTCATCAACTGGGCGAAGCCGGCGAGATCGAGAGACTGGGGTCCATCCGAGAGCGCCCGCTCCGGGCAGGGATGCACCTCGATCATCAACCCGTCTGCGCCGGCCGCAATCGCTGCTTTCGACATGGGCGGAACAAGACTGCGCACCCCAGTGCCGTGTGAAGGATCCGCGATGACTGGCAGATGCGACAGCTCCTTCACCAAAGCGATGGCGGCTAAATCCAGAGTATTGCGTGTCGCCGTTTCAAATGTCTTGATTCCGCGCTCGCAAAGCACGACGTTCCTATTGCCGCCGGCCAACAAATATTCGGCAGCGAGCAGCCACTCTTTGATCGTGGCTGAGGGCCCGCGCTTGAGCAAAATCGGTCGCCCAATAACAGCAAGCTTTCTGAGCAATGAAAAGTTTTGCATGTTGCGAGCGCCAACCTGCAACATGTCGGCATACTCGGCCACAATCTCAACATCATCTTCACTCATCACTTCGGTCACTACCGGCAATCCAGTTTCATCGCTGGCCTCTTTCAAGAGGCGCAGCGCCTCAACTCCCAGTCCCTGGAAGTCGTAAGGGGAAGTCCGGGGTTTATACGCACCACCGCGCAGCAGGTTCGCTCCCGCGGCCTTAACCGCCAGCGCAGTTTCCCTTAACTGTTCGCCTGATTCCACGGAGCATGGCCCAGCCATCACCACTACGTCGCCATCGCCTATCTTTACACCGCCTACGTCAACCATTGTGCAGCGTTGTTGTAGTTGTCGGCTTACCAGCTTGAACGGATGGGCGATCTGGATAACGTCCTGTACGCCGGGAGCTGCTCGCAATGCCTCGACCTCAGCCCTTCGTCCATTGCTGCCGACGGCGCCGATAACTGTGCGTTCCGCCCCTTGAATGACGTGTGCCTGATAGCCACACTCCTTGATTCTTTCGACGACGTGACTGATTTGTTCTGCCGTGGCCAGCGTTGACATGTTAACGATCATGATTTGTGTTCCTCAATTCCTTGATTTTTTCTTAGTGGGTTGACGAAGTCAGAACCGGGAGCGGTAGCGACCGGGTGGATGTCTCCCGAAAGCGACTTGTTGCTCAGACTAGACCCGGTCGCTACCGCTCCCGGTTCTGACTTAGTCAACCCACCCGGGATCGGCTTATTAGACTCGCGCGCCAACAGGAGAAAGCGAGTATGGTTATCCGGATCATCTTCAATGTTGCTGCGAATAATCGCTCCGCCATAGATTTCCGCGGCTCGTTTGCCAGCTATGGCCGCGTGCTTGCGGTTACCGCGTTTGATAATCAGCGAGACGCTGCCGGCCGTGTCATCCGTTGCGATCGGCGTAATCCGGGGGTGGGTAGCAAAGAAGCGCTTGCATTGGGCCAGGGCGGCAGGATGAGACTCGACGACTTCAATCTCCTCAAAAACGGTTCCGGGGCAGCCAATTAGGTGGTGCCGGATCGGGATCGTCACTTCGCCGGCTACTACGAGCGAACTAGACTGAAGCAGACCATTTGCCGGTTGAACCAATCCGATCAGACTGTTTTCAACCGGCAGGAGAATATAGTCCGCCTGGCCGTCAGCAATGCTTCGGAAGAGTGCCGCGAAGGTTAGACACGGCTTGAGTTCAATCCGGCTGATCAGCGCCGGCCCCAGCAGCTCGATCGCCGCATCTTCGCTAAAAGCTCCGTGCTCGCCCTGAAATGCAATGCTCGGTTTGCCTGGTTTGTAGACCGAATTGTTCAACAGAGCACCCCGCTCGGATTAATGGATCTGGCAGTAGCGAGTGCGGGCTGTTCCGACGGGTCCGATCCTGCTGGTCGTTCCGGCGCCGTCGATAGTTGCGCTTCCAGGTTTCTTGATTCGCATATGATCCGCCGGAACAGCTTGGCTATAGCACGGCTGTCGAGCGGTCCACCGTTAGCTTGTTGCAGCCTGGTAAGCACCTCATGCTCGCGCTCTTCGTCGCAGCAAGGTAGGCCCGCATTTTTCTTCAACGCGCCGACTTTCATTGCCAGCCGCGCGCGCCGGTTTAAGAGCCGCAATAGCTCGCGGTCTATTTCATCTATTTCAGTCCGCCAATGTTCGATAGTCATGGAGTGTTCATCCTTCTGAAGATTATTGTTCGGTCAAAACATGCGTCGTCCGGTGTGCAACAAAAAAGCCGGCCGCGACTTGTTCCCGTTTGGGAGTCGCGGCCGGCTCGATTGCAAGCTTTTTGTGCTGGTTCTTTTAGTTCTTCAGCACTTCACGCCCACACTTCGCCTGCCCGCTCCTCCCGTAGGAAAGGAAGCGGTAAGTAAAAGCGAAGTAATAGAAAACGTGTGTGCTATGCATTATGTTCGTGTCGCTTCACCTTTGGAAGCGAGTAGCTACTATAGGCAGGAGCAAGAAAAACTGTCAAGACAAACTTGGATCGCAGGACCAAAACCCTTGCCACTATGGGTCGGGTAATAAGCGGTCGGCTCTTGACAGACCAGCCGAGTCAACGTGTTTTGAGTGTGATGACCAGGGACTGGGGAGGCTGGTTCTTATCCAGGGTGAGTACTTTCTGATAGGCGAGACTCTCTCCCCGATACACTTCCAACAGGTAACGCCCCGGCTCCAGAGCGGTGAATTTGAAGTTGCCGGCGGCGTCGGTATATGTCACCAACATTGGTCGCTTCGTCTCGCGCGACGGGTAGAGTCGGACAGTGAAGCGCGGGAGCGTCCCTCTTGTTTGCAGCACGACTCGTCCGCCCAGGGTGAGCTGGCTCTGCGCGCCGGCGCGCCCGGCGAACCCGGCAAGCGCGGCGCAGATCGTGAATGCGATCGCAAGCGTTTTTAGGTAAGTCATATCGTTGGCCCTCACCGCGTTATGAATTCCGAAACAGCGCTGGGAGATTCCGTGTGCTCCAATACGATTGCGGGCGTGGGACTCGCGGCCGCGGCAGCGCCCTTGGTTTCCTTCACGCCGATTAGGTCGTGAAACTTCTCGCCCTCTTTGAGCAGGAAGGTCTCGTCGGACGCTAGCGCGCCCATTGCGTTGATGTACCTGACGACGTAGCGCCGGTCAGACACGTACGGCACGGACAGGGAGACTGTCTGCTCGGCGTTGGCCGTCTGCTCGTCGACAATGGCGTAGACTTCGATGTTAGTGTCGGTCGACACCTTACCGCGCAGTTCCACCATTTCGAGTGGCTTCTTCTTATGAAAGGCCAGATCAGGACACATTAATGGACTGTAGTGGATGGGAATGAAGAGCAGGAAAACGCCCAGCAGGAACATGAGTAGCGCCGCCACTGGCGACTCAACCTCAAAGCCTCCTGGCAACTTGAATTTGGTCGAAGTTTTGCTTTCCTTGTCCAGCGTGATGCGGCCCTTCCAGATCAGGTAGAGACTGCCGATCACCATGATCAGCCCGGCCAGTGAACACGAGATTATGGGCAACCAGTTCCAGTCCATGAGGTTAACCTCCGTTTGCTGCAGCGCTTTCGTCTCGGGAGTCTAGTCAGCCCGGGATAGGCGGCGCGGTGAGTCAATGAGGCGGCGCACCCGTTAACTCTCTCTGACTAATCCGTGAGTGCGGTATAAGGGCGCCGCGTTGTGTGATTTCAAGCGACTTGTAAGTTGTATGGCTACAATCGGGGTGTGCGATTGGCCGAATCACTGCGAGGCCGTTTCGGCTGAAAGCGCCCCGAGGTAGCAACATACGCATAAAACGAGCATAGCTTAGGTCCGGTGAGCGAGAAGGTCAATAGTTTTGGACTTCGCACTTAACTGTTGCTTCGACGCTCAAGCGCGGCGCGGTCCCAGCCGGCAAGGTTGGCGCCGGCTTCGTAGGTCGTCTGGCAGAAATCCATTAGCGTTTGTTCGGGTGAAGCGGACTGGCGCACGTCGTCGTACAACAGGAAAAACTCTTTCATCTCCGCACTGTAAAAAGTTGGCGCGGGGCGAATCTTTCCCTGGGCCATTACGTCTGACAAACCCGCGGGTTCGGGGGTGGTGTAGGAGTAAAACGCCGCTTCCATATCTTTATTGCCGGGCCACCAGCCGTGGCTGATCACTTCATGTGAATAGGCCTCACGCGTCATCAGGTCGGCGCCGGGACGTTCCGGAGCAGGTTTGCCCGAAAACCGTGTGACGGCCAGATCGAAACTGCCCCAGAAGAAATGCACCGGACTGACTTTGCCGATGAACCGCGCGCGAAACTCCTTGAGCACATCATCCATCTTCACCAGCGCGCGCCAGCAGCGATTGGCGTACTCAGCGTCGTAGGACTTGTGATCGTGATCGTCGGTGAAGCGGATCGGGTTCGGAACTTCGACCGGCATCGTCCAGATCTTTATCTCCATTCCCAAATCACGAAGCGCCGCCATCACTTCGGCGTAGAAGTCGGCGACTGATTGCGGGCGCAGCGCGAGCGATGTGGTTGAACCGTCGCTGCATTTGATCAGAAGCTGATGATCGATGAAATCGAATTCGATTTCGAAGATGCGATCTTCGTCGGCCATCGCGGTTGTCGTCAGCCCGCGCGCGGAGACATACAACGGCACGTTCCACCAGTGGTTGACTAACGGCGTTTGCTTTAGACGGATCTTGCCGACAACCTGCGTCCACATGTGCAGCGTGGCGAGCGTGTCTTGCCATTCGGCGAATTTAAGTTCAGGCCATTCCATGAGTAATCAGTAATCAGCAGACAGCAATCAGCCGGAACGTAAATAGTGAATCGTAAATCGTGAATAGTAAAGCGGGGGATTGAGCGGGAAGTCGGGCTTTGCCCTTTGATGTGCGGTGGCGGCTATGCCCCACCGCCACGGCCCCTTAACAATCTGGGGGCTGCGCCCCAAGCAGGGCGTAGCCCCCAATTTATCTGAGCGCGATACGGAAGGTCAGAGACCTTCCGCACATCAGGCGGCAAAGCCGCGGGCTGGCATCACACCTTGGCCGCCTTCGCGCGGATGAAGGCGAGGTTGAGCGCCGGCAGCGAATTAAACGTCGCGGCCCTGGTGCAAAACTCCTTTGCTTTCCCCGCGTCGCCTTTGCCCTGGTAAACCTGACAAATGCGATAGAGATCGTAAGGGTTCTGCAGGTTCGACTGTTGCATTTCACTGAGCGCCGCGTCGTAGTCTTTCGACTCGAGCGCAATCATCCCCAGCAGTTCGTGGACTTGTTTTGTTTGAAACGGGTTCTTCAACGATTCAGTGCCTTTGCGAAAAGCCTCGGCTTCCGTCTTTGCGTTAGCCAGGTCTTTCTTCGCAAGCGCCACGCGCGTCAGGTTGTAGTGATGAAATAGTTTGGCGTTGTCCTTGATCTCCTGCGAAAGACTCGATTCGTCAGTCATTTTTACGAGACGTTCAAAAGCGGCCTTCGCTTCGTCGGGCTTGCCGAGCTCCAGCAAGACGTTTCCTTTGAGTTGCAAGTCGCCGGTCATCCCTGCAACATCGTTGGTCTTCTCGCCCAGCGTGTACTGTTTGTCTACTTCTTCGAGAGCTTTATCCAGCTTGCCGCTGTCCACGTCAACGACCGTCAAAGCAAACAAAGCCGTGCGGCGTTCGGCATCGCTTCTCGCCTTGTCGGTAATTTTTTGTAACTCGGCGGCCGCTTCATCCGGTTTGCCCTGATACATAAGCGCGGCTGCGATGCCCTGATGCGAGTTGATGAAGTTGGAATCGATCTCGAGCGCTTTGCGATACTGCGTGATCGCTTCGTCAAACCTGCCCATCTTCAACAGCAACTCCGCGTAGGAGTCATACGGATTCGGATCCTTCGGAATCAGCTCGATGTATTTCTTGAACGCCGTTTCCGCGTTTGGGTAATCAACATTCTGGCGATAGGCGTATCCGAGAATGTTGAAGGCGGTTGAGAAAGTGGGAGCAAGTTCAGTCGCCTTCTTGTAATGCTCGATGGCGTTGGGAAAGTCCTGTTGTCCGAAGTAGTAACCACCCAGATTGAAATGCGCCCGCTCGTCGTTTGGATAAGCCGCCACAAGTTGGTCGAGCAGTTCTTTTTGTTTTGCGGCATTGCCATTGGCGCCCGCTTCGGTACCAAGGATCAACAACTTCTCGCCATTGGAAGCCTTGTCTGCCAGAGACACGGCTTTCTTCAGGTGATCGAAAAACTCTTTCCCGGTAGGACTGACCTGCGCGCGGTTTAACTCAGCCAGCGCGAAGTTTGCATCAAGCGAAATTGCTTTATCGAAATGTTGGATAGAGTCCTGGATTAGCAACTTCTCCTGGAGGTCGCGGCCCTGAAGATATTCCTTTCGTGCCTCGTCGGAGGCAGTTGTCACGGCAATCTTGCCGCTGTCGTTGTTTGGTTTGTTGGCGGCGGGGCCTTCCTCTACTTTTGCGCAACCACTCAGGGCGATGACTGATGTAATCACCAGCGTCAGGAAAAGAACCAAGGATCTATTGCGGTACATAACAGTTTCTCCTTCGAATGTGTCGGTAAGTAATTTCGTCTTGAAGCCTGTCGAGGCTTCGCAATTTGGGAAGAGCAAAACTAAGCTCGGCTCAAACTCCGAGCGGAGCAACTCGCGATCGAGTGATGCCAGGATCGTATCGGATGACTGCGCGATGT
>JBDUAQ010000273.1:0-2598 GCA_040004575.1 bacterium
CCGAAAACCGAGATGTCACCTGATAAGAAGCCGTGACCCGGGAGCGCAGACATCTTGTCTGCCCTCGGTGGAATAGCAACAACTGGGCTTTCAAAAAGAAGCAGGCAAGATGCCTGCGCTCCCAGGATATGAAAAAAATAAACGTCATCGGTGGCGGCCTCGCCGGAGTGGAAGCCGCGTGGCAAGCGGCGCGAGCGGGTGCGCAGGTGCGCCTCTTCGAAATGCGACCCGTAACTCAAACGCCCGCTCATCGCACCGACAAGCTTGCCGAGATCGTTTGTTCCAACTCACTGAAATCGGATGAGGTTGGCTCAGCGCCTTATCTCTTGAAGGAAGAACTGCGACGTGCCGGTTCGCTGGTAATGGAATGCGCAACGGCGACACGAGTTCCCGCCGGAGCTGCGCTTGCCGTTGACCGGGAGAAATTTGCCGAATTAATTACGGAGCGCATTGAGAACAACCCAAACATCGAGTTAGTTCGCGAAGAAGTGAAGAACATTCTTGATGACGAGATAGCGATCATCGCCACCGGCCCGCTTTCCTCAGATGCACTGACCGCGGAGATCATGAAACTCACCGGCAGCGACCAGCTTTACTTCTATGACGCGATCGCTCCCATCGTCGCCGCGGATTCCATCGATCGTTCGCTTGCTTTTCCAGCAGCACGTTACGGCAAAGGCGGGGACGACTACCTGAACTGCCCATTTGATGAGGAGCAGTACGCGACCTTTTACGCTGCCTTGATTGAAGCGAAGAGCGTCCCCTTGCAGCGATTCGAGGAAACCCGCTGGTTCGAGTCTTGTTTACCGATTGAGGAGATCGCGCGCCGTGGCGTCGATACGTTGCGCTTCGGTCCGATGAAACCGGTGGGATTGTTTGATCCGCGCACCGGTCGCGAGCCTTATGCTGCAGTGCAGTTGCGTCAGGAAAATTTAATGGCGGATGCATACAGCCTGGTGGGCTTTCAAAATCATCTACGTTACGGCGAACAGGCGAGAGTGTTGCGACTCATCCCCGGCATGGAGCAGGCTGAGTTTTTGCAGTTTGGTCAGATCCATCGCAACACTTACATCTGCTCGCCGCGCGTTCTTTCTGAAACAATGCAGATGCGCGAGCGCGCGAACATCTTTTTCGCCGGACAGATTACGGGCGTTGAGGGTTATGTTGAGTCAGTGGCGATGGGTTGGCTGGCGGGACAAAACTCCGCCCGACTGTTGTTGAGTCGTGCTTTGATATCGGCGCCGCAGTTGAGCGCCATGGGCGCCTTAGCGCGTTATGTTTCCAACGCGCAGACGAAAAACTTCCAGCCGGTGAATATCACTTTCGCTTTGCTCGAGCCGCTGCCGGAACAAGATCGCAAGCGCGTACGTAGAAAGCGTGACCGGCACAATCTTCAGGTCGAACTAGCGTTGAAGGAATGGGACAATTGGCTTCAGGGAATACACGACGAACTACCGGCTTTGCAGGCCAACGCATGAGGGCACAGGTTCCTGTCCGCCGTGGCTCGCTGCGAATGCGGTCGCTGCCGGCAGTTTTCGTGTTGCTGGGAATAAGTCTGGCGACAGTCGTCTTCGCGCAATCAGGACGTAACCAGACAAAAACGCCAAAGCCGGCACCTGCAAAGACAAAGTCGAGTGGCTCGATCGCGGGGCCAACCACGTCTCCCACCCCACCGAACTCGCAGACCCGGAGTTCCGGCACTCAGTCGCCTCCCCGAGATTCTTCCAGGAAAAGCGCAAGCGACGACATCGACGAAGCGGATACCGTGCGGGTCGTTTCCAATCTCGTGCCTATTCCGGCAACAGTGGTCGACCCGAAGGGGATTGCAATCACGGGGCTGAAGTTGGAAGATTTTGAATTGCGGGTTGATGGTCAGTTGAAAGCGATCAGCGATATGACGCGTTCAGAAACGAACGTCCGTCTGGCGATGCTCTTCGACAACAGCGGTAGTTTGGATTTCGCGCGCGACTTTGAGAAGCAGGCGGCGCGCCACTTCTTTCGCCAGGTAATGCGGCCGGCAGATGAAGCGGCAATTTATTCTGTCGGGACTGATAGCTACCTGGCGCAGCCGCTCACGAGCGATATCCAACTTTTGGAGCGCACCATCGACAGCTTTGGCAAGCCTGAAGGATCAACTTCGCTGTTCGATGCGATCATTGACGCCGCTGCTTATCTTCATCCATACAAAGGCCGGCTGGTGCTGGTGATCGTTTCCGACGGCATCGAAACTACCAGCCGCAATGATTTTGAGACGACTATGCAAAGGGTGCTGGCGGCCGACTGTCAGATCTTCATTGTGCAAACCGGACTATACGACGGCGCAAACCTGCGCGCCCTGGCGGCCGAGCGCCGGATGGAACAGCTCTCGGGCCAGACCGGCGGCGCCGTCTATATGCCAAAGACGACCGATGAACTGAACGACGCGTTCCTGCAGATAGCCGCCGACCTCTCGCATCAATATGTGCTTAGCTATTACCCTGGCGATGAGCGCCGCGATGGACAGTTTCACAATATTGATCTGCGCGTGAAGTCGCGGAAAGACGTGCGCATACGTGCGCGTCGAGGATATTATGCTCCGCGAGCGGCTAACGTTGCGGC
>JBDUAQ010000144.1:0-8679 GCA_040004575.1 bacterium
GACGATGTAATGCCGTTTCTCGAAAACGTGCTACGTGGTCGCAACGTGCCTCGTGAACGGATGCTTGGAGTTGCGAAACACTATGAATTGTTCGGCGGAGTCAGCCCGATCAATGGACAGAATCGCAAGCTCATTGCCGCGTTGCAGGAGGAACTGAAAACGAAAGGACCGCAGCTCCCGATTTATTTCGGCAATCGCAACTGGCATCCGCTGCTCGCGGATACGTTAGGCCAAATGCGCGATGATGGCGTGAAGCAGGCGCTCGCTTTCGTCACTTCCGCGTACAGTTCATATTCAAGTTGCCGCCAATACCTCGAAGACATCGAACGCGCGCGCGCATCCGTTGGCGGAGACGCGCCGCGCGTGGAAAAGCTGCGCGCGTTCTACAATCATCCTGGCTTTATCGAAGCAAACGTCGCCAATATCCAGGCAGCGCTCCAACAAATTCCCGAAGAGCGACGCGCGAAAACCCAGCTTGTCTTCACGGCCCACAGTATTCCGGAATCGATGGCCGGAAACTGCGACTACGAGACACAGCTTCAAGAGACGAGTCGAATCGTGGCGGAAGGTTTGGGCGCGAAGCAGTGGAAGCTTGTGTTCCAAAGTCGCAGCGGATCGCCGTCGCAGCCATGGCTAGGTCCTGACGTTCGCGACTACTTGCGCGAACTGCACGCAAGTGGAACCAAGGACGTGGTGGTAGCGCCCGTTGGTTTCGTCTCTGATCATATGGAGATCATTTACGATCTCGACACCGAAGCCATGGCGCTTTGTCGGGAGCTTGGCGTGAACATGGTTCGTGCCACCACAGCCGGCACCCATCCCGCATTTATTGGGATGATTCGCGAGTTAATTCTGGAACGCATCGACCCGCAAACGCCGCGACGCGCTCTCGGCGTTATTGGAGCGCGTGCAGACGTCTGCGCAATTGGTTGCTGCCTGCCTCGATGAACCAACGCGGCTTTGCCGCCGCACAGTGCGGAAAGGCTTCGCCTTTCCGATGAGGCCCTCTATTTCTTTCATGAGGCTACGCCTCATGTACCGAGGCGGAGCCTCAATTTGTAATCAAACTCTGCGGTAAGGCTGAGCCTTACCGCACCGTGCGGCGGCAAAGCCGCAGGCGGATCGACTCATTCAACTGGTATGTAACCTGAGTCATTCTACACAACGAAAATTTCCACAAGTTCGTCTAAACTGATATCGAAATGAAGCGTGTTGTAATCATCGGTGGTGGCATCACCGGACTAGCTGCGGCGCACCGGCTGCTCGAGCGCAGCCGCGATTCAGGCGAACAAGTTGATCTAACACTACTTGAAGCCAGCGAACGGATAGGCGGGATTGTTCAGACTCGCGAGCGCGACGGCTTCCTGCTCGAATGTGGTCCGGATTCCTTCATCTCGGAAAAGCCTGCGGCGCTTGAACTTGTTAAGCGGCTCGGTCTCGAATCTCGCCTGATTGAAACCAACGTGCACTATCGCCGCAGCTTCATCGTAAGACAGGGGCGACTGTTGCCGGTGCCGGAAGGATTTCACTTGCTGGCGCCGTCACGCTTTTGGCCTTTTGTTAAGAGCGACATTTTTAGTTGGTCGGGAAAAGCGAGAATGGCGCTCGACCTGCTGCTGCCTCGCCGCGATCTGAATGGCAGTAACAGCGATGAGAGCCTGGCTGAGTTCGTGCGCCGCCGCCTGGGGACCGAAGCACTTGAGCGCATGGCACAACCAATGGTTGGTGGAATCTATACCGCTGATCCCGAGCAACTGAGTTTGCGCGCGACGATGCCTCGCTTTCTGGAAATGGAACACGAACATCGCAGCCTGATTCGTGCGCTACGCAAACAAGGCTCAAATCGTGACGCAGATTCGGAAACAAGCGGCGCGCGTTACAGTCTGTTCCTTTCTTTTGACCGCGGAATGCAGGTTCTCACCGACAAACTCGAGGAGCGAATTTCAAATTGCAAATCTCAGATCTCAAATAATCGTGGAGGCCGGCAAGCTTCAATTCGACTTAACACCGCGGTCGATTCAATCACATTCGAGGTGGCAGAAGCGGGCGGCGACAGTTCGCCAAAATGGAGACTGACAACGAGTGGTAACGAAACATTCTTCGCGGACGCCGTGTGCCTGGGGCTGCCCGCCTATGTCAGTGCTCGTCTACTCAGCAAGCTCGATCCGCAACTCGCTGCGGAGTTGGCTGGGATTTCCTACGCGTCGAGCGCCACCATCAATCTCGCTTACAAGCGCGCCGATATCCCACATTCGCTGGATGGGTTCGGCTTCGTGGTCCCGTTTATCGAAAAGCGTTCGCTCATCGCCTGTACTTTCAGCAGCGTGAAGTTTGCGGGCCGGGCGCCGGATAGTCACACATTACTGCGCGCGTTTGTTGGCGGTGCGCTGCAGCCAGAACTATTTGAATTAAGTGAAGCTGAGTTGCTTTCGCGTGTGCGTGAGGACCTACGTGAGCTGTTGGGAATTGAACGAGCGCCGTTGTTTGCTGAAGTCTCAAAGTGGGAGCGCTCAATGCCGCAGTATCATGTGGGGCATCTTGCAAGAGTTAAGCGAATTGAAGAACGCGTCGCATCCCTGCCCGGTCTTGTTCTGGCCGGCAATGCATACACGGGCCTCGGCATTCCGGATTGCATTCGCAACGGTGAGGCTGCGGCGGGCGATCTGATGGCTGCGTTATGAACCGCCAAGACACCAAGGACACCAACAGAATTCAGAGCTTCCCAGGAAAATGGCGTTGAACTGTTGTCTTCTGACTTGGCGACCTTGGAGTCTTGGCGGTTATCTCCCCGCCAACTTTTCAAGCCAAGCTGCATTCGTCTCTAGCAGCGGACGAAATGCTTCACGCGGCACCGTCGTCTCGATGTGCATGTTATCGTCGCTGTTAATAATTGAGCCTGCGACCGCGGGCGCCAACTGCTTTTCATCGCAAACGTACCAGGCCCTCACGTTCGCCTCGTTATTGATCTTTACGCGCGCGAGTTCCGCGGAGATTCGCGGGTCAACAATTCGTTCCTTTATGCGATCGCCCAGTTTATCCATCGCCAGCGGAGTCCGACTGCCAACCAGCAGTAGATCTTTTCCTTTCCACGCACCCTCCACGCGAAACACCAACACGTAAGGAAACGTTTCGTGAAAGGTTGCCAGCACGGAACGCAGGCTGTCAGTTGAGAGCTGGTAGATCTGTAGCCACTGCACAAATATTCCCTCATCATTCAGCCGCTCGCGGCCCAGTCGGAAAAACTCGCGCGTAAAAAGATTGGCAACTCCGGGCACCCACGGATGGCTCGGTTCGCTGACAATGATGTCATAGCGCGCAGGGTTAACACGCAAGTAAGTTCTGGCGTCATCAATGATCAGGTGCAGGCGCGGATCGTTGAGTGGATGGTTGTTCACGTGTTCGAAAAAACGTGACGCATTGACCGTTGCCGGCTCAAGCTCCACACATTCCACCGATTCAATCGGCGACTGCAAAATCGCGCCGGCGGTAACACCCGTTGCGAAACCCACGACCAGCGCATTCCTGAGATGCGGCGCCAGCAGCAGCGGCATCTGCCCCAACATAACCTGCGTCGCCATGTCTTCGCTGTCTGAAGCGTTCGTACGGCCGTTGATGGCCAGCGAAGTTATGTCCCAGTCTTTGCGCACTGAAACGGTTGACGTCGGGCCCTCGTCATACATGAGTAATTGGTGAATCTCGGGACCACGTTGCTGAGGCGTTCCTTCGCCGACCTCACCGCGCGACTTCGCGAGCACGCGCACCAGACTGTCGTAAGCGCCCACGGACAGGTCTGCCAGGTTCACGCGGGGAGCAACAACAAAGAGCAGCACGATAAGGACCAGCGTTAACCCCGCTGCCACCGCGCGTTGCAGGTCGCGCTCCCGAGCATCAGCTTTGGGCAGGTAAGCGGCGCCGGCAACGACGATGCAGAGAGCGGCAGCGCAAAGTATCGTGAAGCGCGTGCTTAGTTTCGGAATCAATACAAATCCAGCAGCAAACGCGCCGCAGATTGCGCCGATAGTGTTTATGGCGTAACTGCGGCCAACGAGTTGTACTGATTGCTCCTTCGCTCTTGTTCCTGCCCAAACCAATACCAGCGGCATGATCATTCCCATCAGGAAGGCGGGAAGAAGAATCATGAGCGCGACTGAAAGTATCTGCAGGGTGAGCAGGCCGGCCCAACTGTTGATGTGCAAACGCACACCGGTGTTAACGAGTAGCGCCGGGATCTTGTTGGCCATTACCAAACTGAAAACGATACTGACCGCCGTAAAGAGTTCCACTTTCAGCACCGTCTCGCGCAGGATTGCAGATAGATTCCGGCGCGCGATCACATACGCCCCGCCCGACAAACCCATCAGAAAGAGAGCGACCACAATGCTGAAGGCATACGTGCTGGAGCCAATGATCATGGCGAGCACGCGCGTCCAGGCGACCTGAGTGCTGATGGTCACAAATCCGGAAATGAAGGCGCAGACCATCCAGAACCTTGCGTCGTTAACATCCGTCGCGAAACTCGTCTCGGCAATTTCGACCGGCAGTTCTTCCGTACCAGCAGTATCGTTTGTCCCGACGGTCGATTGCGTTTCCATTCGCCGGTCCGCGACGATTGAGGCAATGCCAATAATGATGTTAATGATGGCCGCAATATAGATCGTCGCGCGAACGCCCAGGATCGGTAACAGCAAGAACCCGGCGACGATGCTGCCGCAGATAGCACCGGCCAGGTTGCGAGTGTAAAGCTTTGTTATCGAGGTTGAGTTTGGGCCGGCAGATCGCAGCAGCGCCGCTGACAGCAATGGCAGCGTCGCGCCCATTAGCGTCGTTGGCACGAGCAGCATCACGCACGAAAGCAGGAAACGCCAGAGACTAAACGCAAAGAAGCCGGGATGAAAATGTTGCCAGATGACGGCGTACAGATTGTCGACGAAGGTAAAGAGAAAGGGAACGGCCAGCGCGTAAAGAGCGATGCCGATTTCGAGCAGCCCGTAGGCACGCACCGGACGCTCTACTGCTGCGCCTCGTTGTCCGGCAAGCGCGCTTCCGAGCGCAAGTCCACCCATAAAGGCGGCCAATACTGTGCTCACCGCCAGCGTAGTCGCGCCGAAAACAAGGCCCAGCATGCGCGCCCAGAGCACCTCATAGATCAAGCCGGTGGCGCCGGAAAGGAAAAAGCAGGCGGCTACGAGTCTGAAAATCTTTGGCGAATAGCTGTTGGTTGGTACTGATTTGGCGGCTGGAGCGAGCGTGGCCATGGCCATCAAGTGTTTCTCCCGACAAAGAAATTGGTCGAGCAATTCGCTGAGGCGGGATACAAGACAATCACTATAGCATTATTTGTTCCGCTAAAGTCACGCACTATTTTTTGGAGTGGCAATGTAATGAGGTCAGTACCACCCCGCGGTAGCGGGTGGGTTCTTTACTGAGCGTCACCAATCACGACCCACCCGCTACCGCGGGGTGGTACTGACTTCATGCCCTCACTGGCCTCATGCTTTCAAACGTGAATCACGTGTGACGCGCGCCAGATCTTTGCAGGAATGGAGCCGAGCGGTGCGGTAGTCAAGACAATCGCGTAGTCCTCGTCAAAGACATTCTCATCTTTAGCGGCAAGCGAGTCGTTGACGGGATCGGAAAGTTTCACCTCGACGTTTTGAGCCTGCGGGCTTACCAGCGCGAGCCGGCGCAGGCATGCGTAGAGATGCTTTGGTCCACTGCCAAAGCGCCCAAGATCGTTTCCAAGCATCAGTCTCACTTCCGCGCGTTCGTCAACAAAATGTTTCAAGAGCGAAGCTGCCTGAACCACGCCCGCTTCAAATCGTGGCAGAAAGTTTCCAGTGTCTGACGCTGACAGGTCTCGAGTGTCGAAAACAATGGTGATACGGCGTTCATCCTCGGCGGTGAATTCCCGCACTGTAAGATGGCGCGAGCGCGCGGTCGCTTTCCAATCGATGTGACGCAGATCATCCTGCGGTTGGTAATCGCGCAGAGAAAAAAGGTCCTGACCCACTCCTCGTCTCGCTGACGCCATTCGTCCCGCGTAAGTCGGCAGCAAGTGGAGCTCGTCTCCAATCGGTTCAGGCTTCGGATAGACCACGATGTCCACATCGCGCGCGCGCAGCCGCCGGCGAAACCGGAAAAAGCCAAACGGGAAACGCGTGGACAACTCAAAGCCATTGATCAGCACGTGACCACGACTCGGGAACAACTGCTCAACCCGCTGTTCCGCTGCGGCGCGGCGCGGAATGTAGGTGAAGTAAGCCAGCGGTCGTTTGATGAAACGCGGCCCGCGACGGCGTGCCTTCTGATTTCTTGCTTCATTGGGCCCACGAGCTTCGACGAGGATCGAGAACGATGGCAACACTCGTTTGGCGTTTCGCAAAGTGACCATGACCGGCGCCGCCTCGCCCGCGAAAATGTGATCGGGGAAACGCGCCGACACAATCAGATCGCGCAACGACGCTCGCGCCGCAACGCCTCCCACAAACAGGCTGGAAGCAAGCAAGGAGAAGATCATGAAGAGGAGATTGTTTCCCGTGTTCCAGGCAGCGAACCCAACCACCACCAGGACGACCACGAATATCGCCCCTCCACTGGTTACTTCCATAGGAAGATCGAAACGTCGCACTTCAAGGCGGGCGGAACGCGCCAGTGGTGGAACGACAAAGACCAGCATCAAAGCTGCGCTGACCAGCGACAGGATTGCGGCTATCGCTGCTAGTGCGTAGTTATCGCTGTGTCGCGCAAGGAGAGTTACGGCTGCGGCAGAGAGGCCGCCGATGACGAGCAGGGTTCCGAGGATGGCGTTGCGCCACTTGGCGAGGGATGAAGGATGAGGGATGAAGGATGAAGACTGAAAGCGTTTCGGGTTCGCTGCTTCATCCTTCATCCTTCATCCCTCATCCTTCTCACAGCGGCACGCTTACCGTTTTCATTATTTCAGTCAACACCGCTTCGGCCTCTTCGCTGCGGCGCATCGACGAAGCGTAACGCGTGCTCACGAGTATGCGGTGGGCAAAGACGGGAAGTACAAGCCGCTTGATATCATCGGGGATGCAGTAGCCGCGTTCTTCAGTCAGCGCCAGCGCCTGCGCCGCGCGGAAGAGCGACAAGGTCCCACGAGGGCTGACGCCCAAATCCAACATTTCCGAATCACGCGTGGCAGCAACGATACGCATAAGGTATTCAATCAACGCATCATCCACGGAAACATCGGCGACGCTCTGTTGCAGCTCAAGGATTTCCTCGGCCGTCATCACCGGCCGTAGATCGTTAAGCGGATCGCTATACTCTCGATCACGCAGGATTTGTTTTTCGTCGTCGATCGACGGATAGCCGATGCGTAGGCGCAACATAAAACGGTCGAGCTGCGACTCGGGCAACGGATAGGTGCCGTGGTGCTCGATTGGATTTTGCGTGGCCACGACGATGAAGGGCGCCGGCAACGGGTGGGTGACGCCTTCCGCTGTTACATGGCGTTCGGCCATCGCCTCGAGCAACGCCGACTGCGTCTTTGGCGTGGTGCGGTTAATCTCGTCAGCGAGGACGACATTCGCGAAGATTGGTCCCGGCTTCCACTCAAACACGGCGGTATGCTGGTTGTAGATTGAAAGCCCAATGACATCTGAGGGCAGGAGATCAGAAGTAAACTGTATCCGCTGAAAGTTGCAGTGCAGCGCGCGCGCCAGCGCATGGGCCAGCGTGGTTTTACCGACGCCGGGAACGTCCTCAACCAGCAGGTGGCCGCCGGCAAGCAGCGTCACGATGCCCAGGCGCACGGCTTCACGCTTGCCCTTGATTACGGTCTCGATGGCCTGCTGCAGACGCTCGATCTTTTCGACCGCATCAGCGATGACCAGCGGCGATTTTCCTGTTACCGGTTCGAGACGTCTCATTTACCAGTTTCCTCAGCGGCCCAGATTTCTTTCATTCTACATGCTGAAACTCACTCCCGCACGTCTAACCTCGGGTTCAAGCAGTTTAGATCTCAAAGCTTTAGCTTCCGGTTTGCGCGATTCGGCAGCCTAAAGGCTGAACTCTGAACTTCGGGCGTCAGGGCCTTGGCAGGTACCTTACTATCAAGGGCAACATGACGTTTCGGAAACTCCTGTAGTAAACTAAGGCTCAGCTCGATTACGCTGATGTTTTCCAGATTTAATCAGGGAACCAAATTTTATTTCATACGTGTAACGAGTCGCGAGGAGTTTTTATGAGCCCAAACCAAAGAGAACGTAATGCCGAACGCGGCTTCTCACTGATTGAGCTGATGATCGTGATTGCGATTATCGGAATCCTGATCGCAGTCGGCGTGACCGGTTGGAAAGCCGCGGTGAAGTCAGCGAATGAGGCTGCGGCGATCAAGACACTCAGAACCATTGCCGAGCAGCAAATGCTTTATTACAACTCTCACCAGCGCACGACGTTTGGAACCTTCGATGAGATGCTCAAGGAGAACATGCTTGACACCCGGTTCGCAGGGACCACGCCGGTGGTTGAGGGTTACGTTTTCCAGATGCGAGTAATTCCCAAGTCAACGAGCACTCAGCCTGGCTATGCTCTTAACGCGGATCCGCAGGTAACCGAAGGCGTCGGCGCCACCGGAAAAAATCATTTCTATTTCGACTCCGACAGCAACACAATTCACGTTAATCCAACGCAGCCGGCAACTGCGACTGATCC
>JBDUAQ010000145.1:0-8666 GCA_040004575.1 bacterium
ATTGCGAGGAGTTTATCAATGGTTTTGCTGATGGCTATGACACTATCGTCGGCGAGCGCGGCGTGAAGTTGTCGGGTGGGCAACGCCAGCGTGTGGCGATCGCTCGCGCAATTCTCGCCGAACCGAGAATTCTCATCCTCGACGAAGCGACTTCGAGTCTCGACAGCGAAAGTGAAGCGATGATTCAGGACGGCTTGCAGTCGTTGCGTCGCGGCCGCACCACCTTTGTGATCGCGCATCGACTTTCAACTATCCGCAGTGCAGATCAGATTCTGGTGCTGGAGGCCGGGGAGATTGTTGAGCGCGGCACTCATGAAGAACTACTGGCCGCGGGTGGGCGCTACAAGCAGCTTTACGACAAACAATACAACTTCGAGCGAAACCAGTTCATAAATCCCGGTGAAGACTTCACACCGGAGTTACCGAAGGCGGCAAAAGCGTCAAATATATCGGACGCGCTGCCAACGAATTTGTGAAGGTCATATCCCAAGAGCGGGGGCAAGCCCGCCTTCCCAACCACGAGCTAATCACAGATCGTGCTTACTCTTGATTGAATGACTTTCAAAGTTGGAGGTTCGTCAACGGGAGAATCTCTCAGGTTGGGAAGGTGGGCTTGCCCCCGCTGCCTGGCTGGGCTTATTAAGCTGGACAATTGAATTAAAGAAACTAAAGAGGTATCAACATGGAATCCCAAAATTATGCTAACCACACGCGCTGGCACCCCCCGTTTCACTTCTTCGTGTTACCGGTGATGCTGATCAACTTCGTCTTGGCCATAGTGATCTTCGCTAAGGCTCCTGACAGAAATTCAGGCTGGTGGATCGTAGTCTCACTGGCTTTGCTGATGTTGACTTTCTTCGTGCGAACCAATTCTCTGAAGGTACAGGATCGAGTTATCCGGCTCGAAGAAAGACTGCGCCATCAGCAACTCCTTTCTCCTACCCTCGCGCAACAGACCGGAGCGTTGACTGCTGCGCAGATTGTCGCACTCCGCTTTGCAGGCGATGACGAGCTGGAAGAACTGGTTAGCGCAACAGTAGCGGGCAGATTCGCCAAACCTAAAGACATCAAGCAGGCAATCACAAACTGGCGCGCCGATACGTTTCGGGTCTAGAGCGACGATTGTAATTGCCAGGGAAAGAACGCGAGGGTGTTTTTCGGGTGACTAACTCACGACGTAAGCCACACGAAGATCACCTCAAACAGAAGTTTTACAATGAATCCGGGTATTGCGATTAGCCATAAAGCAAGCGCGATATTCCTTGAACGTTTCGCCTTGATGTAGTCAGGATCCGCGGTCTTGAGTCCACCAAATTTTACCTGCCAGCGGATCAGCATAACCATTACCACCAGGAACGTGAGAACAAACGCCCACGCGACTAGCGGTATGAAAGGGATGAAGCTTAGGCCAAGAAACACCCACATCGCGATTGCCGCCGTTCTCGCATAGCTTGAATCGCTGTAGGCTTGATTGGCCTTATCCTGAACGTCCGCCGCGGCGATTGCTGCCTGCTGATCAATCGTAACCTTACAGAAAGGACACTGCTGCATGCTCTCGTTGACCATCTCATTGCAGTTCATGCATCTGAAGGTTTTAGGTTGCGCAAACATGATTGACTCCCTTCCGAGAGAAACCGATTGAATGAAACTTGACTACTTCGCCGAGGCCTGGCGATGTTTCGCGTCGGTGATTCGCGTGTAATCAGGATTGAGGTAGACCAACCGTCCGCCAACTATGGTGGCGACGGCAGCTCCGGTCATCGCGCGGCCATGAAACGGGGTGTTGCGGCTTGTTGATTTTGAAGCAGCCACGTCGAAGACCCATTCGCACGCCGGGTCAAGAATCGTCACATCAGCATGAGCGTTCTCCCGGAGGCTTCCGCGATCCTTCAAGCCGAAAATGCGGGCTGGGTTCGTCGAACACAACCTGACCAGTCGTTCAAGATCAATTACGCCCTGATTCACCAGGTCGAAAGCAAGGCCAACCGCAGTTTCCAAGCCGGTGATACCAAACGGCGCTTGATCAAACTC
Source organism: bacterium (assembly GCA_040004575.1). GTDB lineage: Bacteria > Acidobacteriota > Blastocatellia > Pyrinomonadales > Pyrinomonadaceae > PSRF01. The sequence continues at coordinate 2,032 of JBDUAQ010000145.1, forward strand.
CAGGTCTTTTTCGTCCGCGTGATGCGGCGCATGATCGGTAGCAATCGCATCGATGGTGCCGTCGCGCAAACCTTCCAACAAGGCCGCCACGTGATTCCGGCTTCTCAGCGGCGGACTCATTTTCGTGTTGGTGTCGTATTCGGCGAGGGCATCGTCAGTCAACGTCCAATGATGCGGCGCTACTTCGCAGGTCACCGGCAATCCCATCTCCTTAGCGCGGCGCACGGCGTCGAGTGCGCCGCTAGTGGAAACATGCGCGATGTGGACTGAAGCGCCGGTCAGTTTCGCGAGTACGCAGTCGCGAATGACGTGTACATCTTCCGCGGCCGCCGGCATGCCGCGCAGTCCCAATATCAAGGACCAGCGGCCTTCGTGCATTACGCCGCCCGCGGTTAGCGAAAGATCCTGGCAGTGGTCAACAACTGTCAGATCAAACCCGCGCGCATACTCCATTGCGCGTCGCATGATGCCCGCGTTGGGTACAGGATGCCCGTCATCCGAAACGGCAACAATTCCGGCGCTCTTCATTTCACCCATCTCGGAAAGTTCTTTACCAGCGCACCCTTTGGTAATTGATCCTATCGGGAAAACGTTGGCGAGCTGTGCGCGTTGCGCCTGCTCGATAACGAAGCGAGTGACGGCCGGGCTGTCGTTTACCGGATCTGTGTTGGGCATGGAGCAGACGCTGGTCCAGCCACCTGCCACTGCCGCCGCTGTTCCACTCGCGATGGTCTCTTTGTATTCAGCACCCGGCTCGCGCAAGTGTGCGTGCAGATCGATGAAACCCGGAGCGACGATCAGGCCGGTCGCGTCCAACAATTCGACCCCGCTGGGTCTTTCCTGGCCGCGCTCAAGCACAGCAACCACACGTCCATCTTCGATCAGGAGATCGCGGCCGGTGTTTATTCCCTGTGCGGGATCAACGACGTAGCCATTGGCAATTAGGAGCTTCATCTCGCTGGTCGCTTCAATGTCCCTTCTCTTCCAATTCGCTATGGCCGCCGCCGGCGAGCAGGTAAAGCACGGCCATGCGCACGGCCACGCCATTTGTTACTTGATCCAAAATCAGTGAGCGGCCGCCGTCAGCGATTTCCGACGCCATTTCGATGCCGCGATTGATCGGGCCGGGGTGCATCACGATCGCATCCGGTGCGGCGCGCTCTAGATGTTTCGGCTTGAGACCGAAGTGGACCGCATACTCGCGCATCGAGGGAAAGAACGCCGCGTCCTGCCGCTCGCGCTGGATGCGAAGAATCATCACCACATCAGCGCCGTCAATGGCGTCTTCGATCGTCTTTTCAACGCGCAATCCTTGCTCGACAAGTTCGCCGAATTCCAGCGGCACGAGCGTGCCGGGACCAGCGACGCTAACGGTCGCACCCAGTTTTGTCAGCAGGTGAATGTTTGAACGCGCCACGCGCGAGTGCAGCACATCGCCAATGATCGCCACCTTCAGCCCTTCGATACGCGACTTGTGTTCGCGGATTGTCAGGGCGTCCAACAACGCTTGAGTGGGATGTTCATGCGCGCCGTCCCCGGCGTTGACGATTGGAGCGTTGCCCATTCTTGCCAGATGTTGCGGCGCGCCCGCCATTGAATGTCGCACCACGATGCAATCAGGCGCCATCGCTTCCAGATTGCGCGCTGTGTCCAGCAGTGTCTCGCCCTTGCTGACGCTGGAGGTGGAAGCGCTGATGTTTATGGCGTCAGCGGAGAGACGCTTGGCCGCGATTTCGAAGGAGGTACGAGTGCGCGTAGACGATTCGAAAAAGAGATTGATAACTGTGCGACCACGGAGCGCCGGCACCTTTTTGATTTCGCGACGGGAGATATCGCGAAACGTTTCTGCGGTGTCGAGCAGGTGCGTGATCTCGCCTGCCTCAAGTTCGCGAATGCCTAACAGGTGTTTGCGGTTAAAGTTCATTTGGAGTAGACAGCAAACAGCAAACAGCAGTCAGCAGTCAGCCGGAAACTGTTCGAGAACTTAGCAAATTTCATAGTGTGCACTCTTCTAGAAGGCTCTTGACTGTTTGCTGTTTGCTTCTCGCAAAACAAAAGCGGCCATCGCTGGCCGCCTGCTTCAACTTCCGTCGGCCGCTTCCGCCGCGGGCCGTTCGACAATTACCACGCCTTCTTCCTCATCGAATTCCTGGAGCATCACCTTGATGATCTCGCTCTTTTTCGTCGGCACAAGTTTGCCGATGTAATCCGCCTGGATAGGCAGCTCACGATGTTCTTTGCCGCGATCAATCAGCACTGCAAGCTGCACGCGCCGGGGACGGCCAAAGTCGATCAACTGATCGAGCGCCGCGCGGATGGTGCGACCGGTATATAGCACGTCGTCAATGAGCACGATATTGCGGTTCTCAATATCCCCGGGAAGGTCGGTACGGTTAACAATGGGTTTGGCGCCGACGGTGGAAAGATCGTCGCGATACAAGGTTATATCGAGAATGCCAACCGGCGGACGGTCGCCTTCGAGATCAGCGATCTTGTCGGCCATTCGTTCCGCGAGCGGCACGCCACGGCGGCGTATTCCCACCAGATACAAATCACCGGCGCCGTGATTTTCCTCGACAACTTCCGACGCCAGACGGGCGAGCGCGCGATTGATTCGCGGGCTGTCCATAATGCGTGCCTTCTCGATGAAATCCATTGCGCGGGATACTAACAAGAACAGTAAATAGTGACAAGTGACAGCGTCCGGAGCCCTCCGCCTGGTGAACATGGTCGAGGTAGCGACTGGAGGCTTCTAATCTAAAGGGATACAATAATCCCGTCACTTTTCACTTTTCACTGCTTCTGATGCTCTATCGCTCATTGCTGCGACCTCTACTATTTCGCCTGCCACCCGAGACGGCCCACGAACTGGCGCTCAATTCTCTATCCTTCGCTCCGAAACTTACAAAGACACTTTTAGGTGATCGCTTCAAGCGCAGCCCTTTCGGTAAGCTGCGGCGTTTTGGCTTGACGTTCTCCAATCCGGTGGGCCTGGCAGCGGGTTTCGATAAAGATGGCGTGGCGCTTGATTCTCTCGCCGCGCTCGGATTTGGTTTCATCGAGGCAGGCACCGTTACTTACCATCCGCAACCCGGCAACGAGCGACCACGACTCTTCCGTTTGCCGTTGGACAAAGCACTAATCAATCGCGCCGGCTTCAATAACGAGGGGGCCAAAGCCTTTGCGCAGCGCGTGGAGCGCAGCAGGCCTGATTGCGTACTGGGCGTGAGCATCGGCAAGAGTAAGACAGTAGCGTTGGAAGATGCGGTCGCTGACTACCTGAAAAGTTTCGCAGTTGTCTATCCAGTCGCCGACTACGTCGCGGTCAACGTCAGCTCGCCAAATACTCCGCGCTTGCGCGAACTGCAAAAGTCAGATCAGCTTGAAGAACTACTGCGCTCGCTTCAAGAGCTCAATGAGGAACTGGCCGATCAGCCTACTGGCCGTGGAGTTTTGCCGCTGCTGGTAAAACTTTCGCCGGATCTCGATACGGATGAACTGCAAAGCATCGTGGCGGTGGCGCGAAGAAACAAAGTCGCCGGACTCATCGCCACCAACACCACCACTGCCCGGGCACCGCTGAAAACAGAACACGAAGGAGTGGCAGCGTGCGGTGAAGGCGGCTTGAGTGGCGCTCCCTTGCGACGCCGTTCTTTGGAAATGATGGCGACACTCTACAATATGACAGACGGTTCGCTGCCTTTGATTGGCGTTGGCGGCATCTTCACAGCGGAGGACGCATGGGAGATGATTAGTGCAGGCGCGAGCTTGCTGCAAATTTATACGGGGTTTATTTATGAGGGCCCAGCGATCGCGAGACAAATAAACGATGGCCTGCGTCGAATTATTTCGGAAGAGGGATTTGTCTCACTTGACGAGGCAGTGGGATCACGCGCAAAGGAGTTTTCAGTTTCAAGTTCCAAGTTTCAAGTTCCAAGTTCGAATTTGAAGCCCTAGTGGTTCAAACTTGGAACTCGAAACTATCGAGGATGATATGAACACAAACAAACTAATCGTCGCTCTCGATGTGGACACCGCTGAAAAGGCACGTGAGCTCTTCAAAGCGCTGCGAGGCATTGCGGGCATGTTCAAGATTGGGATGCAGTTGTTCACTTCTGCCGGCCCCGACCTGGTGCGTGAGATCATCGACTCCGGCGAACGCGTGTTTCTGGATCTTAAGTATCACGACATTCCCAATACTGTCGCCCTCGCGGGTGTTGAGGCAACGCGTCTCGGTGTTTCGATTTTCAATCTCCATGCGACGGGCGGGCGCGAAATGATGCGGCGGACTGCGGAAGCTGTTTCGGAATGTGCGGCTTCAGAGGGGCTCGCTCGCCCACTGGTAATTGCGGTTACTATACTGACCAGCGCGGATGAAAACACGGTTTCTGAAATTGGATTCGGGTCGGCCCCGTCAGCGCTCGTGCCGCGCCTGGCGCTGCTGGCTGAGGCAAGCGGAATGGACGGCGTAGTCGCTTCGCCACGCGAGATTAGTATCATTCGTGCTGCTGTGAAGAAACCTGGATTTGTAGTAGTCACACCCGGAGTTAGACCAACAGGCGCGGCTCTTTTCGACCAGAAACGGGTAACGACTCCGCGCGAGGCAATCCTCGAGGGCGCTGATTACATCGTAGTGGGCCGGCCAATCCTTGACGCGCCTGACCCAGCCAGGGCCGCGCAAGAGATTCTTGACGAGTTGGAGCTCGGCGCGGCAAACAGCGTTACGATTTGAAGGGAACTGAATTCGGCAGCCTGCGTGTACAATTGAGGCCGCGCAGGCTGCGCGATTTGTTCTGCTTGCATTTTGCACTATGATTCAAAGGTGACCCAAAGTTTGAAACTTGCGACCGCCTGTCTCTTATTGGTCCTGGGAGCGTTCGTCTTACCGTTTTCCGCTCAACAAAAAGGTGACCTGACTTCTCAACCTTTCTCGCCGGCTCCTTATCGGGTTGGTGAACGACTGACCTACAACGTCTCGTTTTCCAACTTTATCAGCGCCGCTCACGTCGAGTTTTTGGTTGCTGCCCGCGGAACGTTCTTCGGCCGCGACGGCATTCAGTTAAAAGGTCATGTCGAAACTAACGGCGTGGTCAATGCCGCGCTATTTGCCATTAATAACGACTACATCACCTATGTTGATCCGGCGACGGGCTTGCCTTACCACGGACAACAAACAATCCGCGAAACTGCCCGCACCCTGGAGACGACCGCCGACTTTAATCAGCCTGCGGGTACTGCCGCCATTCCGGCCAAGCGCACCGCCGCATTTCCCGGCACCTACGATTTCTTGTCAGCAGTCTATCGTGTACGCTCTCTCCCACTTACGGATGGGACTACGTACACGCTTTCTGTGCGCAACGAAAATCAAAACTATCAAATCGAAATCAAGGTAAACGGCTACGAGGTGATCAAAACCAACGTCGGATCATTCAACACGATCGAGGCACAGGTCCGCGTAAGGGGAGAGTCGCAGGGAAATAGTTACGACAACATGAAGGCCTACTTCACCGACGACCAGCGACACGTCCCTGTCCTAATCGTCTCGCGCGTTTCGGCCGGGGAGATAAGGGCTGAACTGGCGGGCTCGGGCTTTGTCGCCACGCCCACGCCTCCGCCAGCGCCAACCCCGACACCGACACCGGTGGCCGGAACGCCGCCAACAGGAAGGCCTTTGGTGATTCCCCGCACACCCGATGACAATGGACCAGTAGATCTACCATTCAAGGTCGGCGAACAGTTAAACTACCAGGTGTTTCTGCCCACCATTCAAGCGCCGGTGGGAACGGCGACGTTTCAAGTTCGTGCCCGGTCGAAGTATTTTGATCACGACGGCTTCCAGTTCACGGTCAACGCGCAAACCACAAACGCACTACAGAAGCTCTTTGTAGCTAGCGATCTAATAGTCTCCTATGTAGATCCGAAGGCCCTGCTTCCCTTCCACACCGAATTTACTTTCAATGAAGGCCGCCGCCGCTTCAGCAGCAAGCTCGCGATCAACCAGGATTACGGCACCGCTACCACCGATTCAGGCACGCGGATCGAGATTCCGGTTGGCACACACGACTATCTGTCGTTCTTTTACATGCTGCGGACCCTAAATCTGAATCCGCCAAAACGCAGCGCCGTATCTATTCTCGTAAACAACCAGCCCAAGACGCTCTTCATCACCGCTTTGAAGCGAGAGAACGTGCAGCTCGGTTCGCAAACAATTCCGGCGATCCAGATCTCGCTAACTACCGACGACGCGCAGGGCGACAGATATCAGCTTCGGGGTTGGATCAGCGACGACAAACGTCGTCTACCGCTGCGCCTCACCGCGGTCACTGAACTTGGGGCCGTGCGTGCTGACCTGGCAATAATTCCCGTTACTCCTCAATAATGGCGATTCTTCCCAAATCCAAGCAATTGCTCCTTTTGAAATTGAAAACTGTTTTCAATTAGAGTATGCTGCTCCGGCTGAAGCTTCCCCCGACGTTGCCTCGGCTAAGACCAACTCGGAAATTGGAATCGTTCCTGATGCTTAATTCCTTCATCATCGTTTTGCGCGAGGGATTTGAATCCTTCCTGCTCGTCGCCGTAATTCTTTCTTACCTGCGCAAGTCTGGGCAAAAGTGGCTGACCTCTGCAGTTTACGT
>JBDUAQ010000146.1:0-8589 GCA_040004575.1 bacterium
CCGCCTTCCCAACCTAGAGCTTACTCTACCAGGTGTTACATGCTGATGTTGAGAGGCTTTCAGGGAACTTGCAGAGTCGACTTGGAAGTCTCTCAGGTTGGGAAGGCGGGCTTGCCCCCGCTCTTTATTTTCTGTTCCTAACTCTCAATCAAGCGGTCGAGGCGCTGGTGACTTCGATCAGCGCATCGATGCCGGTGTAGGGTAAGCCTTGCGCTTCCGCAACGGCCTGGTAGGTGCAATGACCGGCGAACGTATTTACACCGGCTTTCAATCCGGCATCGCTCTGGATTGCTTCAAGGAATCCCTGATTAGCAAGCTTCAGCGCGTAGGGCAACGTGGCGTTGGTCAGCGCAAACGTCGATGTTCGTGGTACGGCGCCGGGCATGTTAGCGACGGAGTAATGCAAGACACCCTCAACATAATAGGTCGGGTCCGAGTGTGTAGTGGGATGCGTCGTCTCGATGCACCCGCCCTGGTCCACCGCGACGTCAACTATCACGGCGCCATTCGGCACGTCTTTAAGCATGTTTCGTGTCACCAGCCGGGGAGCGGCAGCGCCGGGAACCAGCACCGCGCCGACGATCAAATCCGCGCTGGAAATCGCGTCGTGAATCATGTAAGCACTCGAGGCGAGAGTGGAAATCTTAGATAGAAAAATATCGTCGAGTTCGCGCAAACGATCGAGATTGTTGTCGATGATCGTGACGTGAGCGCCCATGCCCACCGCGATCTTCGCGGCGTTCGTTCCCACGACGCCACCGCCGATAATTACAACTCTCGCAGCCGGCACGCCCGGCACGCCACCAAGCAGAATGCCGCGACCGCCGGCCATCTTCTCGAGATAGTGGGCGCCGACCTGTATTGCCATGCGACCCGCAACTTCCGACATCGGCGTCAGTAGTGGCAATCCCCCACGACGATCCGTGATCGTTTCGTAAGCGATGCCGGTAACTTTACGCTTGAGGAGTTGAGCGGTGAGTTCGTGATCCGGTGCGAGGTGCAGGTAAGTGAAGAGCAACTGCCCTTCGCGCATGCGCGGGTATTCAGGTGCAATCGGTTCCTTGACCTTAACGATCATGTCGGCCCTGGCCCAAACGTCGGCGGCGGAATCGATAATTTGCGCGCCCGCTCTGTGATAGAGGAAATCGTCAAAGCCGGAGCCCTCGCCGGCGCTTTTCTCAACCGTCACCTGATGGCCGGCATCAGTCAGGGCGCGAACACCCGCAGGCGTTAAGCCAACTCTGTATTCGTTGTCTTTTATTTCCTTTGGCAGGCCGACAATCACAAGTGTTTCCTCCAGGGGTCAGAAGTCAGGCTTCGAACTTTGTACTTAGAACTTGGAACTTTGATGTTGCTACTTATGAACAGGGAGCAGGATAAGACCGACTAAGTACAAAGTACAAAGTGCAAAGTTCAAGGTCCAAAGCACCAAGTTCAGCCACGAACTATCCCATGCCTTCTATGAGATCAATCTGCGCGCGTTGCAGTTTGCCGCTGTAGTCAACATAGATTGATTTCCATTCGGAAAAAATGTCCAACACCTGCGTGCCGGCTTCGCGATGTCCGTTGCCGGTGGCTTTCGTGCCACCAAACGGCAGATGCACTTCAGCGCCGATCGTCGAAGCGTTGACATAGAAGATGCCGGTGTACATATCGTTCATGGCCCGGAAGGCCCGATTGACGTTGTTGGTATAAATCGCGGCCGAGAGACCGTAACGAACTCCGTTGGCGATCTCGACAGCTTCGTCAAGCGACTTAGTCGGAATCACTGCCGTGACTGGACCAAAGATTTCCTCCTGCGCGATGCGCATGTCGGGCGCTACGTCGGTGAAAACTGTGGGCTCGATGAAATAACCACGCGCATAGTCACCCTTGGTCAAACGCTTGCCGCCGCAGGCCAGCGTGGCGCCGTCTTCATCCTGACCAATGTCGATGTAGCCCATGATCTTCTTGACCGCATCGGCGTTGATGACCGGGCCCACGTCTGTTTTAGGATCGGCGCCATTACCTATCCTCAGCGCTTTGGTGCGTTCCACTAACTTCTGTGAAAACTGTTTGTAGACTTTCTTATGGACTACCAGTCGCGATGATGCAGTGCAGCGTTGTCCAGAAGTTCCGAACGCTCCCCAGAGCGCGCCATCGATCGCGAGATTGATGTCTGCGTCGTCCATGACGATGATGACATTCTTGCCGCCCATCTCGAGCGAGCAGATCGCATTGCGCTCGGCACAAGCGGAGGCGACGATGCGGCCTGTTTCCGTTGAGCCGGTGAAGGAGATCAAACGCAGCGCTGGATGGTTAGTAATAGGAGCGCCGGCATCTTCACCGTAACCGGTTACCAGATTCACGACGCCCGGCGGTATTCCCGCTTCCTCGCAAGCCTGGACCAGATTGAAAGTGGAGAGCGGCGTGTCTTCAGCGGGTTTAATAACAACGGTATTGCCGCAGACGAGCGCTGGAATCAGTTTCCACGAAGGGATCGCCATCGGGAAATTCCACGGCGTAATTAGTCCGCAGAGACCGACAGGCTGGCGCACGCACATCGCAAACTTGTCTGGCATCTCAGCTGGGGTAGTAAAGCCGTGTAGCCGGCGTCCTTCACCGGCAGTGTAGTAAGTGCAGTCGATCGCCTCCTGCACATCGCCGCCTGCTTCTTTCAGGACTTTGCCCATTTCCCGCGTCATGTCTCGGGTGAAGCGATCCTTGTTGCGGATCAGAATTTCGCCCAAGCGAAAAAGAATTTCAGCGCGTTTGGGAGCAGGCATACTGCGCCAGCCGACGAACGCGCTACGCGCCGCGTTGACGGCGGCATTCACATCGTCGCTCGTCGAGAGCTGGAAGCGACCGATAATGTCTTCCGTGTTAGCCGGATTAATGTTTTCAAACACCTCACCGGATTCACTCGGAACCCACTTTCCGCCAATGTAGTTGTTGTAGGTTTTTACTGACGCGCGCGGGGATGCTTTGGATGATTGCTTCCTGCTGCTTTTCGCGGGAGCTTTTTTTGCTTGGGCCATTGTCTGGGTGTCGGGTATCAGGTGCCGGGTGTTGTCTGGGTGTCGGGTATCAGGGATCGGGTGTCGGTTGGAAAAGTTCCACTGGCACCCTGACACCCGGCACCGGAAACCGGTTCTTATTGGTAAGTAAACTGAACAATTCTGGTCGTCACACGACCTCTTTCGTAACGTGATGTTTGCAGCACGATCGGATCGCCGGTTTTCAAACCACCCAGCACGCGCTGGAAATCGGCGAGCGTTGTTACCGGCACGCGGTTTATGCGGGTGATAACATCGCCTTCTCTAAGCGCCTCTTGCCCGCCGGCCCCGCGCACCTCAGCGGCCAGGCCGCTGGGATCAACGTCCTTCACATAAAGCCCGCGCACACCGGCGAGATGCTTTTCAGTGATGAGCTGCTGTGTGAGCTCGCCCAGCGTGAGCCCCAGGTGCAATCCGCTCATGGACTCAGGTTCTTTTCCGTTCGCTTTGGGAGGAGTGGTTTCATCGAGCTCGCTCAACTGCTGCAGATCTGGACGCTCACCAAGCACTACGTTGGCGGTCATCTTTTCCAATTTGCCATCGCGGTCACGCAGGAAAGTGAAAGTGGCGGTTTCGCCGACGGGAGTGGCCGCCACCTTCTGAATCAGGTCCTGCGCGCCGAGCACTGGCTGCGCGTTGAATTCGACGATGATGTCGTTCGACTGCATTCCCGCTTTGGCAGCGGGGGTGGGTTGGCCATCTTTCGTCGGTTGGACGTCCATGATGATCGCGCCCTTCGCTTCCGGCAGACCATAGACGCGAGCGTATTCCTCTTTCACTGATTCGAGAGTAACGCCGAGGTAGCCGCGACGAACTCTTCCTTGCGCGACAATTTGGCGATAGACGAAACCTGCTTCTCCCGACGGCAGGGCAAAGCCAATCCCGTTGTAGTCTCCGGTGGAGGTGGCGATCTGCGAGTTGATCCCAATCACTTCGCCGCGCATGTTGACCAGTGGGCCGCCGCTGTTTCCACGATTGATGGCAGCATCGGTTTGCAGGAAGCGCTGAAAGTTTGTAAAGGCAGGCGACTCTCTTTCCTTCTTGGAAATAATGCCGGCGGTCACAGTTTGGTCGAGGCCGAAAGGTGAACCAATTGCCAACACCCAGTCACCAACCTGGGCCGCATTGGAGTCACCGAGCGTCACGATCGGCAAATCCTGTGGGGCATCGATCTTAACGACGGCGACGTCGGTTTCTTTATCGATACCAATAACTCGGCCGCGATACTTCTCGCCGGACTGCAAGCCAACGATGATTCGTGACGACCCTTCAACCACATGCTCGTTTGTCAGGATGTAGCCTTTAGGACTGACGATAAAACCACTGCCGACGCCGCGAGCAGGACGGCGCGCCTGACGGCGAAACATGTCGAGCAAGGGGTTGTTGGACGACTGATCGTCTTTGTCTTCGTTGTCTTTGTCGCCAACGTCCGTCGAAGGTGTGATGGTTTCAATATTTACGACGGCGGGCTCGACGCGCCGGGCAATCTCCGCAAACGAAGCCGAGAGCGCTTCGGGCGCATGCGCGATCTGGGCCTCGCTTTGTGCCCCCGTGGGCCTCCCCGAAAGCATCGCCCCCAACCCGATTCCCGCCAGTAAACACGCGGCGCCGAGAGCAATTATCCAAACGCGGAGTTTCCGCAAAATGGCCCGTTCGTTAATGTTTGTTTGGTCTTTAGCAAGGTCGAACATGAAACACCACCTTCAGTAAAGCTGCAATTCGGCGCTCCGGTAAGTGCCACTAAAGGTGTGACCACCGAAGCGCGATGGGAAGGTTTGAAGTATAACTAATGGGCGAGGCTTCGGCAAAAGATCGGTGGGATCAGGAGGCAGACGGCAGGAGCAGGAGGCAGGATGACGAGACAAGAACGGACAGTGCTTCTGTTTTCGTCGTCCTGGCTCCTGCCCCTGCCTCCTGCTCCTGTCTTTTCAAGGCCTCAAGAACACCTTCAAAATGCCATTCTTGCCGGCGCGTTCCATCGCATGCACGCCGCGAGCGAGCGGATACTCTTCGCTGATCAAGCTGTCAATATCGATTGCGCCCTTCTTCAGGAGATCGAGCGCCGGTTGAAATCGTCCGCAGCGCGAACCGAGGATCGTGATCTCGTCAACGACGAGCCGCGCCTGATTGATCTCATCAATATTGCCCGGTCCCTGGAAAGTCGACTTCAGAACCAGCGTGCCGCGAGGTCGCAATAGTTCCAGCGCCCCTACCAAGCCCGAAGGTGAGCCGGACGCTTCCACCACTACATCAAACTCGCGCTTTCGTTTGGCGCCTGCTTTTGGCGTAGTCGTTTCAATACCGCGCCGCTCAGCTATGCGTAGCTTTTCGGCATACTTGCCAATCAAGAGAACGCTGGCGCCGGTTAAAGCAATAGCTTGCGCGCACAGCAGCCCGAGCTTGCCGTCACCGATCACTGCCACTTGGTGACCGGGTTTGATCGAAATTCGTTCCATGATGCCGCAGGCGGCGGCCAGCGGTTCCGCAAAAACTGCGTGCTCATCAACAATATTGTCAGGAACTGGCAAGAGGTTCGCGAGCGGCAGTCGCAAGTAATCAGCATGTGCACCGTCGCGGCCAACGATGCCGAGGACGGTGCGATTGGGACAGTGACGCGGATCGCCGGCCTTGCAAAGTTCGCAATCTCCGCAGCCGGCATTAATCTCGCCGACAACTCTTTCCCCCACCAGCTTGTCGCCCGGAGATTCTTCCACCACGCCAACAAATTCGTGGCCAATAGTCCCCTTGAAACCCGCATAGCCGCGCGCAATTTCTAGATCGGTATTGCAGATGCCGGAAAGGTGAACGCGCACCAGCGCTTCATCGCCGCGTTCGGGCTTGGCAATTTCCTTGACCGCAAGTTTCTTTTTTTCGACCCGAAGGGCTTTCATAAAACAGAAGTCAGAAGTCAGTAGACAGAATTCAGAAGTCAGTATTCATTTAGAAGAGCCGCCATTCGGAATTCTGTCTACTGACTTCTGTCTTCTGTTTTCTGATTCGCCGTCCTCAAAAACTCCTTGTCCGCGTGTAAATGTTTTGCGGTGTCAGCTCCACTGTCTGTTTGGATCCGTCGATGTTCAGCGGCAGCCGCCACTCGAGATTTTCTTCACCAGACAACTGAGCATGCAACCACCAAGTGCCCGGACTAACAACTACGGATGCCTGGCCCTGCTTGTCCAGCCGGGCTGAAACTGGCGTGCGATCCTTCATACGCTCGTTCAGAAAGTCGTCGAAACGCTTGCCGGCGCGCCGTTCAGTAAAGAATTCATGACGCGCTGCGACGATGTCGAAGGGATAAAGCTCAATAGCTATGTCGAGCGCGTCGAAACCATTGTCAGCGGGCGGTCGCAAGACAATCTGCAAAGTAGTTTCGCCGTTGCTTGCTTTTGTGTTAGGTGAATCCTGATGGGGAAGCTTGCTGTAAATTAACCAGCCTGAGGCGAAGAGCGCGACCACCAGCGCAGCGCGGAGGAAAAGAGTCAGCAGGCTATAAGAGATACTGGTTGTTTTCACGACTCGAATGTATCAACTCGTGCTAAGAACTAGTGCAGAACCGAGAGCGGACCGGGGTCCCCGCGCGGGCAGCCCGCGTGGGGTGGTGGTAGCGACCGGATCCTAACTCAACTGTTCAATAGTTTTTCTAGCGTGTTGTCGATGCAGATTGAATCTAGCATCCGGTAGCTACCGCTCCCGGTTCTGCACTACTCCAGGCTGCGTCTCGCGTTATCCTCGATGAAGTTGCAACTTCATAAAGACATGGACAGGCAGGAATGCCTGTCCTACTCATTTTTTAAAAGCACGCACGTAGGGAACGAGCGCATTGATTTCCTGTTCAGAAAGTTTTTTCCCGAAGGCGGGCATCTTGCCTTTGCCGTTCATGATTGAATTAAAGATCCGCTCGTCGCTCACTTTGTCTTGCCATTCAGGATCGGTAAGGTTGCGTGCGTGGTTCAGTTTCGCTTTGAATGTTTTGGCGCGACCGTCTTTGCCATGACAGGTAGCACAGTTTTTGGCATATAACTCAGCAGCACTCCTGGCACTGGCCGTAACAGGCTCTCCGTTTCTAGACGTGCTTGCAAACACACCACCAAAAATCACAACCAGGACGAAAACTATTAATAGATACTTCATCGATTTGCTTCTCCGCTTTGTAATTGGAATGGCGTCCTGGGGAGTGGCGATGCCTTCCTGATTTTCCGGCCCGGAATTTCACAAGTCAGTTTATGGTGAAACCCATGATACCGAACCGCGGATGTTTTGTGTATCCGCAATTCACCTTTCGCTTCCAAGTTGAAAGGTTTCCGAATGCGAAGTAAGCTCAGAGTCGAATAACGTTACGCAAACTGTTAGTTTGCGTCGGCAGGCAACGCTAAACACTTTGCGTTACAGGTGAATATTTGGAAATAGTATCTGATAAATTTCGCGATGAGTGTGGCGTGTTCGGAATCTACGGGCACGCTGACGCGGCGCGTCTGACCTATCTTGGCCTTTACGCTTTACAGCACCGCGGCCAGGAATCCTGTGGCATCACTGCGTCAAACGGATCGGAACTGCGCCTGGAACGTGCGATGGGCCACGTCGCAGACGCGTTTGATCAAGCCACACTTGATCGCTTGCCCGGCGCCAGCGCTATCGGCCACGTTCGCTACTCTACCGCCGGCGAAGTCTCAATTCGCGAAGCCCAGCCTTTCCTGGTTACCTGTCAGCATGGGCAGATTGCCGTTTGTCATAACGGCAACTTGCCCTTCGCTCGCGAAGAACGACGAAAGCTCGAGCGCGAAGGCGCAATCTTTTCGGCCACTTCCGACACCGAAGTTATTTTGCACGGTGTGGCGCGCTCAAAAGCCGGATCGGTTCGCGAGGCCATACCCGAAGTTTTGCGAAACACGGAAGGCGCGTTCTCGATGCTCTTTCTTACGCCCACCGAATTGATCGCGATTCGCGATCCGCGCGGCTTTCGTCCTCTGGCGCTGGGCCGACTCGGAGATGCATGGGTGGTCGCATCGGAAACTTGCGCGTTTGATCTCATCGATGCTCAGTATGTTCGCGACGTTGAACCGGGTGAGATGCTGGTAATCGATCAGGATGGACTCCGTTCGTCTCATCCGTTGCAGGAACAAAAGACTTCGATGTGCCTGTTCGAACATGTCTACTTTGCGCGTCCGGATTCGCTGATCTATGGCCACTCGGTGAACGAGTCGCGCCACAAAATGGGCAAACGCCTCGCCATCGAACATCCGGCCGACGCGGATCTGGTTGTGCCTGTGCCGGATTCTGGAACGGTTGCAGCAATTGGTTATGCGGCGCAAAGTGAAATAAATTTTCGCTTCGGCCTGGTGCGCAATCATTATGTTGGCCGCACCTTCATCGAGCCGCGTCAGTCGATTCGCTCATTCGGTGTGCGCATCAAGTTGAACCCGGTGCGCCATTTGATCGAGGGCAAACGCATAGTGCTCATTGACGACTCGATTGTGCGCGGTACAACTTCCAAGAAGATTGTGCGGATGGTGCGCGAAGCCGGCGCGAAAGAGATTCACCTGCGGATCAGTTGCCC
>JBDUAQ010000147.1:0-8481 GCA_040004575.1 bacterium
AACGAACCCTTACCAAAATCCAACATGACCTAGAGTTTTCTTTCGCACCGCGTTTTTTGTTGCCCCGGCGCATTTTTCACGTCAGGCAGCAATGATGCGAAGCGCTTTCATTTCTTTAGCCAAGGTATAGTTTGGTTCCAAGTCGGAATGCTTTGGGACGCCACCATCTCCAATCTACTCAAATCCCATCCCCTTGATGCGATACTGTAAAGCGATCGCAGTAAACGCGCGTCCACTCAACCGAAGCAACTCTAAGGATCCAGTGGATCGTTGGGATCAAAAAACAACGAAGCAACCGATTCTCGCGAACACTGTTCAGTAGGTTATTGTCTCCTCACCTTCGCTCTACCACAAACGGCTTAGTGCGGACGCCGCCCGTAAATGCACCATTAATTCCCTGGACAAAATTCAGTTGGGCCCGCCCTGCCCCGGGTGCCCCATGAAATACTCCGCCACCTTCGCCGACAATCATGATACCGTCGAGCGTTTGCCCCTGACCCTGCACCGCCGGGACCAATAGCCCTATCAGGATCGCGATGATCGAGTTGCCGTTACCATCATTCACACTTACCAGGCCAGCCCAGGTGTTGCTAAAACGATTTGGTGTTTCGATCTGTTGGAGATCCGCAAAGAATGACCCGTTCTTAAAGTTAAACTGGAACGGCGAGCGTTCTTCGCGATCTTCTGTGGGTCGCACACTTCCATCGCAGAATCCGGCCAACAGTAAACTCTGAACAGCCGGCACGAACGGGGCTTGCGCCTGAACTGCGGGCAACTGTGCATTTCCCTCGACAATGTTAAGGTTCAGAGCCACGTCTGGTTGTTCAGCAGATTTATCCATCAGCGTTCGCAGGGTGACGCCGGGGAGCGACCCAACATCCTCTCCTGCAAAACCGAATTTCATTTGCTGTTCGATGTAGGGAAGAAGTTCGCCCAGCGCGCCGGTGTTGTCCTGATGAGGGCCGAAGATTTCACCAACCTTGACCGAGCCGTCGTGGTCCGAGTCGAAGAACCGAAAAACGTTGGGCACCGCTCTTTCAGACTGCACAGCCGGAACCAGACGACCTAGGGCGTCTGGCATTTGAGCCAGCAGCGAACCGATAGTGTGCGCTGCTCGCTGATGGATGTTGGCAAACATGCGTCGCCGTTCTGCATCGGCATTGGGATTGGGCGCACACCATAACCGATCCGACTGATTTATGCGGCAGTCAGCATTGCCGGTGATGCCAGGCGCGGCGGGAATACCGGTAGCGGTAAATCCCATGGTGCCGCCTTCCAAAGTAAAGTCATAACCGTTCTTCTGAGCGGGAATGTTAAGTTGGTCCAGAGAACTTGCATACGTCTGATGTTCGTTGAAGAATTCCCTTTGACGCATGAGAATCAGGTGCAGATTGTTCGAACATTGGCTTCTGGCTGCTGCCTCACGAACCTTCTGAACCGCTGGCAAGAGAAGGCCAATCAAAATCGCGATAATGGCGATGACAACCAGGAGTTCGATTAACGTAAAACCTTGACTCCGGTCGTCGTAAACGGGCTGTGTGTGGTTAGCTCTGGGGTCACTATAGGATCTGAATCTGGTTTGCTGCATAAGATTTCTCCTTTCGTCCGACTGGGCGAAAGACCCAGGGCCGAAGAGTCGAAGTGTTAATTGAAAACGAACCAGTCGGGGAGCCTGACTTGGACTGGATAACGGTGCACAGAACATTACCCTCGGAGGCGATCTCTTTGCAAGGTTTTTTGGGGTCGCCGAGACTCGACGAAAGTCTATGACGGCGAGCCCATCGATCGCGCACGCGGATACGAAGCGGCCGGCGTGCGTATGCTTCACGTTGTAAGATCTTGACGGAGCTTTCGCTGAACCAAACTCAGCCAACCGGCAGGTGCTCGGCGAGATCGTGCGTGCGATTAACATCCCGTTGCAGTTTGGCGGAGGCCTGCGCAATGTTGAGCAGGTCGAGCAGGTTATCAAACTTGGCGTGCATCGGGTCGTGCTGGGAACGCTGGCGGTCGAATCAATTGAGACTCTGAAAGAACTCTTGCGCAGGTATTGTCAGGTTAACGAGCTCTGGTGCAAGACAATCAGAGGCAGGATAATCCGCGATATGAGTGTGTCTCCGTCTTTGTATCGTCGCCATCGCTTTCCGTCACTGCCAGGTGCTCATCGACTCTTAGGTTGCCGGAAGAGGAACCAAGGCTTTTGGCCGTTCTAAAAGTTAGGCTAAAGCACTTGAAACCTCTCGTGATTGTTGCACTCGGCACGGGACTGCGTAAACAGGAGCTGTTGATGCTGCGCCGCGAGCAGGTGGACCTGTCACGTAATCTGCTGGTGGCAACTAACAAAAAGGGCAAGCGAAATCGGGAAATACCCATGAACAAAGAGGTACGCGATGTCCTTCTGCCAGTGCGCAGAGTCAGTTCGCCCGAGAAAGAATGTATTGATTACGATTGCGGATCACGTTTACGTCTAACTGCCCACTGCCCACTGCCTTCCGCCTACAGGCTTCTTGACCTCCTTGAGTTGAACCATATAATGAAAACCCAGCGTGGCGGGGTAGCTCAGATGGTTAGAGCGTGGGATTCATAACCCCAAGGTCGGCAGTTCGATCCTGCCCCCCGCTACCATATTTTCAACAACTTAAGAAAGCGGTTCACACCGCCACTAAGCGGCTCACTGCTCACTGCCCACTGCTTCTCACACTCGCGCGAAGTCGATGAAGCCGCGTTCAGGTTCGACGGACAGTAATCGCACGCGCACTTTATCTCCCACGCGCAGTCCGCGCTCGCCTCGCATCACGCGGCCGTCCACGGGCGGAGAAACAACGCGCGCAAAAGTTCCCTTCTCCGAGACCCCCGTCACGATCGCGTTGAACTCTTCTCCAATCTTGTCTCGCAGCAACACGGCCGACGCGACCTTGCGCATCTTGCGTTCAACCTTGCGCGCTGCTGCATCGCGCTCAGTGCAGTGTTCAGCGATTTTCTCTAACTCCTCCACACTGTATGGAACCGGCTTACCTTGCAGCGCCGCCTTCACCAAACGCTGCGTTACTAAATCTGCAAAACGACGATTGGGCGCGGTCGAGTGCGTGTAGTCCTGCACCGCCAGGCCGAAGTGACCTTCGCCCTGCTCACCCGGTAACTGCACCGCGTATTCTCCTGGCCCCAATGACTTCACCACCGCCAAAGAAAGATCGGGAAAGTGAAGCGGATCAGCGACCTTCCGACGCGCGAGAAAATCAGCTAGCGAACGCGAGTCGGGCGTGGCGGGCAGTTGTTCGCCAAGTTCTGCCGCAAGCTCGACGATGCGCGACCAGTATTTTGGCGTACGCACTACGCGGCGCAACGTTGGGCCGCCCTTCCCTTCCAGAAACTGGGCCATGGCGACATTGGCAGCGATCATAAAATTGGCAATCAGATCTCTGGCGCCGTTCTGCTCAACCACAGCCAGATCCACAACCTTGCCTTGATCGTCGACTACCGGCGAAGCCTGAATGGTGCCCAACTCCAGTGCGCCGTGTTGCTTTCGCAACTCCCCCAAATCTTTCGCACTTTCAAACTGCAAACGAATCTGTGCTTCAAGTCCCGGCACTGTGGCAACACTCGGCGGCACACCGGTCTTGCCATCAAGCCAGTCGCCTACCGCTTCATAGGAGAGCTTCGCACTGTTCTTGAGTAGCGCCCGATAGATGTTTGTGCTCTTCACGCTGCCGTCAGACGCTAAGACCATTTCTGTAACTACGGCCAGGCGATCCTCGCCGGCGTTGAGTGATGTTAAGTCGGTTGATAATTCCTCCGGCAACATCGGATAAGTTCTTACGCCCGTGTAAACAGAGGTGCAGTTCGCCGCTGCGTGTTTGTCGATTGCTGAACCTTGCGAAACAAGCGCGTCAACATCAGCGATGCCCACCAACAAGCGCGTGTCGCCGCCGGCGAGCGCTTCGGCATACTCAACCTGATCGAGGTCGCGAGACCGGGCGTCGTCAATTGAGGACCATAACAACGCGCGCAGATCTTTCACCGACTTGTCCCGAGCGGACGCCGGAGCTGCAACGATCGAATGTACTTCGCTAACCACCCCACCCGGAAGGTCGGGGACGAAGCCCGCTTCGATCATAGATTCATGGGCTATCGCAAACAGATCAACGGATTGGGAATGAGAAGCATTTCTAGGCATAAGATGTAAGAGCAGTATAGTCGAAAATGGTGTTGGTCAGAGCTTAGAGTTCAGAAAGTGACTTCATAGAGATTGTTGGAGAGGCTTAGGCCCGAAGGGCCGGCAATCAATAGCCACGTCCGTGAGGGCGTGGATGATTAAGCTCCAACAAGAGGTAGCGCCGAAGGTGCGGTACAGGATTGCTGCCCCTGATTATCAAAATCACAAGTTATTGAGTATCGGCCCTTCGGGCCTGGAAACCTTTAAATGTCCTACGACCACGCCCTCACGGACCTGGCTATTGAATGTAGGCCCTTCGGGCCTGATCCAAGTGCTACGCTTTTGGAACAAGTTTGCACTACCATGACCGCAGTGAAGATTGAAGTGATCGTCAATAGCGCTTCCGGCCCGGGTCACGAACCCGGAATTAAAGATGTCCTGGCGGAAGCCTTCAAAGCGGCTGGCGTAGACGCGCGCATCACACTCGCCCGGACAGGTTCCGAGGTAATCAAACTGGCGCAACGAGCCACGCGAAGCGATGTGGAAACGATCGTCGCGGGCGGCGGCGACGGCACGATCAGTTCAGTGGCGGCCGCAGTTTTTGGCACAGACAAGCGGCTGGGAATTCTGCCGTTTGGGACGATGAATCATTTTGCTAAAGACTTGCGTATCCCGCTCGAACTTGCCGGCGCGATCGAAACTATTGTCGCGGGTCACGAGACGAAGGTTGACGTTGGCGAGGTCAATGGACACATCTTCATCAACAATTCTAGTTTGGGTCTTTACCCGAGCCTCATTCATAACCGGGAAAAGCAACAACGACTCGGCTCGGGCAAGTGGCCTGCATATGTCTGGGCCGCCGTCGCGGTACTGCGACGCTACCCGTTTCTCGATGTTCGCATGGGCGTCGACGGAGGCGAATTCAAGAGTCACACACCGTTCGTTTTTATCGGGAATAACGAATACGAAATGGAAACGCTCAACATCGGCGGTCGAACATGTCTCGATAAAGGCGAGTTGAGTCTTTATGTAACTAACCGCACTGGGCGATTGGGATTGATTCGACTGGCGCTACGTGCGCTGCTCGGTGGATTGCATCAGGAAAAGGATTTCTTCGCCTTGTGTACGAAAGAAATTTGGATCGGAACAAAGCACAAACGTATCCGCGTGGCGCTTGATGGCGAAGTGACAGTATTGGCGCCGCCGCTTCATTACCGCTCGCTGCCGGCGGCGTTGCTCGTGCTGACGCCAGCCGAAGATTTTGCGTCGCGTAGCGACGAGTGACTTTAGCCCGGTCTTTCAAGGGCCGGGAACATGAGACGGTTTTCTCTGTCGTCGCGTAGCGACGCCTAAGATCTTTCATTCGTCGTTGACGCGACGAGTTTCCTATATCTGGCCCCGATCCCGGCGTTGAAACGCCGGGCTAAAATCATGTCGACGCTACGCGTCGGGAACATGCCGTCAGAATTGAGAACTAATGCGCTCGATCGTCCATCTATCCGATATACATTTTGGTCGCGTGAACGCTCAAGTCATTTCGCCGTTGATCGAGGCGATCAAAAAGATCAATCCCGATCTCGTAGCCGTCTCCGGAGATTTAACGCAGCGGGCTCGCTCCCGCCAGTTCATCGAAGCGCGTGCCTTCCTTGACGAGCTGCCCAAGCCGCAAATTGTCGTGCCCGGCAATCACGATGTCCCCTTGCACAATGTTTTCACGCGCTTTGCGCGACCACTGGCCAAGTATCGCCGTTACATCACCGAAGATCTGCGGCCTTTTTATCATGACGAAGAACTAGCGGTGCTTGGTGTCAACACCGCGCGCTCGTTGACGATCAAGGGTGGACGCATTAACGAGGAGCAGATCGCCTGGATGCAGGAAAGACTCTCAGCCGCCAACCCTGACAGCATAAAAGTAATAGTCACTCACCATCCATTCGATCTGCCGGAGGGACATGATGAACGGCATCTCGTTGGACGGGCGCGACTGGCAATGGAAACTCTGGCGAACTGCGGCGCCGATCTTTTTCTTGCCGGCCACCTTCATGTTAGCCATACGACCCATAGCGCCACGCGTTACAAGATCAAAGGGCACTCGGCGCTCGTCGTGCAAGCGGGCACTGCCGCCTCGGATCGCGGGCGCGGTGAAGAAAACTCATTCAACGTCGTGCGGATTGACCGGCCCCATATCGAAGTCGAGCGCTTCGAGTGGCAGCCAGAGCGCGAGGACTTTGGTCTTACGACTACCGAGCGCTTTCGCCACACGTCAGACGGGTGGATCGGAATCTAATCAGTCCGCGTAGCGGACGTCCGCTGCGCGGACTCACCCAATTCGGTTCTTGTGTAGAGTTGTCCTACTAACCATGAAGAATCCGTTTTACGCAAAAGGCCCTCTTGGCCTGTACCTCGTGGCGGGCATCCATCCTCGGCGTGAGAAACATGTGACTCACTTTCGCACAACCTCCACCCTCAAAGAGTCTCGAAGCGAAGTGATCTAGTGCAGTTGTTTAGGCGGGAAAAGACGATGATGCTGTAAATCGCGAATAGATCAGTCTGGCCTGTCTCCGGTACGTCGCTTGCTCCCTCCATTTCCGTAAACCCGAAATCAGTTCGATTGGCGGCCCCCGAACGTCGGCACAGTTCCAGGAGGTTCGGCCATGAACAGTCAACCTTTGCTTTTGAGCAGCGCTAGCGGTCGCGGAAAAGGACGAGATTCTGAAATTCCACCTTCAATGCGAGCGTCAACAGATTCGATGAAATCGAGGTCGATGGGAGTCCAAGATCGGTCGATAACGGAGGGCGTACTACAGGCGTCGCCTGATTTGCGTTCTGTTGTCGCGAGCCGATTCATGCGGATGCTCCAGACTCACGATCGCGCTCGACTGGAAACGCTGGCAGGTTATCAGTCCCAGATCCGCTTGTAATTCTTCGGACGAGTCCTTGACCCGCAGCCCGGTTTTAGCCGAAACGGCCCAGACCGAAACGAGGTGATCGCCTGGCCCACTTCAGTTAGTTGTTCTTCGTCTTGTTCGCCTCGATATATTGCTCGAGCTTTTTTCGATCCGGGTAATCGGGTTTCTTTTTCAAAAATGCTTCATATTCAGCCGCGGCTCTTTCCTTTAGTCCGGCGCCATTGTAAAGGGCCGCCAGGCGCAGATGTGCTTCGGCCATCTTAATAGGTTCAAGCTTCAAAGCCTCGTACAAATAGCCGACGGCTTTTGAGCCCTTCTTCAGTTGCAGATAAGCCTCGCCAAGAAAATAATTCGCCTCGGCATTTGTTGGCTGAAGCTTTAAAGCCTGACTGAATGCATCAACGCTGCCCTCGTAGTTCCTATCGGCCATTCGAACCTTTCCGAGGCTTAGGAACGGTAATACTAACGATGGCTTTTCGTCGATAGCACGCAGGTAGACTTTCTCGGCATCTTTCAGTTTTCCCAGGTTGAAGTAGGCATTTCCAAGCTCTATCCAGGCCTCGTAGTCCTTTGGATCCGCGTCAACGATCGCGGTCAATAGCTTGGCGGCCTCGGCGTGTTGCTTTGCCGCAGCAGCTTTCTCTGCCTTATCAAAACTCTCCTGATTTACGGACGACCGCTGGTACGTCGGCATTGGCGCGACGGTCGCCGGCGGCCCGTGTCGAGCTTTTGTTGGATCAGATTTCCATTCCAAAGAAATATCCCGGCGCACGTCGGTTTCCGGGTAACTGAACCGCAATTGGATCCGGGTTACCTCCGCGCCTTCGGATTCAACCGCGATCGCATACTCGCCATCAGGTACATCGAAGAACCGATAGCGTCCATTGTTTGTTACCGACTGGCGGTCGATTAGATTGCCGACAACGTTGTATAGGATCACTTGATAAATGCGCGCACCTGTTCCGGTTGCCTGGCTCTCATCAACTTTGAAATCTCCGAACACCGTGTGGCCTCTGCCGTTCTGTCCCTTGGCGACATGGGTGTTTAGACCGAGGAGGCACCCCGCGAAGGCTAAGGCAAACAGCGCGTTCCGAAATATTCGTGGATAGCCGGACATTAGTCTTCCTTTCGGTGCATTGCTCGAATGAGACTGGCAGAGAAAACGCGGGCCGAAAAACCGCTCCGGCCCGCGTGAAGACAGCGATAACGCTTCCGATTAGAACTCGAAGCGAAGCGCAAACTGCATAATACGCGGCGTACCCTGAATCGCTGTCAGATTACCGAACGTGCTCGGCGGAGGATTTCCCGCACCCGTCGACGGATTGTAGAGGAACGGATCTCTGGGCAAGCCAAAGCCATCGCCATCCACTCCGGTAAGGCGTTGCGTGTTAGTTACGTTGAAGACCTCCCAGCGGAAAACGA